>JAXFQM010000090.1:0-6382 GCA_034178965.1 Bacteroidales bacterium | reverse complement strand
CATTGGCCGCTTTTACAGGCAACTCCAACCTGGCCGACCTCGTCGGACACATCGGATACGACGCACAACGCCGCGAAATATTCAACTTCGGCAAACACAAAGGCGAGACATTGGAACAAACATTCGCCGCCGAACCCTCATACTATGGTTGGATGATGAACGCCGACTTCCCCTTGTCTACAAAACAAGTGGTGCAGCGCGTGTATGACCGCATGAAGCAAAAGAAAGCCGAACGCAAACAGGAATACGAACGCATACAAAAGGAGAAATTGGACTTATTGGTAAAGAAATTCCAAGGGGAAAAGGACTGACATCCCCCCGAACGGCGCCACTTTGCAACCGTTTTGCCGCAAGGTGCAAGGGCCACACATGGATTGTTTCCAGCGTGCGGCCCTTGTCTCACTCCAACGAGATTGTTGGATGGCCATAGCCAATACCTTTGACCCATAGGGTTTTCATGCAAATCTATCTATCTGTTTTTTGAAAAAGAGGACAACAAATTATGGTCCGCAGATTTTGCCGCGCTTATTTCAAAGAACAGAAAAACAAACGTTTCTTTTGCAACAGGACCTCAGAAAGTCACTTTTGGACACCGTATTCCAAGAAAAGCGTCTGCGTTACACCTTCACCCTCCACCCGCAAGGTCAAGGGGAAAAAAGCCGAATATATTGGTTGCATCTTCGTAGCGTCAAGGTTCAAATAGACCACCAAATCCTTGCCTGGAATCAAGGCGCTGTAGCCCTTTACTGTGATTTCCGGTACGCCTACGCTAATATAGGCAAGACTTTTTTCAACGGTGGCGGTGTGCGGCAGCCTTAACACAATATCTGCGGTCTCTCCCACAAAATAGGTGCCGAGATGCTGCGCCCGCGACGGCAAGTTAAGGCAAGAAATAATAGCGCTGTCGTCTTCCAAGTATTGGTAATCCTGAATTTCTATCCTGCGCTCCTTTGCCGCCATCACGCTATACACGCTGTTGGCTTGGTCGGCGCGGCTGTTGCTGATGGCAGAGGGTGCATGACTACTGCCGTATGCCACTTCGCGCAACTGAAGCGAGCCGGCGCTGTCTCCGCTCATATAACGCAACAGTTCGCCATGATGATATTCCATCAACTGGTTTATTATGGTGGCAATGCGGCGTTTAGAAAGGTTAAGATTGTATTCCAACGAATGGAGCGGACTGGCGTACCCTTCGATAGTGAGGCGGATGCGATGCCCATTCTTCAAATCTTGGCCAAGCAGATTAAGAAACGTTTCGAACTTTTGGCAATTGCCCTGCACCTCATTGTCGAAAAAGGCATCTATTTCGCGACACACCCTGTCCACCTCCTCTCCATCGGGATTGGAGAAATGGGCGGTCTTATATTCCTCACGACGAAACATATACACGTTGTAGGTTTGGAAATAGTTGAGACTTGTGACGGGCGACTTGCTTTTGGGATTGGGCCTGTCATTATCGAAATACAACGCTATGGGCAACAACAGCCGCACCTGCTCTTTCCTTTCCTTCTTGCACGGGCAATCCTTTGGCACCTTCTCTTGTGCCGGTTCGCTGCTCCAGCGGTAGACATCATTGCAGCAGGTGTTTCCGTAAATAAAGAAACTACCTGCTCTATTGCTGGTAAGGTAGCCGCTATATGGGTCATCAAAATTTTGATTGAAATAGATGTCGTTCGCGGTACTGTTGAGACTGGGGCCTAAATTGACTGGCATGCTCCATGCATCTCTGCTGCCCTCGGAGAAGAACACGTCATATCCGCCGTAGCCATAATGCCAGTCGCTGCTGAAGTAAAGCCTCTCTTCTGCATTGCTGTAATAAGGCGTAATCTCGTTTCCGCTTGTGTTGACAGGGTAGCCCAAGTTCACGCATGGCGATGCTTTCATGGCACTATCGAGGAGAGTGTACCAAATGTCGAAACCGCCCATTCCGTTGGGACGGTTGGAAGAGAAAAAGAGTATTACGCCGCCGTCGGGCAGCACGCTCACGGCGGGTTGCGTGCTACTGTATCCCTCCATGTTCACGTCGCCGCCCAAACGCTGCGGCTTGAGCCACCGTCGGCCGTTCCAACGCATGTAGTAGATGGCGCAAATTGTCGACGCGAAATTGTCGGCAGAGCAGCGGGTGAAGAACAGTGTCTTATGCGCCGTGTCAATGGCGATGTTGCCGCTGTGCTCTTTCTTGCTGTTGATACCCCAGTCATTTAGGAACGGGACACCTGGCTTGGTGTCTTTCGAAAGGTCGGTTTGGTAAACCTGCATGAGGACCAAGTCGTCGTTCAGAACGGAGCGTTGCTTACCCGTCGGCCGCATAGACGCGTACAGCAGTTTGTCCTTTCCTATCTTCACCGCTCCGCTCTCACTGGCTTCCGAGTTTATATTTCTACTCTCGTGCTTCACCCAATAATGCGCAGGCTCCTCTCCCGCCCCTGTTAGTATCCACTGGCATGCGCCTATTTCTTGGCGCGCCCTGGCCACATAATCCACATTGGCAGGCACGCTTGCAATGTAGGTCTCAAAGTGCCGAAGGGCACTGTCGGGGTGTCCACTGTTTTTGTACATGAGAGCAAGGTGGAAATGGCAGTCTGGGAAACTTCGAGCCATGCGGCTTTTCAACACTTGCAGATAGTAATCCACAGCGCCTTCGTAATCGTTGCCCATCCTGCATGCTTCAGCCATCCTATATGATAAGTCTACATTGTTGGGCTGCGCCACGTAAGCCTGCTGGTAATAGTCATAGGCTGTCTTATAATATCCCGCCTCCATAGCCTTGTCGCCTTGCACTACGAGGGCATCCTGCGCCGTGGCGGCGAAACTTCCAGACAAGAAAAGCAGCATTAAAGAGGGTAAGCATCTATTCATAAGCCAATCTGATTTTCTGACAATATTATGGACACAATAACATTGTTTTGGGGAGACAAGGTATTATGGGGCAAGACATGGTACATTTCATATGATAGGGCAAGGGATCGCTTTGTACTTTACGCGGCTGGCACCGCCCAGGCGGTAGATAACTTGCATCTCAAAGGCTCCCACGCTGCGACTGGCAGGCGTAAGTTTAGAGAAATTGGCATCGTAACTGAATGCGAATACAAGAGCGTTGTAGTCCATCGACAACGTGGCCAGTAACGCATCGCCAACTCTATAGTAGAGACCGCCGCTGAATGCAAGGAAGCGGGCACCGCTTTCGTCAAGAAACCATTTCACGTCGCTTCCTACAAGGACCTCTCTGTAATTCTTTTGCCATTGTGCCATTGCCATGGGCAACACCGACACCGACGGCCAACCGCGATATTCCGAACGGGCGTAGATGTTAAAACGCCTTTCCAAAAATACATTGTCCATGCCCATATATGATATGTTTGGCCTGTTGAGATTATATCCAGCCAAGCCTATCTTTACGACGAACGTCTCCATGCTTTGAAAATACCAGGCAATGCCAGCGCCCCATAGAGGGTAATGCACCGATTTTTGGTCGATATCATCGTCGTCCTCCCCAAAACGCGCGTCACTCAGGTCGAAGCCGCTGATGCCAAATCCTACTTGCAACCCCAGTGACAGAAGGTTGCGGTCTCCAATAGCCTTAAAATAGGACAGCATCGCCGTTGCACTGTTGTTGCCATAACGCAGTGTACCCTCCTGATCTGCATACATAACAGCGCCCATGTTCAAACCATCGTGCTGATAGCGTCTGCGTATCAGCGACATTTCCATTGAGGCGGCAAGGGTTTGAAAAGGGTGGGTTACGGTGGCCCATTGGTTCCTATAGGCTATGCCAAAACGCCCTTTTCCTTCAAAGAAGCCCGAGTAGGCAGGGTTGAACAGTACCGGGTTCACATCGGGCATGCTGAAATGGATGTCTTGTGCCACTCCTTTCTGCGGGGCACTCAATGAACAATATGCCACGATTAGCACCGCTACCGCGATTGCCCACTTTGTACGTGTCGTTGCATTTGCCCGCTCGTATTTCATTCATTAAATCGTTAAATGCTCGTTCCATCCTGTAAACATGGCTCATTGGAACCTTCATAGCAGAAAGCGCCGCTGCCCATTTACGCCCGAGTATAGGGCGGCAAGCTGATATCAGCATATTCGCCTCTCATATACTTGAAGTATCCAGCAATGCCAACCATGGCTGCATTATCGGTACAAAACGCTTTCTTGGGCAGGAACACCTTCCAGTTGTGCTTTTCGCCCACCGCTGATATCTGTTCGCGCAACGCGCTGTTTGCACTTACGCCGCCGGCTATGGCAACCTCCCTTACCTGGGTCATCTTGGCTGCTTTCTCGAATTTCTTCAACAAGAAACTCACTATGCACTGCTGTATGCTGGCGCACAAATCGGCTTGATGCTGTTCAATGAAATCGGGCTGCGTAGCCAACTGGTCCCGCAAGAAATAAAGGAACGAGGTCTTTATGCCACTGAAACTATAGTCATAGCCTGGTATTTGCGGCATGGCGAAACGATAAGCTGCTGGGTTGCCTTCCTGTGCCAACTTATCTATGATAGGGCCACCCGGGTAGCCTAAATCCATTATCTTTGCCGCCTTGTCTATGGCCTCTCCTGCTGCATCGTCTATTGTCTGTCCCAGCACCTCCATGTCGAAATAGTCGCGTAGGAGTATTATCTGCGTATGCCCGCCCGACACCAAGAGACACAGTAATGGAAATTGCGGCACTTGCGTATCGTTGCCTTCTTTTATGAAATGAGAAAGGACATGCGCCTGCAAGTGGTTCACCTCTATGAGAGGAATATCCAATGCCTGCGCAAAACTTTTGGCGAAAGACACGCCCACCAGCAAAGAGCCCAGCAAGCCTGGCCCTCTTGTAAAGGCCACTGCAGAAATGTCCTTTTTTTCGATGCCCGCATTTCGGATGGCGGCGTCGACCACAGGTACAATATTCTGCTGGTGTGCGCGGCTGGCCAGTTCCGGCACAACGCCGCCGTACTGCTCATGCACCTTCTGCGAAGCGATGACGTTGGAAAGCAAGTAGTCATCGCGTAAAATTGCGGCGGAAGTGTCATCGCAGCTCGATTCTATTGCAAGTATAAAAGCCATATAAATAAATGTTTATCGCATTCCACCAACGATGGAATGCGAATGCAAATATACGAAAAAAAACCACAATGGGCGTTTTTTATTCTACTTCTCTCACGGTTATTTTGTAACCTTCTATCTCTATCACTTCCACTTGCTTGTTTTCGTCTATGAATGCTCCTTGCGAGTGAACCTCTTCCATGCCGCTGGCGAACAAGGCCTTTCCCGCCGGCGCACAGCGCGTAACGGTGGTTCCCCGCGTGCCCACCGCAATGGAACTTTCGTCTATGATGTTCATCTTGCCGTCCACTTGCTCGTTGAGGCTGAAGACGCGCCATGTCTTGGCTTTTAGGAAGACCGCGAGCAGCAACACGAATACAAATATAGAAGCGAACATTGCTATCCAACCCGCCGTAGCGCCTTTCGAAACGAAAGCCTGCCACACTCCCACGCCCCATATTCCTAATCCAAAGGCCCCTGCCACGAAGCCTGGGAGGGCCACTATCTCAAGGGTAAGAAGCAGTGTGCCCACAAACAGCATGACTATGATGAGGAACCACGACATTGTCATTATTTTATGATTTCGGAGGTAAGTTGCTTATTCAGTAACGCCGTGTGCATGGGTAGCAGGTCGTCATAACTTCCGTGCTTCACGGCACACTTCCCCTTGAAATGGACCAGTATGGTGCACTGTTCGGCCTGTTCGTAGGTGTGGCGGCAAATGTCTACCAACGCTTTGATGACATAGTCGAAAGTATGGTAGTCGTCGTTGTATAGCACAAGGGAGCAACCAGTGTCTTCCAGCACCGCGGCATCTTTCTGCTCGTTGGTCTTTTGTTGGTTCTGTTCCATATCGCAATCAAAATGGGTACTTATTCCTTGCTGATAAGCGCTATGGCCTGTGCGCTTATGCCTTCTTCGCGTCCTTCAAAACCCAGTCGCTCCGTTGTTGTAGCTTTCACCGACACCCTCTCCACAGGAATAGAGAGAGTCTCGGCAAGGGCTTGCCGCATGGCTGGGATATAGGGCCCCAATTTGGGTCGCTGGGCGGCCACAACGCTATCCACATTCTCTATTCTATAGCCCTCTCGCGCCAGCATCTCCACTACTTTGCGAAGCAGCACCTTGCTGTCTATGCCTTTGTAGGCTGCGTCGCTGTCGGGGAAATGAGCGCCGATGTCGCCCAATGCCGCCGCGCCCAGCAACGCGTCACAGAGGGCGTGAATCAGCACGTCGGCATCGCTGTGCCCCACGAGGCCTTTTCCATGCTCCACCTTCACCCCCCCAAGGAAGAGTTGAAGCCCTTCTTCCAGGCGATGCACGTCGTATCCTATGCCGATGCGGTA
>JAXFQM010000083.1:0-8889 GCA_034178965.1 Bacteroidales bacterium | reverse complement strand
CTGGACGCCAAGATGAAATATGTGGAAAAACTAGTGCTACTGCACTTGCGCCCCATCATACTGGCAGAAGACGTGGTGACAGATAGCGCCATCAGGCGCCTGCTGTTCGACACGGGCAATGACATCGATGACCTGATGACTCTCTGCGAGGCCGACATCACCAGCAAGAACGAACTGAAGGTGAAGCGCTATTTGGCCAATTTCCAACTGGTGCGCCAAAAGTTGGTGGAGTTGGAGGAAAAAGACCGCATTCGCAATTTTCAGCCCCCCATTAGCGGGGAAGACATCATGGCAACGTTCGGCATAGGGCCGTGCCGCGAAATAGGCATCATCAAGGATGCTATTAAGGACGGAATTCTCGACGGAGAAATACCTAACGACCGAAACGAGTGCTGGCAGTTCATGCTGAAAAAAGGAGCCGAGTTAGGGTTGTATAAGGTGCAATGAGAGAGCCACCTGCCCAAACCAAAGAAACACACCTCTACTGTGAAGAAACTGTTAATGATTGTGGGGCCCACCGCTGTGGGCAAGACAGTATATGCCATCAAGGTCGCCAAGATGCTGGACACAGAAATCGTAAGTTGTGATTCCAGGCAATGCTACTGCGAACTGCGCATAGGGGTGGCACGACCTTCGGAGGATGAACTTGGAAGCGTGAAGCATCACTTCATCGCCAACCGCAGCGTGAGAGAGCCCTACAACGTTTTCACCTACGAACAGGAGGCAATGGAGCGCATCCACAACTTGTTCAACAGCCACGACATCGTAGTGGCTGTTGGTGGCTCAGGCCTCTATGCCGATGCGCTGTGCCAAGGCATTGCGCTCCTGCCCGACCCCACGCCCGAACTTCGCGCCGAGTTGCAGGCGCTACCACTTGACGAACTTCAAGGTAGGTTAAAGGCATTGGATCCCGCCTATTTCGAAAGGGTGGACAAACAAAACCCCGTTCGCCTGCAACGTGCCCTGGAGGTTATCCGCATGACGGGCAGACCCTACAGCGAAGTAATACGGCAAACAAAAATGAAGCGCCCCTTCGAAATAGAAAAAATAGGGCTGTATTGCCAGCCGCACATTCTTCGCGAAAGGATTGACCGTCGTGCCAGCCTCATGGCCGAGGAAGGTCTAGTGGAAGAGGTGCGCAGTCTTACACCCCTGCGCAACCTGCAACCCTTAAACACCGTTGGGTACAAGGAAATTTTTGCCATGCTCGATGGCACCTGCACCGAAGAGACGGCACTTTCCGCTGTCAAAACCCACTCTTGGCAGTATGCCAAGAAACAAATGTCCTATTTCAAGAGAGACAAGTCAATTTTATGGAAAGAAAATTAATCCAGTAATTAACTGTATTTCAAGTTAATATCAAGAAAAATGCTTTTTCTTGGTAAAAAAGTATCCCCCAATGCAAGTTTTCGAGAAATAATAGAACTAAAACAACGTTGTTTGTTATTTTGTCGAAAAGGGAACGCCACCGACAGGACAACCTAATCGGTGACACCGCGGAAAGGATAACACATTTTTTGGTGAATATTCCTTTGCATATTCCCCCTATATGCGCTTCACCAGCCTTTCAGCGGTCCCTTTTTGTTTTATTTCAAGAAAAAGAACCAAACGTTTCCTCCTAAAAGCCCATGCTCGTGCCGCATATTGTTGCGACAACGTCAACCCTTGTAGTTGAATGCTATTTCTCTACCATGCGGTCTAGCATCTCCCAAAAATTCGGGAACGATTTGGTGACCACGTTAGGATTGAGGACTTCTATTTCGGGATACTTCACTTTCAAGGCTGCGAAAGCCATGGCTACACGGTGGTCGTTGTGCGAGTTCACAGGTTGCGTAACGCATAACTTTGAAGGAAGCACATGCATCTCATCCTGTGTCACAACCACTTTTCCATTCATTTTTTCCAATTCTTCAGCGATGGCGTTCACCCTGTCACTTTCCTTGATGCGCAAGTTTTCAATGCCTTTTAGGTGTGCATCCACACCCAAAGCCGCGCACGTCACGGCCACGGCGGGAAACAAGTCGGGTGTGTTTCGGAAATTCCACTCAAACGTTTTCTTGCAGTTCTCCTTGCTTGGGGATAGGTCGATATTGGCCTCGGACTGTAGCGTCTTCACTCCTAATTGACTAAAAATATCCTTTACAGCCCTATCGCCTTGAATGGAGTCGCGGTACAAGCCAATCATGCGCGTTCGCAACGACGGTTTCAACGCCTGTGCCGAAAAGAAATATGACGACGCACTCCAGTCGCGTTCAATGGTAACGGAATCGCAACGAGGCAGCGTGTGCCGCATGTAATAGGCTGGCGGCACTCCCTTCAAACTCCATTCCACGTTGGCCTCGCTAAGGATGTTTAACGTCATTGCCACGAAAGCCTCCGAATTGGCCGCCCCCGTCACCTCTACTGCAATGCCTTGCGGCAAAATAACGGCAGCCTGCAACAGCGCGGACACGAACTGGCTGCTGAGCGAACCGTCTATCACCACACGCTCGGCACGGGGTACAGTACCCACTATTTTAAGCGGCAGAAACCCCTCTCGCCCCATGCAGGTAATTTGACACCCTATAGAGCGTAACGCGTCCACCAACGGGCCCATGGGGCGTTGCTGCAATCGTTCGCTGCCCGTGACAAAATAGGTGCCTGGCGTGAAGGCCAAAATAGCTGTTAGGAAACGCGCTGCCGTGCCCGCATCGCGACAGTCGAACGTATGCCGTCTGCCTATGCGGAGTTGGTGAAAAAGGCGTTTTAGCAACTGCGTGTCGGCTGCGGCTGATAGATTCTTTATCTTGATGCCATTGGCGGACAAGTAGTCCATTACCAGCCAACGGTTGGAAAGGCTTTTTGAAGCAGGGAGCGTGATTGATACGTTGTAGTTGCTACTCGAGTCCATATTCTTTTAATTTACGATAGAGCGTGCGCTCGGATATTCCTAAATCTCTTGCCGTTTTGTTTCGTTTTCCTCCATTGCGCGCCAGTACATCTATGATGGCCGCCTTTTCTCGTTCTTGCAGCGAGGCCGGTTCGTCGTCGGTCACCACTTCCGCCTCATTGAAACCCTCTGCGTCAATGTGTTGTTCTGCGCTTCTCGATGGCTTGCCCAGCACTTTCACGTGTGGTACATCGTTCATCACCACTGGCATGCTTGCGTACTCCTCTTCGTCTTCGTTCAAGTCCTTTATCGTAGTGCCTTGCGCCAAACGCGCCACGGCCTGTCGTAAATAATTAATCTCGCTGCGCATCTCGTTGATGCTCTGCCCCATATTCAGTGCTTTCAACAGCAGTTCCCTGTCCGTCACACCCTCGCCCCGCTCGTTGTCCACATAAATGGCGGGCATCTTCTCGGTGGGCACGTATTTCAGATAGTTTTGAAGAATAGGCTGCGTGATGAGTCTTTCCGTTTCCACCACGGCAATCTGTTCCGTCATGTTTTTCAGTTCACGTATGTTACCATACCAAGGATAGCGCATGAGATAGTCACGTGCATCGGGCGTGAGCGAGATGGGCGGCATGCTGTACTTTTCCGCCACGTCATTGGAGAACTTACGGAAAAGTAGGTAGATGTCGTCCTTCCTTTCGCGCAACGGTGGGATGTAGATGGATATTTGGTTTAGACGGTAGTACAAGTCTTCCCTAAAATGTCCGTTGTGCACCTCGCGCAGTATGTCCTTGTTTGTTGCCGCCACCACCCTCACATCCACTTTCCTTGCCGAAGAGGAGCCCACGGGCAGTATTTCACCGTTTTCCAACACCCTAAGCAGTTTCACTTGCATGGCCAAGGGCAGTTCGCCCACCTCGTCGAGAAATATGGTGCCTTGGTCGGCTTCCTCAAAATAGCCCTTGCGGTCACGCTCTGCACCCGTGAACGAGCCTTTGATATGTCCGAACAGTTCGCTTTCTATGGTGCCTTCGGGTATGGCGCCGCAGTTCACGGCTACCAACTTCTTGTGTTTACGGGTGCTATTGTCATGGATGATGCGCGAAAAGACATCCTTGCCCACCCCGCTTTCCCCCGTTACCAAAATGGAAAGATCCGTGGGTGCCACTTGCGCGGCTTTATTTATGGCAAATATCAGTTTCGCGTCGTTGCCAATGATGTCATAGCGGTTTTTTATGTTCTGAATATCCATGAAAAATAAGGTTCAAACGTTATTATCTACAATTCTATTCTATCATGGCATTATCACCCTGTTCAGCATCTTGCCTATTTCTTGCTTCATTTTGTCCATCTTCATCTTTTCCGTGAGTAGACGTACCATCTCTATCTCGTCGCCTGCCTTGCAGGCGACTTCCAGGCGTCGCGCGTTGTCTGCCATCAGACGTTCCAGTTTGCGCTGCTTGAACACCATAAGACTCTCATCCACATCCCTCGCCAAGCGTTCTTCGTATGTGGGAAGGAAAATATGCTTGTCTTTCCAGTGTTCACTGGGCTCATATTCCTCCATCATCAAAGAGGCTACCAAGTTGCGCACCTGTGGGTCGTCCGCCATCATTAGGTAATGGCCGTCTATGGCGCCACCTTTGTTGCGGTGATATGAGAATATCTTGTACACGCTTTCGTATTGCGCGTTCTCAAATTCCAACATGTCTGCCTCTATTTCGTCCACTATCCAGGCCGCCACAGTGGTCATTTCTGGCTCTTCCTTGGGCGCAGCGTAGTTGAGGTTGACCCTCTTCTTACCGCTGTTCACCAGCAGGCTTATCAGTTTGCGCTCTTGGCCCTCGTTAGGGTTTGTCGAGGATATCAATGCCTGTCGTGGCGTTGTCGGGGCCGACAGGGCGGCTACGGCATCCTCTTGCGTTGCATTCGTCTCTTGAAACGGGACAGCAGCGTTCCTTTCTTCCTTCTTCTTTTCCTCTTCGTAGGCTTTGCGTGCGTTGCCCGCCATGGTCATTGCCAATTGCGTTTGCAAGGTTTGCTCGGCAATGCCAAATTTTGAGGCGCACAGCGACACGTATTCGCTGCGTTCGATAAGGTCTGGCACCAGCGCCACAGTCTGCATGATTTCTTTGATGATTTCTGCCTTGCGTATGGGGTCTTTGCTTATTTCATCCGTTGCTAGTCTCAGGCGGTAGGCTATGAAGTTTTCTTCGTGCCGAAGCAAAAATTCTTGCAACTTCACGCTTCCGTTTTTCTGTGCGTAACTGTCTGGGTCTTCCCCTTCAGGAAAGAGAGCCACCCTCACATGCATTCCCTCTTTGTATAGCATGTCCACGGCGCGCAACGTGGCATGCACTCCTGCCGCATCACCATCGTATAACACTGTGACGTTGGCCGTAAAGCGTTTGATTTGCCTGATTTGGTCCACCGTAAGCGCTGTGCCCCACGAAGCCACTGTGTTCATCACTCCGCTTTGGTGCATCGACGCCACATCTATGTTGCCCTCCACCAAGTAACATTTGTCTTGTTTCCCAATGGCGTTACGCGCTTGATAAAGTCCGTAAAGGTTCTTGCCTTTGGTGTATATTTCGCTCTCCGGCGAGTTAACATATTTGGCCGTCTTATCGTCCTTTTTTAGGATACGGCCGCTGAAACCGATCACGCGTCCGCTAAGATTGTATAGCGGAAACATCACGCGTCCTCTGAAGCGGTCGTAACATTTGCCATCGTCGTGGAAAACGGTCAGCCCCGATTTTTGCAGCATGTCGTCTGAATAGCCGTTCTTGCGGGCGTGGTCTGTAAACCCGCTCCATTCGTCCAGGCAAAAGCCGAGTCCGAAACGGTGGATGATATCATCGTTCATGCCTCGTCCGTGCAGATAGGCGAGCCCCACGGCACGTCCCATCTCATCGTTATACAGCAGGTCGGCAAAGTACTTTTGGGCGAACTCGGTTATGTTGTACAACGCGTCGCGTTCGCTTTTCTGTTCGCGCTGCTGCCAGGTCTCCTCCTTCTCTTGTATCTCTATGTGGTATTTCTGTGCCAGGTAGCGCAGCGCCTCAAGATAGGAGTAGTGTTCGTGCTCCATGAGAAACGTGATGGCATCACCGCTTTTTCCGCAACCAAAGCACTTGAATATTCCCTTTGAAGGAGTTACGTAAAAAGAGGGAGTCTTCTCGTTGTGGAAAGGGCAGCACGCCGTGTAGTTCGCGCCCCGTTTCTTCAGTTGTACAAATTCGCCCACAACTTGCTCAATTTGCACAGCATCCATGATGCGCTCTTTCGTCTGTTGGTCTATCATACAACGAGTTAAACAAATGCCATCTTTATTTTTCAATTTGCAAAGATACGATTTTTTTTCGACAAATCAGACATTTTGTCACAAAAAATCTCCGCAGCGGATAACGAAAAAAGGACGCCATTCTTGCGCCCTTGGCTATGCTATGTTTGGCAGCGCCTATTTCTTATTCTTAGAGACGTGGCGGCGGCAAATGACCTTGCCGCCGCCACGCTATTCTTTCCGCTCATTGCTTTGCCTGCAAGGCTTTCAGCTTCTCTGTAAGGAGCGGGACAATCTTGTGCAGGTCGCCCACTATTCCAAGGTCTGCCACGCTGAAGATAGGAGCAAACTTATCCTTGTTAATGGCAACGATGTATTCGCTTTCCTCCATGCCTGCCAAATGCTGAATGGCACCGCTGATACCGCAAGCCACATAAAGTGCGGGACGCACCGTTTTGCCAGTTTGGCCCACTTGGCGGCTTTGTTCCATGATACCAGCATCCACCATGGCGCGGCTACTGCTCACCTCTCCTCCAAGCACGTCGGCCAGTGCTTGTAACTTGGAAAATCCGTCCTTGCTTCCCACGCCGCGTCCGCCGCTGACGAGAATTTTGGCTTCGGAGATGTCGGTCACCTTCTTGTCTTTCTTCTCTATCTTCACGATTTTCACGCGGCTTATCTTCTTCATATCAAACTGCGCCTTGAACATTTCTACCTCTCCCTTGCGGCTCTTGTCTACAGCCATGGCCTGCATTACGCCAGGGCGCACAGTGCACATTTGCGGACGGTGATTATTGCAGGTGATGGTAGCCATCAGATTGCCTCCAAAGGCGGGACGCGTCATGAGGAACTGCTTGTCCTCCTCGGCAATTTCCAGTTTGGTGCAGTCGGCAGTAAGGCCCGTCACGTTGCGCGCGCTTAAGCGGGGACCCAAGTCGCGTCCTATCGTGGTGGCTCCCAACATCATAATGCCTGGTTTGTGGCTAACCACAATTTGTGTGATAGCTTGTGTATACGGCTCTGTCAGATATGGCTCCAGGATGGGGTCTTCCACCACCACCACTTTATCGGCGCCTGCTGCTATGAGGCTCTCGGCTTGCTTGGCCACGCCGTCGCCCAGCAGCAGCGCTACCACTTTCTCGCCCAAACTGTCGGCCAATTCGCGCGCCTTGCCCAGCAGTTCGAAGGCCACTTTCTGTATCTTGCCTTCGCGTTGCTCGGCGAAGACATAGACATCCTTATATTCAGCAATATTCATATTATGTGTTTCTCTTTAAGGTTTTTGATGATGATGTCCACGGCCTCTTCGGGGCTTACCTCTAAGGTTTGTCCAGCAGGCTTCAGCGCCTTGGGGAAACTTCTGAACACGTTGGTTGGCGATCCCGCCTTGCCGATGCGGTCTTCGGGCACGTTGATGCGGTCCGCCCCCCACACTTCTACCTCACGGTCGTAGGCTTCCACAATACCTTTTACGCTCATATATCTGGGTTTCACTGCGCTGGCCAGCACTGTCACCAAAGCGGGCGCCTGCATCTCCAATATTTCATATCCTTCTTCGGTTTGCTTGCGCGCGGTCACAGTCTTTGTGGTCTCGTCGTAGTCCAGGTCCTCCAAGTAAGATACTTGCGGCAGGTCAAGGTGCTCCGCTATCTGCGGTCCCACCTGCGCGGTGTCGCCGTCAATAGCTTGGCGTCCCGTGATGATGAGGTCGTATTCCATGGTGCGCAGCGCGCCAGCGAGAGCGCTACTGGTGGCAAGGGTGTCCGCGCCACCCAGTTTGCGGTCGGTGAGCAGGATGGCCCTATCCACGCCCATGGCAAGGGCTTCACGCAGGATGGCGTCGGCTTGCGGCAGGCCCATGGTGATGACGGTGACATGCGCGCCGCATTTGTCTTTCAACCAAAGGGCAAATTCCAGCCCACCTTTGTCGTCGGGGTTCATGATGCTGGGCACGCCTTCGCGTATTAGGGTGCCGGTTTGAGGATTTATTTTCACCTCGGTGGTGTCCGGCACTTGTTTTATGCAAACGACTATTTTCATTTCTTTTTCTTAATAACTTATTTCTTAAATAGTTTACCGGCTATCACCATGCGCTGCACTTCACTGGTGCCTTCGTATATCTCCGTAATCTTTGCGTCGCGCATCATGCGTTCCACCGGGTATTCCCTCGTGTATCCATATCCGCCATGGAACTGCACTGCCTTGGTGGTGACCTCCATGGCCGTTTCGGCGCAAAAGAGTTTTGCCATGGCGGCGTCCACACTGAAAGGCAAGTGCATATCTTTCTTGTAGTGTGCACTGCGCACCAGCAGGCGTGCGGCCTGCACGCGGGTTTCCACGTCGGCCATTTGGAACTGCGTGTTTTGAAATTGGCTTATGGAACGGCCAAACTGTTTGCGTTCTCGGGAATACTTCACCGTTTCGTCAATGGCGCCTTGTGCTATGCCCAGCGCTTGAGCGGCAATGCCCACGCGGCCGCCGTCCAGCGTTATCATGGCTATCTTGAAGCCTTTGCCTAATTGGCCCAGCAAGTTCTCTTTGGGTATGCGGCAGTCCTCGAAAATCAGTTCGGTAGTGGCGCTGCCGCGTATTCCCATCTTCTTTTCTTTTTTGCCAATAGAAAATCCGGGTGTAGGGCGCTCTACTATGAAGGCGCTTATGCCCTTGGTTCCCTGACTCTTGTCGGTCATGGCAAAGATGACGTACACTTGGGCTGTGCTGCCATTGGTGA
>JAXFQM010000060.1:0-14455 GCA_034178965.1 Bacteroidales bacterium | reverse complement strand
CGAGTCCCCCTATCCGCACAACCCCCTCCCAAGTCTTAAGTTTTTGTCGAAAAAAGCCGTGCGGCGTGGACGCGGGTATCTGCTCTCCATGCTGACGATAGGTGCTTTTTGGTTCGTGACCGAAAGGTAGCGCGTTCCGTTATGGGCGAGACATGGGCGCCACGTCGAGTGATGTGGGGGATGGCAGGTATCCTTCCACGCTGACGACCACAGTCTTATGGCCGAGGGTTTGCAAAAGTTCCGTTACCAAGGCAATGCCCAGTTCTGCGGCTCTTTGCGTGTTGGCAGGAGTAAAGCAAAGGCTGTACATGCGTTGATTGGCTTTGTCGCACATGGCTTTTTTCTCAGCGTTGCTCCAGTTACCCACCACATTGTAGACGCTACATTGCGTCTCGTCCACAAAGCGGTTTCCGCTGTTGAGGGCTTGAACGGGGGGCATGTGAACAAAGGTGGTGTCGTTTCGGCACACCAGCCAGTCGCCCTTGCATTTTCTTAAGTCAAAACCCAATCGCAGTGTGGCGGGGTAGACGCAGTATATGTTACGAGTGCGTTTCCACCCGTTGATGCCATGCACGAAACGTTGCTCGTGCACAGGCACTTCTCGGAAGAAACTCATAACGCTTATTTGGTCAACGGGGAACACCTCGTTCACGTTCATTACCGAGGTGCTGGTTTCGCTGCGGTTGAATAGATGCTTTAGGACCGACTCCTTTTTCTCGCCGCGGGGAAACAGCACCGCTACCACCAGTGCGGCAGACAGCACGATGAGTAAAACGAAAGCCACTTGCTTTGCTCTGTGCATATTCAGTTCGGGAATATTCAGTGCCACGTAACCCTCTCCTTGTCTTTTTTGTGTTCGTTTGCGTTCCTAACAAACCCAATCGTCTCGTTGAATGAATATTTGGGGGAGATGACGATGGCTTTGTAGCCTGCCGTTTTGGCAATGGTTTCAAGCACCAGTTTGGCTCTGTTTTGAGCCATTTCCACTATTTCGGTCTTCGGGACCGTCATCCTTATGCTTTTAGAGCCGACAGCCGCAATTTCCGCAATTTCCTCGTCAGTGAAACCTTTGCGGAGCAATCCGACGTTTTCGTCCACGTTGTCCCAGTCTATTTCCACGCTTTCCATCACTATCACAGGGTCTGGCAGCACGAAGCGCACTGTGTGGCCTTCGTAGGAGACGTCCTCTTTCTTTATCAAAGACAGGTCAATACCGGCCTTTAGACGCGCCACCACAGGGATTACTATTTCCCTGTCGCCAAGGAGCGCAAGCAGATTTTGGTTGCTGGTCTTATTGTGCACTATCACTTCGGTTTCCGCTTCTACGGTATAGTACATTTGCTGCTTGGCCAGCGACTTCTGCAAGACCTCCTTGCCGTCATTATTGCTGGCGCACGCCGTCAGCAGGGCAAAAGCCGCCATGGCCAGCCACGTGAGTATCTTGGATGAAGATCCATTGTGTGCCATGCTTTTCTATTATTCTTGAAAATAGATGCGTTTTACACGTGGTGCCACAGTTGTGAGTATTTCATAAGTGATGGTGCCTGCCGCTGCCGCCATCTGTTTCAGCAAGCGTTCCGAACCGAAGATGATAGCCTCGTCGCCCTCCTTGCAGGCCACGTCGGTAACGTCGATAAAGCACATGTCCATGCAAATGCTGCCGATGATGGGAGCCTCTTTCCCGTTTATCTCCACGCGCCCGTTTCCATAGCCTAAATGACGGCTGAGGCCATCGGCGTAGCCAATGGGAATGATGGCAATGCGGCTGTCGCGCGGTGCCACCCAACGGCGGTTATAGCCTACCGAGTCTCCGCAGGGGATTTCCTTCACTTGCGAAATTTTCGTCTTGAGCCGGCTTACCGGGGCCAGACGTGCTTGCACGTTGGGTTCGGGAGCAACGCCGTATAGGCCGATGCCAAGGCGCACCATGTCCATATGCGCTTCGGGAAAACGGGCTATTCCAGATGAATTGCAGATGTGGCATAATATGCCGTCATCGCCCAGCCTTTCTTTGAGACGCGAGCTCCAAGTTTGGAATTTTCTTATTTGTCCCCTCGTGAAGTTGTCCATGGCGGGATCGTCGGCGCAGGCGAAATGGGTGAAGATGCTCTGCACGCGCAACACGCAGTTCTTCTCGGAGAAAGCGCGTGCCACGTTGTCCAGCTCCTGCTCCATGAAGCCAAGGCGGTGCATGCCAGTGTCCAGCTCCACGTGCACAGGAACTTTCTCGCCGTGGCGAAGGAAGAGGCGTGCCGTTTCGTTAAAGGCATGGAAGATGCGCATGCTGTATATGTCGGGTTCCAAGCCGAATCGGATGATGTCGTCGAAACTATCTTCCTCTGGGTTCATCACCATGATAGGCAACAAGATGCCGTTGCGGCGCAGTTCCACACCCTCGTCGCTGTAGGCTACGGTAAGGTAGTCCACATGGTTGTATTGAAGCGTGTTGGCTATCTCTACCTTGCCGGCTCCATAGGATGAAGCTTTCACCATGGCCATAAGTTTGGTGGAGGGTTGGATGAGCGAGCGATAATAGTTGAGGTTGCAGACAAGGTTGCCAAGGTTCACCTCCAGCACGGTCTCGTGGCTTTTTCGCTGCAAAAGTTTGGCTATGTTTTCGAACTGGAATACGCGTGCCCCTTTCAGCAGGATGGTTTCGTTCTGGAAGTCGTCAAGGTTGTGGTGGTGGATAAACTCTTCAGTGTCGTGGTAGAAGTAGGTGCGCGGCACGGCGGTAAACCGCTCTCTGTTGTCGTAAAGTGCATCGCCGATGCCGATGAACTTGCTTATGCCTCGGTTTTTGATGTATCCGCACACTTGGTCGTACAGTTCGTGGTCGGGCATTCCGCTTTGGAGGATGTCGCTCATGATAAGCGTCTTGTTGGGATGTTGTGTCTCGTGCTGAACGAAATCAAGGGCTATGGACAAACTGTTTAGGTCGAGGCTGTAACTGTCGTTCACCAGCAGACAGTCGTTCACGCCCTCGTTCATCTCGAGACGCATAGCCACGGGGGTGAGGTTCAGGCAGCGGTGGGCGATCTCCTTGCCAGGCACGCCAAGGTAATAGAGCAGGGTGATGCAGTGCATGGCGTTCTCGGCGCTGGCGCGGTCAATGAAAGGTATTTCGATGGCTTGTTCCTGGCCTTCGTGCGTCACGAAGAGCGTGGTGGTGTGCGCACCAACGTCGGTGCGCACAAGCCTCACGGCGTTGCTTTCGCCGCACCCCCAGGTATAGCGGTGCACGTTGCGCATGGCTTCCTTTTCGCTTGCCATGCTATGTATCTCATGATGGTCGCTACAGTATATGAGTGCTTTGCAGTGGGTGAAGAGGTGCATCTTTTCCGCCACTTTTTGGCTCCGCGAAAGGAAGTTTTCGTCGTGTGCCTGTCCTACGTTGGTAAAGATGCCGATGGTGGGTTTCACCACGTTGCGCAATTTTTCCATCTCTCCCGCTTCGCTGATGCCCACCTCGAAGACTGCCAACTCATCGTCTTGCTTCATTTGCCACACACTGAGCGGCACGCCTATCTGCGAGTTGTAGCTTTTGGGGCTGGCCACCACGCGGAGGTCGTTTGAGAGCAACTGGACAATCCAGTCTTTCACTATGGTTTTGCCGTTGCTGCCGGTGATGCCTACTACGGGTATGTCGTATAGGCTGCGGTGCGCCGCTGCCACTTGCTGCAACGCGCGGACAACATCTTGCACATACCAAATGTTTGCGTCCTCCATTTGTCCGAATGCCGCCGTGTCGGACGGCACAATGAAGTTTCTCACGCCTTTCTCGTACAGCTCCTTCACATAGCGGCTGCCTGAGTTGCGTTTGGTGGCGATGGCAAAAAAGAGGGTCACCTCGGCAGAGGTGAGGCTGCGGCTGTCGGTAAGCAGCTTGGAGATAATGGCCTCGGGTTGCCTTACTTGGCTTTTTATGGCCTTGACGAGATCTGATATGTCACTTGCAAACATGTATAGAAGTTTAACTTATGGCGTGGTTGCTCAAAGAAAGTCAAGTCTCGGGCTTCAGCGCGTGGTAGCCAATCGCGCATCGCAGGCAGTTTTTTTGGGTGCAGTGTTCGTTGTAAAGTTGTATCAACGCTTGGCTTTGTGCCGCATTTTGAGGACGATGGTCGTTGCCCCATTGCCGCGTGATGCGGTTGTTTTCCGGCGGCAGGTGGCGCAAGATGTCTATGGCGCGGTCCTTGGCGTCTTGGTTACCGTGCAGCACGCCGTATTCAAATAGCAGAGGGGCCAAGGCGTTTATCAACACAATATCGGCGAAAGCCTGCCCCGCAGCCTTGTTGAGAGGTGCGGAGGGACGGTCGAAGTAGTAATGGTTTGTCCAGTAGTCCGAAGCTGAGACATCGAAAAAACACCGCAATTCCTCAATATTTGTCGTTTCCATTAGGTGCGAGAAGAGTGCGTTGCTTTTGCAGACCAAATCGGCGAACTGGCTTATGCGTAATGTGGGAAAACTGGCAGGGCGCAAACGAAAGAACTTCCATAGGTGTCCCGCCATAGGTGAGAGGCTGTAGGCTTTGCGCATGTATGTGTATTCGCGTTGAAGGCGTAGCGGGTATTCGTCTACGAAGGATTCTTCCAGCAGTCCCGCCTGTCCCATGAGCAAGGCTTCAACCCTGAAGGGATTGTCTTTTATTTTTGCAAGGACTTTCATGGGGGTCAGTTTTGCCATCATCTCGAAAGCGAAGCCATTTGCCTTGCCGCCGAAATAGCGTGCGATAAGCCAATAGCAAGTGGTTTCCCAACTGTCTCTGCTGTCTTCCAGCAGGCTTTTCACGTCATAGGTCTTACGCTCCATGCGTTCAATGACCTGGCGGTCGAGGAAGCCGTCGAAGAGAAATCGTGGTACCTTTTGTAGCCGTGGCAGGCATGCCACGTCCAAGGGATGCGAAGGGTTTACCATCTGTTGATAACTGTCCCAAATGTCCATGGGCACATGGTCTTTGATTTCGAGCGTGGCCACCCGTTTGCCGTTTTCCAACGTGATGTTGCAATCGTGTTCAAACACCACATGCAGCACTACGCTGTTGTACTTCTTGTCGAAGGAGTGCCTGTGTTGGTTCCAGTCGCTTGCCTTTACATGAATTTCTACGTTTCCGGCCCAACGCACGGCCCCCATTTGCAGCCTTGCATTGAAGAAATCGGGTCCGGCGTCTGTGTTCGGGTCTCCTGGGCGTTCGATAATAACGGGCAGACCTTCAGAGGTCTGAAGGTCTCCGCGCAGCAGCTTATGCTGCCAGACATATTGTAGGAAGGCTTCCGTCAAGTGAAGGGTGCGTTTTAATTAAAAATCTCTTTCATTTTGTTAAGGAACCCTTTTTCTTGTTGAGTAGGGTTGGGTTGCATGTTGGGGCAATCTTTGAGTTTGTTTAGGAGTTCCTTTTCTTCCTTGTTCAGTTTTTTGGGCACCCACACATTCAAGCACACAAGCAAGTCGCCTTTCTCGTAGTTGTTCAAGTCGGGTAGCCCTTTTCCTCGCAATCGCAGCACTTTCCCGCTGGGCGTGCCTGCTTCCACCTTTATTTTCGCCTTTCCATCAATGGTAGGTACCTCGATGGTATCACCCAACGCTGCTTGGCTGAAGGTGATGAAAGTGTTGTGAATGAGGTTGTTTTCTTGGCGTTCAAAGTTTTCGTTGGGTTCTTCGTCCACCAAGATGATGAGGTCTCCCGGCACACCGTTGTGGGGTGCCGCGTTGCCTTTTCCGCTCATGGAGACTTGCATGCCGTCCTGCACCCCCGCGGGAATATTTATGGTGATGACTTCTTCGCTCTTCACGATGCCTTCGCCGTTGCAGTTGGGGCATTTGTCCTTGATGATGCGTCCCTCTCCGCCGCAATGTGGGCATACGCTTTGGGTTTGCATCTGTCCTAAAATGGTTCGTCTCACCTCCGTCACTACGCCCTTGCCATGACAGTAACCGCAAGTTTCGTAGTTATGTCCCTTTGCGCCGCTGCCGCCGCAAATGTCGCACGGTACATATTTTTTGACTTTGATTTTCTTCTCAATGCCGGTGGCAATTTCTTCCAGCGTTAGTTTGACTTTGATGCGAAGGTTGGAGCCATGCATCACGTGCCGCCGCGTGCCTTGATGTCCTCCTCCAAATCCGCCGAAACTCCCAAAACCTCCAAATCCACTGCGTCCCCCCCCGCCGAAAAGGTCGCCGAAGATGGCTCCGAATTGGGAGAAAATGTCGTCCATGTTCATCCCCTGTCCTCCGCTGAAGCCTCCGTTGCCGTCCACGCCGGCATGTCCAAACTGGTCGTACCGTGCGCGCTTGTCGGGGTCGCTAAGCACGCTATACGCCTCTGCGGCCTCCTTGAATTTTTCTTCGGCCTCCTTGTCTCCAGGGTTGCGGTCGGGATGGTATTTGAGAGCCAGTTTCCGATAGGCTTTTTTCAAATCATCGTCGCTGGCGTTTTTGCCCACGCCCAAGACCTCGTAATAATCTCTCTTTGAAGCCATGTTCTTTTCCTCGTTCCTTATAGTTTATATAGCCACGACTACTTTCGGAAATCGCAGCACTTTGTCGTTTAGCATATATCCCGTTTGCACCACATCGATAACGATGCCCTTTTGTGTTTCGTCGGAAGCGGGAATACGACTCACGGCTTCGTGTTGGTTTTCGTCGAAAGTTTGTCCCTTGGCCGTAATGGCTTTCACTCCATTTTGGGCCAGCATAGCCATTAATTTATTGTAAACCAGCGTCACACCTTCTTTGGCAATGTTGTCGTCGGGTATGTTGGCTAATGCTCGCTCCATGTCGTCCACTACTGGCAGTATGGCTTTTAACACTTCTTTGCCGCCGTTCAGCAGCAGGTCGGCCTTTTCCGTATTGGTGCGTTTGCGGTAGTTTTCATATTCCGAATAGAGCCGCACGTATTTGTCGTTCATTGCGGCCAGATTCTCTCCCATTTCCTGAATCTTTTCGGTGTAGGTAGGCTCTTTCTTTTCCTTGTTTTTGTTGTTGGCGTCGCCATTTTCCTTGACACCATCCTGTGTTGCGCCCTCGTCGTTGCCTGTTTCTTTCTCTTCGTTTTGTGCGGCTTTTTCGGATTGTTTCACCCTATTTTCATCCGCTGATGCGGCATCCTTTTGCTTATTCTTATTCTCTTTCTCTTCGTCGTTGTTCATGTTAGGTTTTCTTTTAAATAACTTCATTTCAATATTTCAATGAATCCGTAGTTAAACAAATTTCGTGCCAACGTGCGTGGTTCTGACAAACTGTCATTTTATGTGGTGTGATACTGTTCTTCATTTGAATATTTCTTCCTTGCTGTGCGGTCGTTGTTCGTCGCGCCAGGAGAAGCCTTCCAACCGTTTTTTTTCCGAAGGCAGCATGGATAGGGGGTAAGTGCGCATGTCAGGGTCTCGATAGGTCACCACACGGTTGGGTTCGCGGCGTTGGAAATAAATCCGCATGTCGCTGCCCACGCCTACGTTCACGCCAATTATCGCGGTACCTTTGCCGGGGATTTCTTCGGTGATGTAGTACACCATTTCTGCATTGCCGAGAATGTCGGCGTAGACGGGGTCGTTGTCAGCGAAGTGCACACGGGCGTTGTTGCCTTTTATTTGGTTGTATTTTTCCGGGTCGATGCGTTCTATTACGAAGCAGTGTCCGTTGAGGTCGGCCTGTCTCACGCCATTACTGGTGGTGTGTAGCACGATGGTGTCGGCCGTGCACTGCTGTGCATTTTGCCACAAGGTGGGATTGTGGTGCAGGAATAGGTTGCTGTCGGGCACCATGAAATGCGCGCTGTCGCATATGGCTTGCACATCGTGGCGGAAGAGTCTCACGCCGTAATGTGCGCGAATACGCTCCACGTCGTTGCTTTTGTTGTTGGTCACGTGGATGGTGTCCGCGTGCATGAAAAGGGTGTCGTTGTCCTTCACATAGGTCACCATGGCGCCGCCTGTCACAAAACTGCTGCGTGTCTTTTGGTTCGTTTCGCCATAGTGGCCCATGCAGGTCACGTTGTTAAGCGAGTCGAATAGTACCACGTTGCCTTGTGCCTTTCCGCATTCGTCGTTTTCAAAATAATGCAGCGTGTCGCACGTCAGTGTGCGGCCGCCTGTCTTCACAAAACTGCTTTTTGTGGAGAGGGCGTAGCGTTGTTTGGTGAAGTAACTGCCCCGTTCGCTGTATATTGTCGTGGTGTCGCTGAAAATGTACGTTGGGCTTCGGAAGTCTGCTGTCTCTGTGCCCACGTGGTAGAGCAGAGTGTCTGTTTCCAGTCGGCTTGCGCTGTCGCGCAGTACTACGCGGTCGTAGATGAGCACCTCGCGCTGTGTGGCGTCGTAGATGCCTATTTGGCTGTCGAGTGTGTCGCCCGCGTTGGTGGTGTGCCCCCACGTGTTGTAGAAGGCTTTGTTGGTTTTTCGGTCGAAAGAGAGGTGGTCGGTCTTCAGTATAGTGGCACCATCGATGAAAATCACCGTGTCGTCCCAAATGTCCACCACGCGGCTATTGCCGTCATAATACAGTTCGTTGCCGTAGATGAAGGTGGTGTCGGAAAGGATGATTTCAATGTCGTTGAAGGCCGTGAAGTCGTTGTGCGTGGTGTTCATCAGTGCGCTGTCGGCGTAAAGCACCATGCCTTCGTGTTCGGCCCTCACTTCTCGGCACAAAATCCACGTGTCTGGATTTCTCTTGTCGCGTCGTCCCAACCCGGCTTCGTAGGTGATGATTTTTTGCGCCTCTGCAGCAAGGGGTATCAGCGTGAGCAGCACCAAAAGCGTCAATATCCGTGTAATATTTTTCTGCATGTTTCAAACACAGTGAAAGGTAAACGGCGAAAATCGTCATTTACCCTTCACTCAATGTGCTATAGCCAAAAGCATTATTTTTTTGTGCGGCTTCCAAGCCTGTCCATGGCGCAGCGGAAACCGATCCAACTGGTGCTGCGGTCTTGGTCGTAGAAACGTCGTGTGCCCGCTTGCATCCAATAGGCGCGGTCGTTCCAACTGCCGCCTTTCACCACACGCACTTTGTTGCCGATGATGGAGGATATGTCGCGCTGATTGGGTGCTACGCGTCGGTACATCATGTTGGTAACGCTGTCGGGGTTGTTCATGGTGTTGCTTTCGTCTGCATAGGCATCCTCGCTTCCGTTGTCGGTAGTGGGGTTCCAGTCGTTGATGACACTTTGGCTATAGTAATCATAAATATTGCTGGCATAGTCGCCGTCAAGGTAGTTGATGTTGTCGGCTTGACGGTAGTTGCGGCGGTTAAGGTCGTCGTCGACGTTGCGGTAGATAATGCCGCCCGTGGTGTCGTTGATGGCTATTTCTTCGTCCACGAAAGTCGGGGTGCGGTAAACGTTACCGCGGAAAGGGTCTATGTCTTCCCCGCCCACAGGGTTGTTGTTCTTGCGGTATACATCGCTGCACCATTCGCTCACGTTGCCAGCCATGTTATACAGACCATAATCGTTTGGGAAATACCATTTTACGGGTGCAGTGTAGTCCCATCCATCGTTCAAGTTGCCAGCCACACCCATGGCATCGCCGCGGGTGCGCTTGAAGTTGGCCAGGAATTGTCCGTAGTATTTTTTGTTGGCGCTGCGCACGCTTTGTCCCGCCCAAGGATAGGTCTTGTGTTCCACGATGCGTTCGTCGTAGGTGTTGCCAATTAGGCCGAGGGCCGCAAATTCCCATTCCGCTTCGGTTGGCAGGCGATAGTGTGGCAACAGTATGCCATCTTCCCTGCGCACTTGGCGGGGTTCTCCTCCGGCGGCAGGGTCCAGGTTTTTCAATTCGTTTTTGCTTTCCCCGCGATATTGCCCAGCAAAATACACGTCGGTCTGGAAGGCGGTCTCGCCACGCAGTTCGGTTTGGTCAAGCACAATAATGCCTTTGTCCACAAGTATTTTTTCGTTCACGCGGTCTGTGCGCCAAATGCAATACTTTGACGCTTGTTCCCAGGTTACGCCCACCACGGGGTATTCGTCATAGATGGGGCTTTGGAAGTAATAGTCCACAAAACTTTCGCGCCAAGCCAACTTATCGCGCCAGCAGTTGGTGTCGGGATAGATGTCGCGCACGCGTTCGGGATATTCCTCGCCATAGGCGCGCCGCATCCAGTACACAAATT
The DNA here is from genome assembly GCA_034178965.1 of Bacteroidales bacterium. Lineage (GTDB taxonomy): Bacteria > Bacteroidota > Bacteroidia > Bacteroidales > P3 > Colimorpha. The sequence goes on along the minus strand of JAXFQM010000060.1, from coordinate 4,344 downwards.
CGCGATAGGCTACGTTGCTTACCTCCGCCTCGTCCATATAGAAAGAGGACACGGTGACGGTGTGTGCCACGTTGTTCCATTGGAAACGGCTATCGTCGGCCACGCGCCCTTGAGTGTAGGAGCCGCCTTCAATGAAGACCAGCCCTGGGCCGGTCATTTGTTCGTTATGGTCCGACACTTCAAAGCCACCCCATTCCGAGTCGTTGTAATTCCAACCCGTTGTGGACGACTGTTTCTTGCTGCAACCTACCAGGAGGAGCAGCGCGGCTGCCGTAAGATAGCAGGAAAGTCTTACGATTTTCATATCTCTGTCCTTATTAGTTTATCGATGTTTTGGTGGGTGTCTTATGTTGAAACGCCCTTATAGGTATAACGTGAAATTGTACAAAATGTTTCGTTTCTCGCAAAATATTTTTTAGAACGAGGGGCAGCGGATGGCCTTCACTTTATGTTTTTTCTCGGGGCAGGGTAACATGATGCCGATACTAAGTTCGTGCGCACCGCTGGTGTTGTTCGACAGTTTGGATACGGTTACATCGTAACTATATCCTATCTTGAAATGGTCTTGCTGCACGCCCAGTTGGAATACGAAGGCGTCGGGATTTTCGAGGCTTTGGCGGAACCACACTCCCACCATGAAAGGCATCCAATCGAGATAAACACCGTAGTTGAAATAGTTGAATTTTTGCTGGTGCTGATAAACGATGTTGGGGCTGATGACGGGCGTGCCGAAACCCAAGCTGCTGGTGCGGCGACGTTCTTCGGAAAGGTTGATAAGGCACCCCGCATGTGCGGTCATTTTAATAGGTAGTTTGGAAACGCCGTAAAAGCCTTCGTTTGGTTGCGTGAGGTGGTGGGCCGAAAAGCCGGCATACCATTTTTCGCTGTAAACCAATGCGCCGGCGGCAAAATCGAGGTACCACTGGTCGGTATTGTCGGGCATTTGTGCTGAGGTAAGTCCCGTGAAGCCAGTGATGTTATCAATCATGTCGGGGAAACGCAGGTTATCCCAGTTGAGACTGGTGTTGGTGATGCCGCCTTGCAGCGCCGCGTTCACAAAAATGCTGCTGGTGAGTTGGAAACGGAATGAATACATCGCCGCCAGGCTGGTGGTAGACAGTGCGCCATGGTCGCCTTGTCGGTCGGCCATGAGCAGGGCACCCACGCCGCCATGCAGCGGGTCTATGTATTGGTCGTAGGAGGCTCCTACGGTGGTGAAAGCGCTCACCAAGGCGGGCCATTGGTTGCGGAAATTAAGTGATATGCGAGGGCATACCTTGCTGCCAGCAAAGGCAGGGTTCAAGTAAAGCGGATTGGCGTAAAACTGTGAAAATAGAACGTCTTGCGCCCTCATGCTCGCGCCCGTTCCTAAAAGCAAAAGCGTAACGAGCAGTGTTTTGTGCAGTTTTTCCATCATCGTGTTATGCATAACATAATAGCCTTATTAATGACTTGCGAAAGTACAAAAAAAAAACGACATGTGTGTTATTTGCTGGAAAAATTTTTCTTCTTATCACAAAATCAATGCGTTATTTTTTCTGATATTTTCTTTTCGTACCTGCAAATATATTGTTTCCTCGTTGCTTATTTGCAAAATTTGTCTTTCTCTTATTATGTTTGTTGTTTTGCCAGCCGCTTTTGTGGACAGCACCGTGGCAGCACCGCGGCAGCACCGTGGCAGCACTCATCTCCTGCCACGATGCCTGGTGTGCCGAGAAACGGCTCTTGCAAGACCGATGCGCACCGTTTGGTGAGCGGTAGGGCACAGACAAGCAAGGTGGGCAAACCACCATAGGGTTGCAGGAAACAGAAGCAATTTGCTTTTGCAAGCCTGTAAAGGCATGGACAAAGGCGGCTTTCTGCGAAGACATTTGGGCGGCCATAGTTGTTGAAAACCTATGATTTGCGCCTTGTCTTGCCAGGTTTCGTAGCAATAGATGCTGTAACCACAAAAGATGCCCCTGCAGTCCTCAAAGGAGCGAGAGTTGTTTATCCTTGTAGTGTGTAGCAAGTTTTTTTGCTGCCCGTTTCTGAGTCGATAAACAGGGGGACACATCATTTTAGGCGAAAGTCGGTAACGAGTTTCTTATCAGGGTGGCGACATTCGGGTTTTCACCGGCTATCAAAGGGGCTGCAGCACCTCCGTCAACGATATTCCCGCAACCGTGTCTAATTTCCAGTATCCCGTTGCTTTCCATTTTCATTATCAGTGTGTCTGAAGCCAGGCTGCTCAACCCGTTTGGTTTTGCTTTTTATGCTAATGATAAAGCATGCTATTGTGCAGTGGGTGGAAACAGTAAAGAAATACAATTAAGTTAAGTAAGTATGTAAGTATGAAAGAGACTTTTTTGCACGCGGCACAATATTTTAGCGCTGTTTGCGTTTTATTATTAGCGAGTAGAAAATGTTGTAGTAGAAAGATAACTAAAGGCAATGATGATAGGGAAATATTATTCTCATGGCACATGCTAGATATGGGCATTTTTGTGCAGATTGCCGTTCGTCGGGGGCCACAGGACAGGCCGCGCCCTCTCATCTTTTCTGCATGCAAGTTGCTTGAGGCATGTCTACAACAAGGTGTGTGATGTTAATTTGTGTTAGGGAATTAATGCATGTCATTAAATAAAGAAATTGAAGTTGAAATGTCTAAAGAGAGAAACAATACGACGAAGTGTAGTTGGCTTGTGGCTGCCATGATGTTGGTGGCATGTCTCTCGGCCGCAGGTGTCCTGCCCGTTGAGGCACAGGACACGGGTACGGGGCATGCCGCGCATTCCGTGCTGCGCAACGGCGCATGGTATCGTCTCGCCATACCTACCACGGGCATCTACGGCGTCACCACCGACAACGTGGCCGAATTGGCTGGCGTAAGCATTGGCAGGGTGGGGGTATATGGCCAGCCAGGCGGCATGCTGAGCGAATCAAATGCCGATGCACGGCCCGATGATCTGCCGCAGTTGTCCGCCATGGTGGTGGACAACAACGGCAACGGCGTGTTCGACGCCAGCGATAGGCTGGTTTTCTATGCGCAAGGAGCCGATGCATGGCGCTACGGGGAGGATAGTTTGTTTCACCATGAGAGAAACGGTTACGACAATCATAATTACGTTTTCCTGCGTTTGGACGGCATGGCTAAAGGCGTATCTACGGCCGCAACCGTAGCTGTGCAAGGTGAACCCATACAGTATTTCGACTACCGTGCCGTGCACGATGTGGACGAGGTGAATACGCATGAAGGAGGTATTGTGTGGGTGGGCGAGCGGTTTAGCGCTGGCGCCGCGCAACGCACCATAACGATGACCTTGCCCGGCGTACCGCGCTACGGTCAGGTGGACGCGGCGTATGCCCTGGCCAGCCTTTCACCCAGCGCCACGTTCAGCGTGGACCTCAATGGTGGCGGGACAACAAGCCTGTCTTTCAGCAAGTACAAGCCATATGAGAGCCGACACACGCGTTTCTCTGTCACCAGTGCTATGCTGAATTTTAACATTTCGTACCATTCCGATGGTTCCGGATTGGGTTACTTGGACTACATCGTGGTGAACGCGCAGGTGCCGCTGCGCTTTCAGAATGGGCAAACTGCCTTCCGCAGCGTGAGGACCACAAACGGCAACGCAACCTACGCCATTGCTAACGCCAACGGTGCCATGCAGGTGTGGGATGTTACGGACTACGATAGCGTTGTGGCTGTGCCCATAACGTTGAACGGGAGTACGGCTTCCTTCACCGCGCCACACGATGAGATAAGGGAGTATGTAGCATTCGACGGCAGCCACTACCTATCTCCGTCGGCCGTGGCCGCCGTGGAATGCCAGGACCTGCATGGCCAGGCAAACCCCGACATGGTAATTGTGGCCAACGCCGCATACGTGCAGCAGGCGCAGGCATTGGCTTCGCTGCACGACATCTGCGACAACCTGAGCACGCTGGTGGTGACGGACAGGCAGGTGTTCAACGAGTTCAGCGGCGGCAAGCAGGACCCCATGGCTCTGCGCGAGATGATGCGTATGTTCTACAAGCGACACGCGCAAAACAACGCCTTGCCAGCCCCACGCTATCTCCTTCTCTTCGGAAAAGGTTCGTACGACAACCGCGACATATTGAAGCATGGAGCCACCACAGTGGTAACCTATGTGAGCCAAACCTCTTTCAGCGAAGACTATGCCTACAGCAGCGATGACCTGTTTGGATACCTCGACGACGATGAGACGGGTGAGACCTACGAAAGTTTGGACTTGAGCATAGGACGCCTGCCAGCAAAAAGTAAGGCTGAGGCAGACCTTTTTGTGAAGAAAATCACCCGCTACATGACACGCGCTGACTTGAATGACTCTACGCAGCGAG
>JAXFQM010000045.1:0-6577 GCA_034178965.1 Bacteroidales bacterium | reverse complement strand
GGGAGGTTTCTCTCCCTATGGCGACAGCATTGCACGGTTCAGCCCCGCACAACAATATGTCTTGGCAGCCACCATGTTCAGCGGGGGCATCAACTTCATGTTGCTGTACAATCTTTTCACGCTACGTTTCAACTATTTGCGCGGCAAGATGGACCAACTGCGCGCTTATTTCGGCATCACACTGGCGGCCATTGTCGCCGTAACCTTCGCCCTTCGCTGGAAGATGGGCTACGCCTGGCCCGACGCCATACGGCTCGCCACGGTGCAAAGCGTCAGCGCCGCCACCACATCTGGCTCTCTCGCCGCCGACACTGGCCAATGGTGGCCTCCCATTCTGTTCCTCTACCTCATCTTGGCGTTTTGCGGCGGCATGGCGGGCAGCACCAGCGGTGGGCTCAAGACCATGCGCGTGCTCATCCTGCTGCGCAACGTGCGTACTATTCTGCGCGGCAGGCTGCACCCTCACGCCGTCAACCCCGTACGCTTGAACGGCAAACCCGTACCCGATCCGCTAATTAGCAACGTCACCGTCATCTTCCTCATCTTCGTTCTCGCTAGCGTGGTGTGCGCAGGGCTACTGGTTCTATGCGGCGTGGGAGCCAACGAGGCCATAGGCGGCACGGTGGCGTGCATCACTGGCTACGGGTCGGGGCTGGGGAACTGCGGTGGCATGCACAACTTTTCCCTCATGCCCGTCTCCGCGCTGTGGATACTCTCCGTCGCCATGCTTCTCGGGCGGCTTGAGTTCATGACCCTACTCATCCTCATTCTCCCCGACTTTTGGAGAAAATAATTCCCTTCTTCATCGGCGGAACCAGGTGCGCAGGGCTGATGCCGCACTCATTGGATGGCATCCTCGTCTATGGGAATGCCGCCAAGGGTATCCTCGTCTGTGGGCACATCCTCGTAGGCATCGAAGTCCTCGGCGGGCTTTGAGGGGCCATTTTTGCGAGCCTCCTCGAATTTCGCCTTCATAGTGGGGTTCTTGTAGGTCAGTTTCTTAATGGTTAGTTGTTCCAGTTTGCCGTCGGCGATGTTGAGGTTGGTGTCGCATCCTGTCAGTCCCTCTTTGATGGCGTTGAGTTGTTTGATGGCACCATCGATGGCTTTGATGGTGGATTCGAAGTGCTTGCGATAGCGCACGACGTTGATGCCGAAGTCCTTTTTGAACTGTTCCAGTTTCCTTTCAAAGTCGGTCACGTCTGCATCCTTCTCCTGTGCCGCCACCAACTGGTTCTTCAGTGCAACGCTTTTTCGCGAGGCCTTGGCCAACAGCGCAATGATGGACATGAAAAACTCCGGCCGCACCACAAACATGTCCGGGTATCGGTACGACACGTCTACAATGCCCTTGTTGTAGAGGTTACTGTCGGGTTCGAGCGTGGAGACCAGCACGGCGAACTCGCAGTTTTTCTTTCTGCGGTCGTCGTCCAACTTCTTGAAGAAATCCTCGTTCTTGTGCTTGGGGCCCGTAGAGTCTGTCTCGTTCTTCATCTCAAACATGATAGAGACGTATTCTTCTGTCTTTCTAGCATCTGCGTAATCGCGGAAGATAAAGTCGCCCTTGCTGCCTCCCGACGCGTCGTTGTCTTTCTCGAAATAGGCGTTGGGGTACATCGTGGCCCTCGTGGCGTCAAATTCGTCGTGGCAGAACTGTTCCAAGTCCTCCCCCACCATTTTGGTGGAACGGCTGGCCTTGTAGTTCCGTTCACGCTCCAGTTCATCCTGCAGGCGCCTAATTTCCTCGTCCTTCTTCTCCTTCATCTCTTGCTGCGCCCGCGCCACAGCCCTTTCCTGCTCCAGCGCGTTTTGCGCCACTTTGGCTTGCAACTCGGCGATTTTGTTGTTGAGCGGAGAGATGGCCTCCAAACGCTCCCTATCCTTTGTGGCGAGGGCCAGTTGCTGTTCTTTTTCTTTCTCCCTCGCTATGCCTTCCAGTTTCTCGTTCAAGGCCCTAATCTCCCCTTGTTTGTCGGAGAGCTTCTTCTCAAAGTTCTTTTCGAGACTTGCCACGTCCGCCTTTTTTTCTGCGTCGTACAGGTGTCGCTGCTCTTCTAAGCGGCTGTTCAACTCGTCTTCAAATTCCCTGTTTCTCACCTGTTCCACAATGGAAGCGTATTCCGCCTCGTCCACCACGAACGGCGTGTGGCATTTCGGGCATATGATTTGATGCGACATCATGTTGTTTATTTATGGTTTTATTATTGTTAACTAATTGAAATACGATGCCCCCCTGCGGCTAAAAAGCCTTGTCTCCTATCTGCCAAAAAAAGGCCCAGCCCTTTTCTCCAAGGCTGGTCCTTTTTTGAATAAACCCTACCTACGCTTTATAGCGCGAAGCGATTAGCGACGTCTCTCGCGGATACGGGCTTTCTTGCCCGTCAATTTACGCAAATAGAAGATGCGCGCGCGGCGCACAGCACCTTTCTTGTTGACGTCAATGCCTTCTATGAAGGGCGACGACACGGGGAAGATGCGTTCCACGCCTACGCCGTTGGCAATCTTGCGAACAGTAAAGGTTTCCGTGGCGCCGCTTCCGCTGCGTTGCAGCACAACGCCTTGGAAGTTTTGGATACGTTCCTTGTTTCCTTCTTTAATCTTGTATTGTACCGTGATGGTATCGCCAGCCTTAAAATCGGGGAACTCCTTGCGTTCATTCAGGCTCTCTACGAAATTCAATAATTCAGTGCTTCCCATGACGAAACCTCCTTACTTTTTAATGGTTTTTACTACGGCGGCGAAAGCCTCGGGCTGGTTCATGGCCAAGTCGGCCAGTACCTTGCGGTTCAACTCGATGTTGTTCTTGTGCAGTTCGCCCATAAAGACGGAATAGGAGATGCCGTTGATGCGGCAACCGGCGTTGATGCGGTTTATCCACAGCGAGCGGAACTCTCTCTTCTTATTTCTTCTGTCGCGGTAAGCGTAGGTTTGGCCTTTCTCCCACTTGTTCTTGGCGACGGTCCATACGTTTTTACCTCTTCCCCAATAGCCTTTGGTACGGTTGAGGATTTTCTTTCTGCGTGCCCTTGAGGCAACGGCATTTACTGATCTTGGCATTTTTCTTTCAAATTGATTTTTGTTTGGGCGGCTGTTCGTTCCTCCACGTCATCATCTTGCCGCGTCGTCGTCCAGCTCTTGTTGCGCTCCAAACAATGGTTAATGACTCCTTGCCGCTTTTTCTTATTTAAGCAGCATTTTTTTCACGCGTTTCACGTCCGCTGCGTCCACGTATGCGGTTTGGTCCAGGTTGCGTTTCTGGTCCGTGGCCTTTTTGGTCAGAATGTGGCTGTGAAAAGCATGCTTTCTTTTAATTTTGCCGGTGGCCGTGAAAGCGAAGCGCTTTTTGGCTGCGGACTTGGTCTTCAATTTTGGCATTGCTTTACTGTTTTTAATAAGTTTTGCGTATAATCGCGTAGGTATAGGTTTATGCTCTTTTTCTTTAATCACCTCTCTTTCACGCGTAAGCGACTCATATCGCCCTTTGTGTGCCCTCTGAAAGGAAATGCAAAGGTACGAAAAAAAATTGATATGCCGAAAAAATCTTTATTTATTTTTTCTTTGGGGCGATAATCATGTGCATGCGCTTACCGTCCAGCCTTGGCATCACCTCTGGCTTGCCATAATCCAGCAGGGCTTCCGCGAAACGCAGCATGGTGGCCTCGCCTTGGTCCTTGTATACGATTTGCCGCCCTGCGAAGAACAGGCTCACCTTCACTTTGTTTCCCTCTTGCAGGAAACCGATGGCGTGCTTCAACTTGAAATCGAAGTCGTGGTCATCTATTTGAGGGCTGATTTTGATTTCCTTGACTACGGTTTTTTGTGTATTGGCCTTGTTTTCCTTTTGTTTTTTCTTTTGTTCATAGAGAAACTTCTGGTAGTCCACTACCTTGCAGACGGGGGGGTCGGCGTTGGGCGAAATCTCCACCAGGTCAAGGCCACGGTCGTAGGCCAGTTTCAAGGCGGCACGGCTGTCCATGATGGCGGTTTCCATGCCTTCGCACACCACTCGGATTACGGGGGCCGTAATGCGCTCGTTTATCCGGTGCTCGGGTTCTTTCTTCACGGGTCCACGGTTCCTGATGAACGGCTTTTTGGGTCCCGTCGGTTTTTGATAAGGGGTAGCTATGATACTATTCTCCTATTGTTTGGTTAAACATTATGTTGGTTGCCTTTAGGGGGGCTGCCTTGTTGCGGCGTTCTTCGGCTGCGTTAGCGGGGGTGTCGCGCCGCTGTTCCGGTGTTGTTCCTAAAATTGATTGCTTATTTCTTCGTGTTGTGGTGCGTTTTAGTATTTCACCATGACGCTATCTATTTCCTCCTCAATCATTTTCGCAAAGGCTTGTGGGGTCATGCTGCCGAGGTCGCCCGCTCCCTGTCTTCGCACGCTGACGGTGCCTTCGTTCAGTTCTTTTTCGCCGAGGATAAGCATAAATGGGGCTTTTTTCATTTCGGCGTCGCGTATTTTGCGGCCTATTTTTTCGCTGCGTTCGTCAATGCTGCCACGCAGGTTCAGGTCGTTCAGGGTGTGTTGCAGTTCCTTGGCCTGGTCTATGTATTTGTCGCTCACTGGCAGTATGATATATTGTTCGGGTGTAAGCCAAAGGGGGAACTTGCCTCCTGTGTGTTCGATGAGCACTGCCACGAAGCGTTCCATGCTGCCGAAAGGTGCGCGGTGTATCATCACGGGTCTGTGCTTTTGGTTGTCGCTGCCTATGTATTCGAGTTCGAAGCGTTCGGGCAGGTTGTAGTCCACCTGTATGGTTCCGAGTTGCCATTTGCGTCCTATGGCGTCTCTCACCATAAAGTCGAGTTTGGGCCCATAGAAAGCCGCCTCTCCCGTTTCCACCTTGGCTTTCAATCCTTTCTCCTTGCATGCTTCTACGATGGCTTGTTCTGCCTTGTTCCAGTTTTCATCGCTTCCCACATATTTAGAGGTGTCGTTGGGGTCGCGCAGCGATATTTGCGCTTCGAAGTTTTGGAAACTCAACGCCTTGAAGATGATGTTAATGATATCCATCACCTTTTCGAACTCCTCTTTCACTTGGTCTGGGCGACAGAAGATGTGTGCGTCGTCCTGCGTAAAACTTCTCACTCGCGTTAGTCCATGCAGTTCGCCGCTTTGTTCATAACGATACACCGTGCCGTATTCGGCAATCCTCATCGGAAGGTCTTTGTAGCTGCGGGGTTCGTTTTTGTATATCATGCAGTGGTGCGGGCAGTTCATGGGCTTGAGCAGGTATTCCTCGCCCTCTTCGGGGGTGGTGATGGGCCTGAAACTGTCGGCGCCGTAGTGGTCCCAGTGTCCACTGGTCACATAGAGTTGTTTGCCGCCTATGTGCGGCGTGATGACTTGTTGATAGCCATAATGTTTCTGTATTTTGGTGAGGAAGTCTTGCAGTCTCAGCCTTAATTCCGTTCCCTTTGGCAACCAAATGGGCAGTCCTTTGCCCACCGTGTCGTTGAACATGAACAGTTCCAGTTCCTTTCCCAGTTTTCTGTGGTCTCGTTTTTTGGCTTCTTCCAGCATTTCGAGATATTCGTCCAGGTCTTTCTTTTTGGGGAAGGAGATGCCGTAAACTCGCGTCAGTTGCTTGTTGTGTTCGTCTCCTCGCCAGTAGGCTCCTGCCAGGTTGGTGAGTTTCACGGCTTTCACGGGTCCGAAGTCCGTGAGGTGTGGTCCCCTGCACAGGTCGGTGAACGTACCGCTGTCGTAGAAACTAATGGTGCCGTCCTCCAGGTCGTTGACGTGTTCCAGTTTGTACGGGTCGCCTTTTTTGGCGAAGTAATCCAACGCCTCTTGCTTGGTCACCTCACGCCGTCTCACAGGTATTTTTGCCTGCGCCAGTTCCAGCATTTTTTTCTCAATTTGGGGGAAATCGTCGCTGGACACGGGGTAGTCCAAAAAGTCGATGTCGTAGTAGAAGCCGTTTTCAATGGCGGGTCCGAACCCGAACTTCACGCCTGGATAAAGTGTTTCGATGGCGTCTGCCAGCAAGTGTGCGCTGGTGTGCCAAAAGGTTTCCTTCCCCTCGTCGTCGTTCCACGTCAGCAGTTGCAGCGTGGCATCTTCCTCTATGGGGTTGTAAAGTTCGGTCACCTTTCCGTTCACCTTGGCGCAAAGGATGTTCCGCGCCAGCCCTTCGCTAATGCTCTTGGCCACTTCCATCGACGTCACGCCTTTTGGGTACTGGCGCACGCTTCCGTCTGGGAAAGTTATGTTTATCATGTTTTTCTGCTTCCTTTCTATTCGCTGTGTTCACTTCGCAAGTAGGTCGTTTCCAGTGTTTTCATTCATCACAACTCTTCATGCCGACCTGCTCAACGCAACTGCAAAGGTACGAAAATTCTCCGACATGTGTGCAAAAAAAAGTTCAACGTGCGTTAAAAAAGGTCAACGGATGTAAAAAGCCTCCTGTGCAACCAGTTCTACGCAACGTATTGGGGGGGGGGGGGGGGGCAAAAATGGCGGCGGCAGGGCCGCCCCCATTTTCATTGTAGTTCGTGTGCCGTCGCCCTGTAAACAACCCTGCCATAACCCCAACGGTCAGCCACCCTCCACGCTGGGGTATTTTGCCAA
>JAXFQM010000032.1:0-4012 GCA_034178965.1 Bacteroidales bacterium | reverse complement strand
CAGGACGGCAAGGCACTGCAAGCCGGCACCAGCCACTTTTTAGGACAGAATTTTGCCAAAAGCTTCGACGTACAATTCCTCAACAACCAAAACCAGTTGGAATACGTATGGGCCACCTCGTGGGGTGTTTCCACGCGCTTGATGGGGGCGCTCATCATGACCCACAGCGACGATAACGGCCTTGTGCTGCCTCCCAAGTTGGCGCCTTTGCACGTGGTCATAGTGCCCATAGCCAAAAACGACGAACAAATACGCTTGATAGACAACGCTGTGGAACCCATCGTAAAAGCATTGAAGGCCAAGGGCATCACGGTGAAATACGACAACCGAGAAGAATACAAGCCCGGTTGGAAGTTCAACGAATATGAGTTCAAGGGCGTGCCCGTGAGATTGGCCATAGGCCCGCGCGACCTGGAAAACGGCACCTGCGAGGTGTGCCGCCGCGACACATTGGCGAAGAGCAATGTACCCCTACATGGCATCGAAGAATATGTGTCGCGTCTGCTGGACGAAATACAATCCAACCTACTTGAACGAGCCAAAGACTACCGCCAGAGTTGGACGCGCAGCGTTGACACCTGGGATGAGTTCAAGGCAGAAATAGAAAAAGGCGGCTTCCTGCTATGCCACTGGGACGGCACCACTGAGACGGAAGAAGCCATCAAGACCGAAACCAAAGCCACCATACGCTGCATACCCCTTGACGCGCCCGCCGAAGAAGGCAAGTGCATCTTCTCGGGCCAACCATCGCACCGTCGCGTGGTCTTCGCGAGGGCCTATTGACACTGCCAAAATACTACAGCACAGGGTTCACCGCTGCCATCGCACCTACAACAACGAATGGAACCATGAAGGACAAACAGCCTGTGAATAACACCAGCAATACAAGAGAATTACAAATGCAAGGTACCTTTGAAACAATTACCCTATTTATATTAACCTAAAAAACTTATTGCATATGAAAATTGGTAACAAAATGCTTGCAGAGTGCCTGGGCACTTTCTGGCTTGTCTTTGGCGGATGCGGCACAGCCATCTTCGCCAGCCAAAACGTGGGCTTCCTGGGCGTAGCCCTCGCTTTCGGCCTCACCGTCCTCACCATGGCCTATGCCATTGGCCATGTCAGCGGCGCACATCTCAACCCCGCCGTTTCGTTTGGCGTGTGGGTGAATGGCCGCATGAAGATGTATGAGATGTTGCTCTATTGGGTGGCACAAGTCATCGGCGCCGTCATCGCTGGCGCAGCCTTGTTCGCCTTATGGCACGCCATGGGCAACGCCCAAACGGGTGTATTCGCAGCCAACGGCTATGGTGCCGACTTCGTTGCCGCCACTGGCAACGCGGACTACCGCGCCATCTCCATGGGCGGAGCTTTCTTAGCAGAAGCCATCCTCACTTTTGTATTCCTTATGGTCATTTTGGGCGCCACCGATGAACGCTCCCATGGCAAATTCGCTGGCATAGCCATCGGCCTCACACTTGCGCTCATCCACCTCATCAGCATTCCACTCACCAATACCAGCGTAAACCCCGCCCGCTCCATCAGCCAAGCCATCTTCAGCGATAGCGCCACGTGGAATGCATGCAGTCAGTTATGGCTCTTTATTCTGGCGCCACTCGTTGGCGCGGGCGTAGCCGGACTGTTCTACAAATGCATGGCTCCTAAAGAGCAATAACAACGTCTCGTAATCACCTAATAAATTAAGGAGGGACAGAACTTGTTTTAGAGTCTGTCTCTCCTTAGTTTATTCCCTCTTTGTAACGTCTCACAACCCGCCTGCACAACTCAATCCATTTGCATCCTGCGCCATGCCCCCTTGCAAGACCTCCAAAACAGCACCATGCCAGCGCCACGGCAGCACTTAAGGGCTTTTCTGTGCTGGCATGGCGCAACCACGGCACCAGCGTGGCATGGCTCACGGTCAGACATGTTCCGTTCTTCCGCGTGAACTCCCCCCCCGCCATCTATGCCTACGGCTTTCTTTGTTATTGTAATTTACGCTCCATTGCTGCCACCAAACATGCCGCTTTCCTTATTACCTTTCTCCAAACAAGACGAAAAATAACGAATTATCATTTCTTCCGAACAATAAATTAGCGTATTTTGCGTTATTATCAAATAACAAAAAAAATATTTTTTATGTCAACAAGAGAACGCAAGCTTATGAATTTCGGTTCCACGATGCTGGCGTCGGCTTTAGGTTTCATCATTGCTGCCATCATCTGCTGCATCGTAATGTCCATCATAACTATATCCATGGTGATAGCCCTCACAAAAGGAGGTACGAAAGAAGAAGTGGCAACTGCAAAAGATGGCACATTCCTTCAAATAGATCTTGCAATGGCCGTGCAGGAACGCAGTGCCAGCGAACTGCAACGTTTTGCCGCAAGCAACAAAATCATAGGACTGAACGATATGGTTGACGCCATACTGGCTGCCGAAAACGATGTTAAAATAAAGGGCATCTACTTGAAAAGCAGCGGATTTGGTGGAACCCTATCCTGGGGCAGCGCCGAAGAGTTGCGCGAAGCCTTGAAGAACTTCCGCCAAAGCGGTAAAACCATCATAGCCTACGGCGACAGCTACGGGCAAACGGAATACTACCTTGCCAGTGCGGCTGACAAAGTGACCGTGCACCCCAGCGGCATGCTCGACTTCCGCGGCATTGGCGGCGAAGTGATGTTCTACAAAGACCTTCTGCAAAAATTAGGTGTGGAAATGCAACTCATCCGCCCCAAAAATTGCGACTACAAAAGTGCCGGCGAAGCATATACCATGAACCACTTGAGCCGCTACAACAAGGAACAAATACGTGCCTACACTTCCAGCATTTGGCACCACGTGGTGGCTGAAATGAGCGAGACACGCAACCTCTCACCCGAAAGGCTGAACCAAATAGCCGACAATCTCCAAGGCACCCTACCACAAGACGCATTGAGAAACAGACTGGTGGACACGCTATGCTTCGCCTTCGACGTAAAACAAATGCTGAAGGAAGAATATGGAGCTAAGCACCTAATGGACATTAGCAAGTACATTGCCAGCCGAAAAGCGATGCAAAAAGTTCAAGGCGACAAAATAGCGGTCATCTATGCCCAAGGCAACGTGGTGGACGGCAAGGGCACCGGGCTTGACAACAATGTGTATGGCGAAGCGGTGGCAAAAGCCTTGGACGACGCGGCAAAGGCCAAGGACATCAAGGCCATCGTGTTGCGCGTCAATTCACCCGGCGGCAGTGCCGTGGCGTCCGAAACCATGACGGCAGCCGTGATGCGCGCCAAGAAGCAAAAACCCGTCATCGTTTCCATGAGCGATTTGGCAGCATCGGCAGGTTATGAAATTTCGTGTAACGCCACTAAGATTGTGGCGCAGCCCACCACCATCACAGGCAGCATTGGCGTATTTGGCACACTGCCCAACGCTCAACGCTTGATGAACGACAAACTGGGCATAAAAACAGATACCGTGAAGACCAACGCGAACGCAAACGCCATTTCTTTCATACGCCCACTGTCCCCTGCTGCGCTTGCCATAATGCAACGCAACGTGGAAGACTTTTACATCACCTTCACCCAGCGCGTGGCTGACGGACGAGGGCTGCGACGCAGCTATGTGGATAGTATTGCGCGCGGACGCGTTTGGAGCGGTACAGACGCAGTAAGATTGGGGCTTGTAGACACGTTGGGAGGCATGCAACTGGCCTTGAAAATTGCAGCGAACGAAGCGGGAGTGAAAGACTACAGCATACGTGAATATCCAAAACAAAAGCCGCTGTGGGAAGACCTCATAAGTCTATATGGCAATAGCGACGAAGACGATAACAAACTAACCATCAGCATTCTTCAAAAAATGCGCATGGCTTGGCAGTTGCGCAGCATGAAAAACGCGTTATCCTTACCTTCGCGCATGGAACAAGACCTGCAATACATCTCCACCGCACATGGCCTACAAGCTCGTATGGAGTTCATCGAAATGTAATACCTCTAAAACATCCGAGACAAAAAATGCGAAA
>JAXFQM010000011.1:0-2112 GCA_034178965.1 Bacteroidales bacterium | reverse complement strand
AAATATATATATGTTTTTTTCGGCGTGTAGCTCAAATCAGCCTGCAATCTGAAATATACGCCAAAAAAGAGGGATTCTGTTAAGGAACAATAATACACTAACCTACATTTTGTAACTAAAAAAGATTTGGTATACTTTTGTAAGCGAATTATAATAAGATATATAATTAATGGAAGAAAAGATACATCAGGATTGCATGGCTAACGAAGATGACTTCAAGGCACTGCAATATACGCTTGATATGATTGGGTCAAAATGGCGCCCAAGGATTCTATATTCTATTTCTGTTGGTGAGAACACACGTTTTAATGAGGTATGCAATAGTCTTCCGGGTTTGTCGTCTCGCATGCTATCCCGGGAACTTAAATTGATGGTAGAACTAAAACTTGTCGAGCGTGTTGTTCGAAACACCCACCCCATCACTATCGAATACAAGGTAACGGAGTTAGGCCTGTCTCTGAGCCCGGTCTTTCCAGAGATGGTGAAATGGGGACACGAACACATGAAATGACAGTTCAACTGACAAAATGATAAAAGCATTATGAAGAAGATTATGATTATTGACGGTGGGCCTCGCAAGACGATGAACACCGCAAAGATGGTAGAGGAATTCGCAAAGGGTGCCAAGAGCATGGGTAAGGATATAGAGGTAAAGCATGTCCGGCTATATGATATTGATTATAAGGGATGCTATGCTTGCATGGCTTGCAAGGTAAAGGGTAAAAGGATTGACTCATGCTCCATGAAAGATGGGATGACCGAGATTCTCCGTGAGGCAAGTTTTGCAGACGGACTCTGTTTTGCATCACCTATTTATTACGGTACGGTAACGGCACAGACACAGGCTTTCATCGAGCGTCTCACCTATCCTTGGCTAAGTTATGAAGATATGACGAAGAAAGCAGCGCCTAAGCGTATGCCAACGGCTTTTATCTACACGATGAATGCTGGTGCTGAACAGATGAATTATGCAGAGCCGGGGATGGACAGGACGGATAATCTATTGGCCATGTTCTTGCCAAAGCCTGAGCGCATTATGGCACTGAGTACCAAACAGGTGAAAAATTATGACCGCTATGCATTCCATCCCGAAGTGGCCAAGGCACATGACGAGTGGCATGCCACCCATTTTGACGAAGAACTTCAGCATGCCTTTGATGCTGGAAAGCGGATGGTGGAGAAAATAATTGCAAACCAATAGGATGACAACTTCTGTCCCGTCACACTGACGTTAAATGAAGTACTCAGGATGCTATTGAAATTATGTGAACCTATTTGCTGTATTTATGGAGAAAAGGAGATAGGCAATGAAATTGACTGATAGGCGATTTTATATTTTTGAGGGAATGATGCTGATTTGTGGTATTGCAGCTTCTTGTCTGTACGCATTAAGCTTTGGCATAAGTGTGTTAGCTGTTCCCTCAGTGGTTATGCTGTACATACTAAGTTATTTGTTCGGTGGTATGATCGCTTGGAAAGCACACAAAAGCAAGAGCGGATGGAAATTGGCAGGGAATGTCTTCTTACTTTCCATGTTTATGTATCTTGTATTTGATATACTTATACATTTGTCGTATCCAAGTCCATACGAAGAATTGGCGGATGGCATTTTAAGGGGATGTCTGTATTGGCTTTTTTGTGCGATACTGCCAATGAGCGTTTTTGCGCTGATAGCCAAACGGATTCTTAGGCTATAATCAAGGGTAATGTATTGGCAATGACTATTTCAACAACTTTCTCACACCATTATCACCGTTTTCCAACATGCTCATTTGATGAATGAACTATCTGATTGAGTTTTTAAAGACGCTCACTCAGGTCAGGATTGGCTTCACGCCATTGTTTTGCTATCAAACCGAACATAGCCACATCCGATTGAAGTGCTGCACCCCAAAAGTTAGACAAAAAACTTTTGGGGTGCACTTCATTACGATACAGCCCCTTTTGGGTGGATGTTTTCAATACCCCCTGTCGACGGGCATCACGATGGCCATGAGGATGTAAAGCAGGATTCCGCCCAGACCTAATGTGAAGAAAGTGAACAGCAGATAGGCAATGCGTATCAGGGTGGGGTCTACGTCGAGGTATTCGGCCAGACCGCCACATACTCCG
>JAXFQM010000180.1:0-4115 GCA_034178965.1 Bacteroidales bacterium | reverse complement strand
GCTCCAGCCGTTGAACCGATGCAATCCGCCAGCCAAGCGCAATGTGTGCAGTCCTGGGCGCAAAAAAAGGTGGTAGGTGTTGCCGAGAATGATTTTGGCATCGATGTCATTGGCCAGTTCGTGTTGATGCACGGCCTTCACGCTTCCTACGGTGCCCACCGGCATGAAAATGGGAGTGGGAATGTCGCCATGGTCGGTGTGGAGCATCCCAGCGCGCGCGTGGCTGTTGGGGTCGGTGGCAAGGAGGTCAAATTTCATGGAAAGTTTTTTGAATACAGCAAAAATAAGTCTGTCTTTTCAAGATTTCGTTACACATAGTGTGGTGTGT
The DNA here is from genome assembly GCA_034178965.1 of Bacteroidales bacterium. GTDB lineage: Bacteria > Bacteroidota > Bacteroidia > Bacteroidales > P3 > Colimorpha. Next base: position 3,787 of record JAXFQM010000180.1, on the reverse strand, counting down.
GTCAGCGCTCTTCAACGCATGCTGTTGAAAACTTGTTACTAAAAGTTTTTGCAAAGGTACGAATATTTTAATAATTGTAAGTAATTTTGTGAACGGAAAATTTTGAAAAAATGAATTGGACTATCCATATAACTAACACTTGGACATGGGTTTGCTTGTTTATCACCATGGCGGCTTTCGTGTATTTGGCACTGTATTATGCTCTTTTTTATTTCCGCGTGGCGCGAAAACAGGCAAAGGCGGAGCAAAAAGGCATGTCAGAAACTTTGCTCGGTGGCATGCCCAAGGTGTCTATCGTTATTGTGGCTCACAACGAGGCGGCCTTCCTAAAGGAGAGCATGCCCTACCTGCTGGAGCAAGACTACCCCAACTATGAAGTGGTGGTGGTGGATTACATGTCGAAAGATGATACAAGGTTTGTCCTAAAGGTATGCTCCGAAAATTATCAAAGCCTAAAGCCTGTTTATTTTCCGGAAGATGTGAACATGTTCCAAGGAAAGACATATCCTCTCAGCATCGGCATCAAGAGTGCCTCGGGTGACATCATCCTGCTCACCGAGGCCGACTGCGTGCCACGTGGCTTTTCATGGGTGAGTGCCATGGTGAAGAGATATGCCGCGCGCCAGGTGCAAATGGTGATGGGATACGGGGGGGTGAAGCAGAGCAAAGGCTTGCTGAACGTTTTGCAGCAATACGACAATGTAAGTGACGCCGTATCGTGGATGGGATATCAGATGCTGGGCATGCCCTACAGCGGCACGGGGCGCAATCTATCGTTTCGACGCGACTTCTTCTTCCAGCAAGGCTCTTTCATCAAGCAATACACCATGCCTTATGGTGCCGATGACTTATTTGTGAACCAAAACGCCACGAAGTACAACACGTCGCTATGCTTGAATTCAGAAAGCTTTGTGCTGACCGACGCGGCCACAACATTAGCCATTTGGATTAAGAGACGCAAGGCGCGATACGGCACGCGCAAGCACTACCCTTTTTATCAAAAGATGCTGCTTGCCATGCGCCCTTTGTCAGTGGTCCTGCTTTATGCCGCGGGCGCGCTGCTGGCAACAGAAAATTTCCCATGGCAATATTTGATGCTTGCCTGGGTGCTGTTGATGGCATGGCAGGTGTTTGCATTATCGCAAGTTACGAAACATTTTGAGGTGCGGAAGATACATTTCTTCGCCCCCTTGCTGGAAATATATTTTACCGTGGCAAATACTATTTTGCGAATTTCTACGTTACATAAAGCAAAGACCCCTCGATGGAGATGACATTGACTGCTGGAAACGATAGATCACGCATTGACTATGAACTTGTGTGCCGCGCACGCGAGAAAGGCGATGAACGCGCCTACGCCGACCTAATGAAACGTTATAGAGAACCTATCTATATCATGTTACTGCGCATGACTGGAAACGCAATAGAGGCCGACGACCTCACTATGGTGACTTTCAGCAAGGCATTCAACGCCATAAACTCCTATTCGCCCACCAGTACGTTCAGCACCTGGCTGTTCGCTATTGCCACGCGATCCTGCATAGACTTCATCCGCAAGCAGCACATGCAAACCCTTTCGTTGGAAGGCATGACAGAGGGCTATGAAGACGAAAGTTACGAGTTGCCTATCCCCTCGGATGCTGATAATCCCGAAGAAAGCATTATCAGAGCACAGCGTTACGCCATGTTGAGGAGCATTATCAACGAACTTAAGCCCCGTTACCAAAAACTGGTTCAGTTACGTTACTTCGAGGATATGAGTTACGAGGACATAGCCAAGACGCTTGACATGCCGCTCGGAACGGTGAAAATTAGGCTTTTTAGGGCACACGAGTTGCTGCATGCCCTCATCAAGAAACATAACGATTTTTGAATCAAAGAAAACAACCTTGTTTACCTAATTAACGCATTAGCATATTCATGGACCAAGAACGAGAGCGAAGCGGAGGCAGCAACGAAACTGCCGCGTCTGATGACGGAGCAGGACCTAAATCCGACAGTCGATTACGGTCGGCGGCGTTACTGATTGTTGTCGTACTGTCGTTTCCATATATTATCCATGCCCAACGCATGGGACTGAATGCACCATACCCCGACGGCTTGTCCGTATCGCTGTCGGGAGGTGCCATGTGGCCCTCCAATGCCACGGCCAATTTCTACAACGGCAGCGAGGACAACGTAAATACCATTTACCGCGTGCTGCACAGTTCCGCCTATGGACCGCAAATTTGGAACGAACTTACATCTCTAAACCTAATTTCCGCCGGCGTAGACAACTATACGCAGTTGCAGGTGGCGGAGTATGGCAAGATGCGATACCGTACAGCAGTGCAACTGCAACTGGGATTGCGCTATGATTATCCTAGGAACAACTGGGGCTGGCTACTGAATTTCGACTATGCGCGTCTCTCTGCCAGGGGAGTTTTCCTCATAGATGCCACAAACGGCACGGGAGCCCTTTCAAATATGAACCGATACGTGACCTGCCCCATTTCTGGCGAGGAAGAACGAATTTCCATCGATTTGGGGGTGGCTAAGCGCTTTAGGATGAGGAGTGGGTTTGACATTGGCGTAGAAGGCGGTATCTGCGCAAACAACACGCGTGTGGCAAACAACGACATGCAAATTGCCGGACGAAACTACAATATACTCGACCTATGGGGTGGAAGCGAACCGACACCTTATTCGCAGGAATATGAATACCTCAACCAAGGCGGCATAGGATACGGCGTTTTCGGATCCATTACTTATGGCATGACGCTGCCAGGCCTGTCAAGTCTGTCGGTGGGATATTCCGCGCATTACAGCAAGATAATCTTGGAGAGGTACGAAACATTCGCGTATCAGCAACTGTTGTATATAAGGTTGGACTGGGCACCAAGAATGCTGTGAGGCTTGGTTCGGTGAAGAAAATATTTTATGTAGAACATTTATGATAATAGATAAAAAATAATAATGATACGTTTTATTGAATTGTCCGAAAGCGGACATAGACGTTTTGCAGAGGACCTATTTGAGGATGCCTTTCCATTGAAGGAACGGCCTAAATTTGACGTCGTGGAGGATAGAGAGGAAAATAATTTCCACTTCCTTGTGGTGACTAATGACGACGACCCTATTGGAATTTTCACCTATTGGAATTTCCCCGAATTTAACTATATTGAACATTTTGCCATCGCACCCGAATTTCGCGGACAAGGTATGGGCAAGGCCACGATGCTTAATTTTATGCTGGATCACCCCGAGCAAGTGGTGCTGGAGATAGAACTGCCCGACACGGAACAGGCGGAACACAGGCTGGAGTTCTATACCGACTTGGGGTTCACGCGCCAAAGTCAAGAGTATGTGCAACCTTCATATCATGGCGATAAGACACCTGAAGTGCCAATGATAATAATGACTAAATATGAGTTGGATGATGGTGAATTTGAGGAAATTACGCAAGTATTGTATGAGAAGGTGTACCATAGGAGACCAAAAATGCGAGCTAAAGAAAGGAAATAAGCCTTTTTAATATTCTAAAAATCGTATACTGTGAAAAATAATTGCTATTTATTTGGTTAATTATGTGCAAGTTGCGAATATTCATCGTAAGAAAGTGAAAAAAAATTTGTACATGTCAGAAAAAGTGTGTACTTTTGCAATCGTTTTTAAAGGTTAAACGAATGGCCCCCTGGCTCAACTGAATAGAGCATCTGACTACGGATCAGAAGGTTGTGGGTTTGAATCCCGCGGGAGTCACTTCTTAAAGAGGATTTGTCTGAATGACAAGTCCTCTTTTTTTATT
>JAXFQM010000132.1:0-5803 GCA_034178965.1 Bacteroidales bacterium | reverse complement strand
GTCAGCACCGACCGCGTGATGTACGAGAATATCAACAATAGCATCAACTACCTTCAGGCTATGACCGTGAAGTAAGGCATTGTGTGGAAGTCTCTTTCTCTAAAAAAAATAAGTTCCGAGTTATTTTGGAACTTATTTTTTTAGAGAGAGACTTCCACGCAATGTCTTGTGTTGCCGCCAATACCTCGGCGGCGAGGCAGCACTGTGGCAGCACCGTGGTGGCCAAAAGTGCTGCCACAGTGCTGCCTTGGTGCTGCCTCACCGCTGGGAACAACCTATTTATGCGTGGCTGACACCCCAATGGTTGCTTAAGAAAATCGGCTGCACCATGATGATCAAACCATCGCCAATGGACGCACGCTATTAATAAAAAGGTTAGCCGTTTTGTGATTTTTTAAACTTGCATGTTGTTTTTTTTTCGTAACTTTGCAAGTTAAAAAGTAAGACTGACTAATCATGAGTGAAGAGTTAAAGAACACTGAAAACGAAAGTTATAGCGCAAGCAATATAGTCGTATTGGAGGGCCTTGAAGCGGTGAGAAAACGTCCCGCCATGTACATTGGTGATGTAAACAGCCGCGGTTTGCACCACTTGGTGAACGAAGTGGTGGACAACAGTATCGACGAGGCGTTAGCTGGCTTTTGCGACAAGATTGACGTCACCATCACCTCCGACAACAGCATTATCGTGGAGGACAACGGCCGCGGTATCCCCGTGGACATTCACGAAAAGGAGGGACGTAGCGCCCTTGAAGTGGTGATGACCGTGTTACATGCTGGCGGAAAATTCAACAAAGGCAGTTACAAGGTGTCCGGAGGCCTACACGGCGTCGGCGTGAGTTGCGTGAACGCTCTCTCCGACCACATGAAAGCCGAGGTATTCCGCAACGGGAGCATCTACGAGCAGGAATACAGCAAGGGCAAACCTCTATATGCCGTGCGCCAAGCCGGCGAAACAGACAAGCGCGGCACACGCATCACTTTCCACCCTGATGCCAGCATCTTCACCGTGACGAAATACGACTTCGCCATCCTCGAGGACCGGCTGCGTGAACTTTCCTACCTCAACAAAGGCATCACTATCACCCTCACCGACCAGCGCCCCTTGGACGACGGCACTTTGCAACACGTCATGTTCCATAGCAAGAACGGCTTGCGCGACTTCATCAAATACCTCGACGAAAATCGAGGCCAAGCACTCATCCCAGAACCCATATACATAGAAGGCGAGAAGCAGGGCATACCCATCGAGATAGCCATGCACTACACCAACACCTACAGCGAAAATGTGCACTCTTATGTGAATAACATCAACACGCACGAGGGCGGCACGCACCTCATGGGCTTCCGAAGCGGCCTAACCCGCACCTTGAAAGCCTACGCCGACAAGGAAGGCCTGCTTTCCAAGGCAAAAGTGGAGGTGAGTGGCGATGACTTTAGGGAAGGTCTCACGGCAGTAATAAGTGTAAAGGTGGAGGAACCGCAGTTTGAGGGGCAGACAAAAACCAAATTGGGCAACACCGAAGTGCGTGGCGCTGTAGACAGCGCCGTGAGCGAGATGCTTACCTATTTCTTGGAAGAACACCCCAAGGAGGCTAAAACCATAGTAGACAAAGTGGTGCTGGCGGCACAAGCGCGTCAAGCAGCGCGCAAAGCGCGCGAAATGGTGCAGCGCGGAAACGTGTTCAATAGCGCGGGGCTGCCAGACAAATTGGCCGACTGCCAAGACGGCGACCCCAGTCTATGCGAGATATTCTTCGTTGAGGGCGACTCGGCAGGCGGAAGCGCCAAACAAGGACGCGACCGCAAATACCAAGCCATCTTGCCATTGCGCGGCAAGATATTGAACGTGGAAAAAGCCATGCGCCATCGCGCCTTTGAGAACCAAGAAATACGCAACATTTACACCTCCCTCGGCGTTTCAGTGGGCACTGCGGAAGATAGCGAAGCTCTCAACATGGAGAAGTTGCGCTACCACAAGGTCATCATCATGACCGACGCAGACGTGGACGGCAGCCACATCGACACACTGATGCTCACCTTCTTCTTCCGCTACATGCCCGAACTCATTGAGAACGGCTATGTCTACCTCGCCACCCCCCCACTCTACCAAGTGAAAAAAGGCAAGAAAGGCGTGTATTGCTGGACCGAGGACGACCGCCTGCGCGCCATCGCCGAATTCGGGGGCAATGTGGACGAATTAGAAGCTGGCAAGGGTAAGGCAAACGGCATCACCGTGCAACGCTACAAAGGCTTGGGTGAAATGAACCCCGAGCAACTGTGGGAAACCACCATGGACCCCGAGAACCGCCAGTTGCGCCAAATAACCATAGAAAACGCCGCTGCGGCAGACCGCGTCTTCAGCATGCTAATGGGCGACGACGTGCCACCTCGCCGACAATTCATCGAACAGCACGCCACCTATGCCAACATAGACACCTGACGAAACACACCGAAAACTATCACCAACATTTGAACCCCAACAAGATATAAGATATGAAAAAATTACTCCTCATCTCGAATAGCACCAACCGCGGCGAGAACTATCTCGGTTGGTGCACCGGCATGATTAAAGACTTCTGTTTGCGCCACAACGTGAGACACGTACTTTTCGTGCCCTATGCCGGAGTGAGCCTTGCTGAAGGAGGCCTTAAAGCCTGTTACGATGCCTACGAAGCCAAAGTGAAACAGGTCTTCGCCTCCTTTGGCGTAAAACTCGTTAGTTCACACCGCAAGACCGATCCCGTGAAAGCCGTGTATGAGGCAGAATGCGTGGCCGTGGGCGGTGGCAATACTTTCCACTTGGTGAAAGAAATGCACAGGCTGGGACTCATGCAAGCCATTAGCCGCCGCGCCAACGCCGGAATGCCCTACATGGGCTGGAGCGCTGGCAGCAACGTGGCTGGCCCCACGCTGTGTACCACCAACGACATGCCCATCGTGGAGCCTACCAGCTTTGATTGCATGAACTTGGTACCATTCCAAATAAACCCTCACTACACCGACTTCTTCGACCCTAAACACGGCGGAGAAACACGAGACGACCGCCTAAAGGAATACGTCATGGTGAACCCCAAAGCCTATGTGGCTGCCATACGCGAAGCAACGGCGTTGCTGCATGAGGACGGTATGTTGCGACTGGTGGGACGCCCGAACAAAATGAAAGTGTTTCACGCAAGCCTAGAGCAAACCAAAGAATACGGCCTTGATGACAACATAAACTTCCTTCTGAAAGCATGAAATACATTGGCGCACATGTCAGCGCGTCGGGAGGGGTGAGCAACGCCGTCCTGGCTGCAAAAAGCATCGGGGCAAACGCCTTTGCCCTCTTCACCCGCAACCAGAAATCATGGACCAGCCGCCCGCTGGCCGAGAATGAAATAGCCTTGTTCCGCCAACTGCTGGCGGAACAAGGCTTTCAGCCCCAACACGTGCTGCCCCACGACAGTTACCTCATCAACCTCGGCAACCCCGATGCCGACATGCTGACTAAAAGCCGCAACGCCTTCCTTGACGAAATGCAACGCGCGCAACAGCTCGGACTGCAATTACTCAACTTCCACCCAGGCAGCCACTTGAACAAGGTATCGCCCGAAGAATGTCTCGACCAAATCGCGCGAGAGATTAATGGTGCCCTTGCCCAAACGCAAGGGGTGGTCGCCGTGATTGAAAACACGGCGGGTCAGGGCACCAACCTGGGTTACCAGTTCAGCCAAATTGCCCGCATCATCAACGGCGTGGACGACAAAAGCCGCGTAGGTGTTTGCATAGACACCTGCCATGCCCTTGCCGCCGGGTACGACCTAAAGTCGGAAGCAGGATACAAGGATACTTGGGATGAATTCGACAGCGTGATTGGAGCCAAATACCTTCGTGCCATACACCTAAACGACACGAAAAAAGACCTTGCAAGCCATGTGGACAGGCATGAAACCATTGGAAACGGTTTCCTTGGAATTGATTTCTTCAAGAGGTTCATGCAAGACCCGCGCTTCGACAACATGCCAATCATTCTCGAAACCCCCGACCCTGCACGCTGGAAAGAGGAGATTGCACTCCTGCGCAATTTTGCGCAAGGGTGACGGTTCTTCCGCTTGCATTTGTCTCAAAGAGACAGAGCAGACTGCGTTGGGAGAAAACGATTGCGGCGCGAACACCATCTTGTTGGATATATGGTACATGAATAACAATCATCTTTTCAGCATCGCGGAGCGCAATTTGGCAACCTGCAGTTTGCATAGAGGTCATCGGCCTTGCTGCGCCCGACATGCTAAATAGTAATTGCACGAAAAAAACTTGTACGCGGCCGAGAGCAACGATATGGAACCCACCTTGAATTACTTGTGAAAAAAGCGACGAAGATAATAGGCATGTGCCTGAAGGGCATCCTAACGACAATCTACGTGTTGGTGGCCTTGGCCAACTATAGTGTGGTGCAATCGTTAGCGGGCTCTTTCGTAAGCGACAAATTGAGCGAAGAATGGGGCGGAACCCTAAAGGTTGGCAGCATGGGAATAAATCTGTTGGGTCGTTTCACGGTGCACAACGTGCTGCTCGTTACTCCCCAAAACGACACCATAGCTAATTTAGGCCGCGTCACAGCACGCTACAGTCACCCCCCCATCCAGTCCGACGGCTTGCACCTGAACCGCGTGTCGATTCACAACTCATATTTCCACTTGCAGCATACAGACAAACTGACCATTGTGCAATTTGTCGACTTCATGGCCCGCAGATTCGCCTCGAAAAAAGACACAACAGACACCACCTCGCATCCTTTCGTAGTCTACATCGACCAAGTTTCTGCGCGCCACGTGCACTACAAGCAAACGCTCAAAGCCACCAGCAACGTGCGCCAAGCCAAAATCATTGGACAATATCCCATAGACATTCCCAACTTCGACTTTATCGACATCAACTTCAAATGCCGCAACTTGCGCGTGGACGCAGCCCGCGTAACGGCACGCATGGAGCGCTTCAACGCCCAAGAAGCCTCGGGAATGAACGTTAGGAACTTAAAAGCCAATGTCTATGTGGCCCCCGATGGCATCTGCGCCACCGACATGGAACTGAAAACGGATAGCTCGCAGGTCTTTTGCGACGTGCTGATGCGATACGACCACTTCAATAGTTTCAGCCATTTCTTCGACAGCGTGGATTTTTGCGTGAATATCAAGGAGGGAACCTCCTGCAACCTGCACGATGCGGCCTACTGGGGGCATGTAATTTGGGGTATGAACGAGCAAATAGCCGTGTCTGGCAGCGTTTTTGGCCCATTGGGCAACTTTCAGGTCAACAACATGACGGTACGCCTGGCCGACAGCACCTATTTGGACTTTTACGGCACCATGAGCGGCTTACCCGACATTAACAGCACAACCATTACGGCAAACATCAGAACCTTGCAAACTTCCTATGCCGACCTGTCCACCGTGAAATGGAGCAAAAGTATTCCCGTCACCCTTCCGCCCATACTGAAAAAATTGGGCAAGATAGATGCCACTGTGGCTTTCAGCGGCGGTCTGCGCAACTGTCAGTCCGCCATTGTGGCGCAAACCACGCCCGGAGAGGTGGTTGCCGACTTGTCGTTGCACTACGATAACGCAATGCGCAACTATGCCTACGAAACGCAACTCTCTTCCCCCGATTTCACCATAAAGAACATTGCCCAAAACGAATGGGTTACGCACACAGGATTTTCCGTGAACGTGAAAGGCTCTGGGTTTGACCTAAAAACTTTGCATGCCGAGGCAAACGGAAGCCTGACTAATAGCGCTTTGCGCGGCGTCGCCGTGGATGAGACC
>JAXFQM010000127.1:0-2654 GCA_034178965.1 Bacteroidales bacterium | reverse complement strand
CCGCCTGCGCTTGTACTTCTATCTCAATATTATCGGACTTATTTTGGATGCTCTTTTTTTCTTCCATTATCTTCTTTTCAGTAGTTTACTTATTCTGAACGACAGTTCCATGAATGCAATCGTTGCGCGTGCGTTTTGCGTTATGGCGCGTATGGTTTCGTCGAAGGCGGCGCACAGCCCCTCGACGTTGTTTCTGGTGACCATGGCAGGGAAAGAGGCGTTGAATTTCTCGTCGCCAAAATCGCGGTCGAGCGGCACGCCCGCTTCGCTCACCATTAAACATGCGCGCACGGTGTCCTGGGCATAGAGCAGAAAGCGACGTTGCGTCTCGCGCCCCGCTGCGTCCATCTCCTTCACCCAAGCGGAAAGGCTTGACATGTTCAAGCGGAACAACTGCCTCATCCACGTCACAAACCAAAGTGCCATCCTTTGTTCCTCGTCACGTTGGGAGGCGGGCCGCAACTGCGGGGGCAGAGGGGGCAGGCTGATTTGCTGCGTGCGACTCAAGACGGTGCGCAGGAAGTGGTCCGTGCTTTGCGCCACCAGCAGGAACAAGGTCTGCTCCGTGGGTTCCTCAAGCGCCTTCAGCAACTTGTTTGCTGCAATGGGATTCAGTTTTTCCGCCATCCACACAATCAGCACCTTCCATCCACCCTCATAACTTTTGAGCCCCAGCACGCGCATCACCTCTGCGGCATCCTCCTCACGTATCATGCTAATCTTGTCGTTGATGCCGCTGAAGCGCAGCCAGTCGTCCAACGACCCTTGCTGGCGCGTCTCGTTCAAGAAATCGCGAAAAGCAGCCACCATCAGCTCGCTTGAGGGGCGGCCTTTCACTTCGTTGGTGGTGGCGTTGGGAAACAACAGATGCAAGTCTGGATGCACCAATTGCTGGTACTTCTTGCAAGTGGCGCATTCGCCACACGAGTCGGCCCGCAAGCCATCGTGCTGATTCCAATCATCATAATGTCTGCGGTTCTTGCAGCCTAAATACTGCGCATAAGCGATGGCTACCGGCAACGCGCCCGAGGTCGTTTCACCCACCAGCAACTGGGCGTGCGGAACGCGGCCCTCATCTATACTTTCGGTGAGGTGGTTTATCACAAAGCGTTGTCCCACAATATCCTTAAACTGCATTTGGCTTCATTTTTAACTTGCAAAGTTACGAATAATATTTGACATGCACGAAAAAACATTGGTTACCCCACCAAAAAAGTTGTAAAATCGAAAAAAAAATCGTTACTTTGCAAAACGAATGCGATGCGCGCCAATGGCGGGAAAATATCGCAAAAACACTGTGAATGAGTATCTAATAAAAAACATCTACACCATGAAAAAAGTTGCAAAGATATTGCTTTCGCTATCTTTGGTGACGGGGATGACCCTTGCGATGGGTGCCGCAACGTCCTGCAAAACCGAGAAAACGATGTACAGCCCCAACCACAAGTCGTCAAACACCATCAACAAAAACTACAAAGTTCGCGGCAACAACAAGAGTAATGGCTCGACATACCGTACTTATTAGTCTGTTGCTTTGTTGCCTGACAACCTGGGGGCAAAGTTTCGCAATCACCGGTGCGGTTCCAGCCTCCACTCGGGGGATGGTTCGGATGACGCTTTATGAAAAAGAAGGCGAACAAACTCTCCGCGCTCCCATACACAACGGCTCTTTCCAACTGGAAGGCATCGTGGGAAGGCCCACCGTGGCGCGCATCGCCGTGGGCAATGACGCGCCCTTCTACTTGTGGGTGGAAAACGCGGAGATGGCTCTCGTCTACAACTCCGCTCTCCCATCGGCCTCACACATCACTGGCAGCCGCGTCAACAGTGAATACCGGTACGTGCTTGAACAGTGCGCCGACGCTGGCGGAACCCTCTCCGATGCCGTGGTGGCTTACGCCAGCAACAACCCCGAGAAAGGCTTTGTGCCTTTCATGCTTTGGCTCCATTACGATGGCAACGAACCTACTAAACTCGATTCCCTTTGCCAACGCTTCTCGGGAGACGCCGCCAAGGCCTACCATCTGCCCTTGTTGAAAAAACGCGTGCTGGCCATGAGGCAAAGTGCAGAAGGTCAACCCATACCCTCTATCACTCTTCCCACCCTGAAGGGAAAGGCGGAGCCCTACGACTCTCTGTACCGCCACGACCGCAGCACCTACCTACTTTTCGCCTCCACGTGGATGGAAAAGGAGAGACACTGCAACGACAGCCTACTCGCACGCGTGGACACAACAACGGCACAAGTGGTGTGGGTTCCCACTGACAAAGACCCCGCCGGTTGGGACGCACCCTACATGCAACAGTTGGACATACACCGCCTACCTTACATTATCCTCATCTCGCCCAAAGGCACCATTGAAAAGCGCGACTTACGGATTTGGGAAATAGGGCGCTAATACATCACATCATTCACCGACAACCACACCTTTTACCATGGACACAAGTTTATATCCCATGAAATTTATGCCCCTCTTCAAAAATAAAATTTGGGGCGGCAACAAAATAGCCTCCTTGGGCTTCGACTACTCTCCTTTGTCCAACTGCGGCGAACTGTGGGCGCTTAGCGGCGTGGCGGGCGACGAAAGCATTATCGACAACGGCTTCCTCAAGGGGAACAACCTGGGCGAAATACTCGAAATATACATGGGTGA
>JAXFQM010000126.1:0-2347 GCA_034178965.1 Bacteroidales bacterium | reverse complement strand
AACTGTAGTGTACGAGGTATGGGGGTGGCGGTGAGGGTGAGACAGTCCACGTTCACCTTCATTTGGCGCAGTTTTTCCTTCATGCTCACGCCGAATTTTTGCTCTTCGTCCACTATCAGCAGTCCTAAGTCGTGATATTTCACGTCTTTGCTGGTAATAGCGTGCGTGCCTATCAGTATGTCTATCTTGCCGCTTTCCAGGTCGGCCAGCAGGCGTTTCCTTTCGTTGGCGGTGCGGAAACGGTTGAGATAGTCTATGTTCACAGGCATGCCTTTCAATCGTTCGCAGAAGGTGTTGTAATGCTGGAAGGCCAAAATGGTGCTTGGCACCAACACGGCCACCTGCTTGTTGTCGCAAACAGCCTTGAAGGCGGCGCGCATGGCCACCTCGGTCTTGCCAAAGCCAACGTCGCCACATACCAAGCGGTCCATGGGTGCGCAGCTTTCCATGTCGTGCTTTACTTCACGGGTGGCCTTCAGTTGGTCGGGCGTGTCTTCGTACATGAAAGAGGCCTCCAGTTCGTTTTGCAGGTAGTTGTCAGGGCTGAAAGAGAAACCTTGACTGGCTTTGCGTTTGGCATAGAGGGAAATGAGTTCCTTTGCGATGTCTTTGACGCGTTTCTTGGTCTTTTGTTTCAGCAACTCCCATTTTTTGCTGCCGAGTCTGTCGAGAGAAGGTGCGGCTCCCTCTTTGCCCACATAGCGGCTAATCTTGTGCAGGCTATGTATGCTAATATATAAGGTGTCTCCGCCTTTGTAGGAGAGGCGTATCACTTCTTGTTGCTTGCCGTTGTTGTCTATTTTTTGCAGTCCTGCGAATTGCCCCACGCCGAAGTCTATGTGCGTGACATAGTCGCCAGGCTTCAATTCCAGCAGTTCCTTCATGGTGAGGGCTTCGCTATTGCTCTTTAAGTCGCGGACAGTGTATTTGTGGTAGCGTTCAAAAATCTCGTGATCGGTGTATACCAGCAACTTGGCAGTGTGGTCAATGAATCCGGCTCGCAAACTTTGCTCAAGAAAACCCACGTTCTCATGCTGTACCAAGCCATGGCCGCCGTCGCTGGTGGGAAACTCGGAAAAGATGCGTTCCAAACGTTTCTTTTGTTGCGAGCTGGTAGTGCTTATGAAGCACCTATAGCCCAGCTCCATGTGGTTGGCGAGATTTTGCAAAAGCAGGTCGAATTGCTTGTTGAACAAGGGCTGCCGTTCGCTGGTCTCTTCGATGGGTATGTTGCTGTCGAATAGGGTGTTGGCCCCCATCTCCACTACATGCAGTTCCTGCAGTCCCTTCGCAATTTCATCTTGTGTGGATAGGTCTTCTCCGCCATCCTCTCCGCCGCCGTTGCCAAAGGCAAATCCCAACCCCTCGCCCCACACCACGTCGCGTTTGCCATAGTAGTGCAGCAGGTTTACCTTTTCGTTGTGGCGTTTGTGCATCTCGTGCGGACGTTCCAGATTGGGGATAATGCTCACCGAATCATATTGTTTGATGGAAAGTTGGCTCACGGGGTCGAAAGTGCGTAGGCTTTCTATGGCATCGCCTTGGAACTCTATGCGGTACGGGTTGTCGCTGCCATATGAGAATACGTCAATGATGCCGCCTCTAACAGCGTATTGCCCTGGCTCCACAACGAAGTCTACCCGCTCAAAGTCGTATTCCATCAGCACATCCACGGCAAAGTCCATGTCCACTTTTGCCCCTCGGCATAATTGCAGCGTTTGGCTGGTTAGGGTACGGCTCGATACCACTTTTTCCATCATGGCCTCTGGATAGGTGACCAGAAGCAGCGGTCGGCCGCTGTTGAGCTGCTTGATGGCTTCGCTTCGCAACAGCACATTGCCAGCATCCGGTTCCGCGTCGCGGCTTTTGCGTTGGCTGGAAGGGAAGAGAAGCACCCTCTTGTGTTCCAATTCGGCGTCGGCATCGTCCAGCAGCGTTTCGATGTCGTTCATCAGGTAAAAAGCCTCTTCTTTTCCGCTGGCGATGACAAGGTGGTTGCTGCTACTCATTTCCTGCGCCATCGCAGCGATAAAGACAGCGTCCAGCGAGCCCGTAACCCCTTTTAGGTGGAGGTGCAGGTTCGTTTTCAGCAGTTCTATCAAGCACTTTGTAGCAAGCGCATCTTGATATATTTCAGTCAATAACATAACTACGTGGCCCTCCGGCTTGCGCTGGAAAGCGGATGCAAAGGTACTAAATTCATTGCGATTGTGAGTAAAAAAGTTATGACAAAGGCTTTTTGGGGCAAAAAAGTAGCTGCGTCTGTGGATAACTATACCAGTTCCCGCGCTGGACTGGCGGCAGTGTGTCTCGGGCGTGGCGGCGGCGTGGCAGCACTCATCTCCTG
>JAXFQM010000089.1:0-3056 GCA_034178965.1 Bacteroidales bacterium | reverse complement strand
TTTTTTTCGTATTTTTGCATTTTGTATGGCTGGATGGTGCAGGCTTTGTTCCCGCTTTTAACTGAATGATGTTTACAGATATAAAAACATAGCTTGCGCCATAGTCCATGGGATCTTTTAAGGCAATAGCGCCAAAAACTTATGAATATGTCAAGCAATCCAAAATACATCTTCGTGACGGGAGGCGTGGCCTCCTCGTTGGGAAAAGGCATTATCGCCGCCTCGTTGGCAGCCCTGCTGAAGGCGCGTGGCTACTCCGTTACCAATCAGAAACTGGATCCCTATATCAACATAGACCCAGGCACCTTAAATCCCTACGAACACGGCGAATGCTATGTGACGGAGGACGGAGCGGAGACCGACTTGGATTTGGGTCACTATGAGCGATTCACGGGGGTGCGCACCTCGCAGGCCAACAATGTCACCACTGGACGCATATACAAGAACGTCATCGAGAAAGAGCGCCGTGGCGACTTCCTGGGCAAGACGGTGCAAGTGATACCGCACATCACCAACGAAATCAAGGAGCGTATCGCCGCATTGGGCGACACGGGCAATTATGAGTTCGTTATCACAGAAATAGGTGGCACAGTGGGAGACATCGAGTCTTATCCCTTCGTGGAGGCCGTGCGCCAAATGAAGTGGTCTATGGGCAAAAATTGCTTGGTGATTCATCTTACTTACATTCCCTATCTCGCCGCTGCAGGCGAACTGAAAACCAAACCCACCCAACATAGCGTGAAAGCCTTGCAGCAGCAGGGCGTGCAGCCAGATATCATCGTGTGCCGAACGGAAAAGCCTCTTACACGCAGTGTGAAGGACAAAATTGGCCTGTTTTGCAACATAGATGGCGATTGCGTGATAGAGGACGGTGATGTAGTCTCCATCTACGAAGTACCCATTAAGATGAGGGATGAGAAACTGGACGTGCAGGTGTTGCGCAAGATGGATGTGCCCATTAAGATGGATGCAGACTTGAGCAGCTGGGAAACGTTTGTGTACAAACTGAAAAATCCGGAAAAGGTGGTGAGCGTGGCACTCGTGGGGAAATACACCGAACTGCAAGACGCCTACAAGAGCATAGCCGAAAGCATTGTACACGCAGGAGTGTCCAATCACTGCAAGGTGAACCTACGCTATGTGAACAGCGAAAAACTGGAAGAGAACGGCAATGTGGAAGAGATTTTGGGCGGCGTGAGCGGCATATTGGTAGCACCTGGCTTTGGCACGCGTGGCATAGAGGGCAAACTGATGGCAGTGCGCCACGCGCGCGAACATGCGGTACCCTTACTAGGTATATGCTTGGGAATGCAGATGGCGGTGGTGGAATTTGCACGTAATGTGCTTGGCTACAAAGACGCGCATAGTGTGGAGATTTTTCCCGGCACCACGCATCCTGTCATAGACATAATGGAAGAGCAAAAGAATATCACCAAGATGGGCGGCACCATGCGATTGGGCGCCTATCCCTGCAAGTTGAAAGATGGAAGTTTGGTGAGCAAGATATATGGGGAAGAATTGATTAGCGAACGCCACCGTCATCGTTATGAGTTTAACAACAAGTATTTGTCCGACTTCGAGGCGGCAGGTATGGTGGCTACGGGTCTCAACCCAGATCACAATTTGGTGGAAATAGTGGAAATTCCCGCTTTGCCGTTTTTCGTGGGCGTACAGTTCCATCCCGAATACAGCAGCACGGTCATGAAGCCACATCCCCTGTTCGTGGCATTTGTGAAGGCCGCCATAGAATTCAAACCCAAAGCATAGTTTGCAAACGTTTTGACGAAATGAAGATTGCCCTTATAGTTGCCATGGATAGCGAGTTTCGCGAAGTAAAGGCTTTGCTGGGCGGAGAGCGGGGCAGGGTGGGTGGCAACGAGATACTCGTGTCGAGGTGCGGCATAGGAAAGGTGAACGCGGCGCTGGGAACCATGCGAATCATAGAGGAAGAGCGTCCAGGCGCGATAATTTCCACCGGCGTAGCTGGAGGCGTGGACGAGGGTTTGAAGGTGATGGACGTGGTGGCAGGCGCGGTGACGTGCTACCATGACGTATGGTGTGGCTGCGGAAACGAAAAAGGGCAGGTGCAAGGCTTTCCGGCGCGCTATGCGGCCAACACGACCCTGCTAACGACAACGCGTCGCATGGGCATAAAGAGTGGACTGATATGTACGGGAGACCGTTTTGTTGAGGATAAGGCGGAACTTCAGAAGATTAAGAGCGATTTTCCCGACGCGTTGGCCGTGGACATGGAAAGCGCGGCAATAGCGCAAACATGTCATATTGCCCAAACGCCGTTCATAAGCTTGAGAATGATTAGCGATACGCCTGGCAACACAGATAACCATGCGCGGCAATATGAAGTTTTTTGGCGCGACATGAGTGAAAAATCTTTCTGTGTTGTGCGCACTTTTCTTGAAAAATTGTGATTTTTTTTTCATCCTTATGCAATATTTGACAAAAAACTGCGTTAATACTAATATACTAAACGAGAGAAGACGGTTTTGCATTGTCTCTCAAGCAGGTTGAAATAAGTTTGGCCCCGTAGTCCAGTTGAATAGAACGTCGGATTCCGGTTCCGAAAGTCGTGGGTTTGAGTCCCGCCGGGGTCACTATTAAGAAAAAAAATTCATTGAGAAGGGGCGCGTTCAAGGACGCGTCTAAAGGCAAAGGCATGAAAGTGAAAATGTTTTTCAAAGACGCAAAACCAGGAACACAGGTGGCGGCTGTGCTACTGATACAGTTGTCCTTTTTTGTGTTAGCCTTGGTCGTGCAGGCTGTATTTACGTTGTTAAACAATAGTACGAACGTTAGCGGCGGCGTGATGCTGATGGGTCAAGTGTTGGTGTTTGCCTGCCCTGCATTGTTATGGGCGGTGCTATACAATGAGAGTGTCACGGAGGTATTGAGGCTGCGCTTCACAGGTAAATATTGGCTGCTGGCGTTGGGAGGCATGTTGTGTTTTGCTTTGCTTACCCCTTTCATTGATGCCCTTACCAATTGGAATGCGGAATGGAGTTTCCCCGTAGCGCTACATCCGCTGGAAGAGGCACTGC
>JAXFQM010000061.1:0-10758 GCA_034178965.1 Bacteroidales bacterium | reverse complement strand
GCGACAAGACACGCATGGAGGAGTTGAGCACAGACCCCAACGCGTTCATACGTCCTTCGCCCAGTGCAGGTTCGCTGGGAGGCGTGGCGAGAAAGACGAGGGAAATTATCCTATTGTGTGAAGCAGCGGGGTTCGACACAGTGATAGTGGAAACGGTGGGTGTGGGGCAGAGTGAGGTAGCGGCACACAGTATGGTGGATTTCTTTTTGCTTATTCAACTGGCGGGTACAGGTGACGAATTGCAGGGCATCAAACGTGGCATCATGGAAATGGCCGACATGATTGCCATCAACAAGTGCGATGCCGACAGGCCGCGAGCCGAATTGGCCGCGACACAGTTCCGGAACGCCCTGCATCTGTTTCCTTTGCCCGACAGTGGCTTTGGAGTGGAGGTGGCACTATGCAGCGCCTACACCAAAGAGGGTGTGAAAGAACTATGGAACAAGGTGCTGGAGTATGTTGCCTTTACTAAGAAAAATGGTTTTTTTTACCAAAAGCGACAACGGCAGAATCTGCGTATTCTTACCGAAACAATAGACAACACCTTGCGCGACCGTTTCTATAACGCAGTAGGCATGGAGGAAAAATTAGCCCATTTTCGAGAAGATATACTCAACAATAGAATAAGTGCCTATGCTGCCGCCGAAAGCCTTGTGGAGAACTATTTGAAAGGCGAAAGGTAAGACGTAGGCTCACCCTGCGGGCAACCTGTTTTGTCCTCAGGGCGGCGGGAAGAACCTGCTCGCCCCTGTCGCTCATCACATGGGCAGAATTAATACTTCGCGTCCTCATCGGTTTCGGGAACGATGGTGTCCCAGTCGAGACGCAGGGGGTAAACCTCATCTTTCACGATGGTGCCTGGGAAGAGGTCCTTACTTTTCTGAAGGAATAGGAACGCGTCCAAACGGGTGATGAAGTCGCCCACCACCACTTTGAAGTTGGGTTCGTTGAAGATGACGTAGGCTTCCACCTCGGGGAAAGTGGCCTTAAAGGCATCTTTCTTCCGGAAAGCTTCATTGCGGGAATTGCTGCCGCTGAGGGAGGCAATTTGAATGCGGAAACCCGGAATAGTCTTTACCTGCTCATTGAAGTCGATGTGCTTTTGAACTAGTTCATTCACCTGTACGTCGCCGATGATTTCATAATGGCCGCGCCCGTGGTTTGTGGCGCGAGATTGAGCGAGTGTGCACGTGCTTGTGACAAAAAGGAGAACTAGGAGTGCGGGAAAGTGTTTCTTCATATTTCTTTGTTCAAGCAATAATCATCTCGACGCGTTTGCAAATTCGGGGCGTATGGACAGGATGGGGCGCGTGCTTTTGTGCAGTAATTGCTCGGCAGAACTGCCCAACAGCCAGTCGGAGAGTGCTTTCTCCTGTTCGGTCATGATGACGATAAGGTCGTCGTTCTTTTGGTCGGCGTAGTTCAGGACGAGTTCTGCGGGGTCGCTGTCCACATCACGAAACTCCACGGTGTGTGCTACGCCTTTCTGGTAGAGAAGTTTGTCCACTTGATCCACATAGTCATTCACTATGCGGCGAACGTCGTTGCCTTTGGCTGAATGTAGTCCCAGTACGTCGATTTCGGCGTTGAAGGTGAGTGCGAAATCCAGTGCCATGGGCACTTTCTGCCGAGTGGTCAGCGTGCTGTCGATGGGCAGAAGGATGCGCTCCAGCGTCTTGTTGAAGTTGAATCCTTCGCGAATGCAAAGCACGGGGACCTCGCTGTCGGTGATGGTGCTGTAGGTGTTTTTGCCTATCCAGTTTTTCTTGTATCCGCTCATGCCGTTGGTGCCCACTACCACCAGCACGGCTTGATCTTCGCGGGCTTGCGCAGCCAGTTCGTTGCTCACCTTGCCGCTTCGGATAACATATTCCAAGCGGATATCTTTCAGCAGGTGCGCTACGCCTTGGTTGCGGCGTTCTATCTCGGAGCGAATGGGGGTGTCGTCTTCGTCTTTTTCCTTGACGTATACGAGACGTAGGTCGCGATGCCAACGATTGGCAATGTCAATGGCCAAATCCACTGCTGTAGACGAACCCGTCGAAAAGTCGAAGCCTACAATAATGTTGTTCATACTCTATGATTTTTTGGTTAACAAAAAAAGTTTTATTTGAGGATGTATCATTCAGTTACACGTTTGTAACTTCGTTTTTTTTCTCCTGTATCCACGATACAAAGTTACGTTTTTTTTTTCACACGTGCGGAAAAAATGAAGTGGGTACATTTTTTTTCTCACATGTGCGTTTTTTTTAGTAATTTTGCAAACGGAAAGATGGCAGAGTGGTCGATTGCGGCGGTCTTGAAAACCGTTGACCTTCACGGGTCCGGGGGTTCGAATCCCTCTCTTTCCGCTCTCAAAAATTCAAGAAAACACGCATTGAATAGGTTTTTTTAGGAAAAGACCGAGTGAGCGTTGCCATACCGAAGTTCCAATCTTGGCTGCCAGCGGAGATGCGGAGCGTGGTATTATCCACTCTTTTGGACATTAGACAGGGGGGCAAGGGCGTGCAACAAGCCTCGAACCACATGGAAGGCAGGAAACAAGAGCATTTGGCATTTTTTTAAACAAGAATATTTGTCGCAGACACAATATTGCGTGTATTTTTTCGTTTATGAATAAAAGAATCTATTTGCCCCCAAAGGTGGCAAGTAGTAAGATTAAAGTAACCATGAAGGTCAATAAATGTACCAAACAAGTGCTCTCGCTGGCGTTCGTGCTCGCGGCGTTAGGCGTGGGTGCAAGGGCACAGAGCGATACGGCGGCAGTATTCACGAGAAAGAATAATACGGGTGCTATGCCGCATAGGCTATCGAAGCAGCAAATAAAAGAATTGCGCGCTGTGGAGATGAAACCCGAGAAAGCTATCGCCATCTCCCCCTCATACCCTGGTGGTGAGGAGGCATTGCAAGCCTTTTTGTCGAGCCACCTGCGCTACCCCGAAAAAGCCAGTGCGGAGGGCATACAGGGTGATGTGGTGGTTTCCTTTGTGGTGGACACCAATGGCGCCATTAGCGACATACGCATACGCAAGGACATAGGAGGTGGCTGTGCGCCCGAGGCAGTGCGGGTGGTGGCCGAAATGCCGAGTTGGAAGCCGGCGCGTAACCTGCAGGGTAAGGCGATACGTGCTGAAGCCGTGGTGCGGGTGCGTTTCGCCATCGACAACATGATTCCTGAAGGCGTGAACTTGGATCCAGGTTTTGAGGACTATGGAGAGGAACAAGGCGCAGAAAGTAAGTAATAGCAAATAAATTAAACACAAAACAATACCTGAAATGAAAAAAAACTACATCTCTTTTGTGGCTGCCCTTATGCTGGCGGCGGGCGTCAACGCAGTGGCGCAAAACGATTTCAAAGGCATCGTGACCTATACCGTGACCTCCACTGGCAAAATGACCATGGAGATACCCGAACAGATTCAGAATCCAGAGTTGAAGGTGTTGGGCAACAAGGTGTTTATGGACGAGAAAGCGGCCAGTCTCTTCGCCTCCAGCGCGGGATTTGGCGTGAAATGCGCCATAATTGAGGGGCTTAAATATACACTATGCTACGACTTTTCACAAGTGCTTGCCGCTATTAACCAAATGGGCGAGGAACTAGCAACATACCGCGGCGATGGCAAGATTGTCATCACCTCTGAAAGCAAACAAAGTGCCATCGATTCCATGACGATCGTGGACACAGAGCCAGGCCATATCTATTTGGAATATCCCGAAGGGGAAACCAAGGAGATAGCGGGACGCACCGCTCATTTGGCACGTATCCATGCCTATGGCGAGGATGGAGAGGAAACTATTACGAATATTTGGTTTGATCCCAGCATTGGACCCAGTGCCAGCTTGCTTTTCTACGGCATTAAGGGTCTTCCGCTTGAGATGACACTGCCCTTGGGCGAAGGACGCGCCGTTACGCTCACTGCAAACGAGGTTAAGAATGGAAAGGTGAAAGACGTGGACTTCCTTCTGCCCTCTGGGTACAATAGAATGACGGAAAAGGAATTTGCAGGCTTCATGCAAGAATTTTCGGAAACGTTGCAATATCTCCAAGGCGAATGATGATAGAGGCCTAACCCATAAAATACGGACTTTTCCCAAACACACAATTGAACACCATGAAATCATTCAAGGCATTTGGCGTAATCGCGTTGGTGGCAGCGATGGCATGTGCAGGCGGCGCCGCGGCTCAAGCAAAACAACAGAAAAAAGCCGGTGAACAGAAGGAAAATTTCTTCAAAGGCACAATAGAGTGCGTTATTGTAGACGAAACAGCCGCGTATCAGGCTATTGTGCACTCCAAAAGCCAAGGCATCAGCGTGGTCTCGCGCAAGGAATCCACCCAAGCGAGCGACAGATATGGAAAAAACGGGCGCAAGCCGATGCTCACGTTTTCTTATGACGACAAGGTGTCACAAAGCACCGCATACGATGTTACGAGCATGCTGTTGAAAGGAGAGATGTTGGCCATCAACGTCGAAAGTGATGGGGAGAGTTTTTTTCTGCAAGAACCTATTTGCCAAGCCAATTCCGCTCTCTGCAAAATTGCTGCCTCTTTCGTGGAAATAGCCAATAGCAACGACAAGGATTCGTTGGCTAACTTCCAAAAAAAATACTACACAAGAACGAAGGAAACGCGCGAGATAGCAGGGGTGAAAGCCACCGCTTATGAAATGAACTTGGAGTCTGGTCCAGTAACCATTTGGGTGGATGAATCAAGGTCAACAGAAGGCACCTGCTGGCCATTCATTGGCATGACGCACCCAGTGCTGGGCGGCGCTTTTTTCATGCCGGCGCAGTCCCTCGCAGATGCCCCATTCATCTTTGAGGCCATTAAAATTATCGACGATTCGGCCAAGATAAACAAAGTGAATATGGAAAAGGGAAAGCCGGTCTCCCCCAGGCAGATGGAACAAATCGTCCAAGAGCAGGTGTGGAAAGAAAATAAGCAATAAAACATGTCGAAGCGCAACGGAACCAAGAAAACAGTAAAACCTACCAACGAGAAGTGGCGTCGCCTGCAACGCTTCCTTCAAAGCGAGGACTTTGCAAAAACGTGCGGTGTCTTTTTTCTTCTGTTCTCTCTTTTCCTCTTGTTCAGTATGGTGTCGTTCTTCCTTAAGGGCGGCAATACCCCCAACTGGTGCGGAGGTGTGGGATTTTGGTTTGCGCGCGTCCTCATCGAAAGCACTTTCGGTATAGGCGCGCTAGGCTTCTGCTTTTTGTCGTTTCTTTATGGCCTTCGACTGCTGAAGCGGGAGCCGCTGCCGTTTTGGAAGACCATTGTAAGCACGTTCTTTTGGATGACGTGGCTCTCTTGCACAGTGGCTTATGTGGATCATTTGGCAAAGAACGTGGAAATGGAGTCGCTGGCGGGCAGCGTGGGCTATTATGTGGCGCGCTGGCTATATGGAGCCATCAAGATAGGACTGCCCGTAATACTGGTGTTTCTGGCGGCGGCATACTTGTTTCTGGTGCATCATGTAAGGATGCCCAGCATAAAATTGCCTCATACGGTCGAGAAAAAGGAGCCGCTTCCCGCTGCTCCTCTCAAGGTGCAGACCACTACTGAACCGCCCGTTTCGAAAACGAATGATTGTGCTGTGAAGGGAAAGACATCTCTTGTCGCTGCTTCTTCCGTTTCACCTGTCGATGTTGCCGTGCCACCCCAAGCGTCGCCTGCTGCCAACGGCGAGCCCACTCCAGCACAGTCTGCAGCCAGTGCTCCAAGTTTCGATATAGACGACGAGTTCTCCCGCATTAACAAACGTGCGCAAGGCAAGCAGGAGCCCTCTTTCACCATCATTGACAAGCAGGAGCCAGCCCTTCCCGCCGAGCACAGCGCCGCCACGGAACCCGTGGACGAGCAACCCGCCAAGGCGAGGCACTACGGCATAGACGAACTGTATGACCCCAAACTGGATTTGCCCCATTACGAGATGCCCAAGACGGACATCCTCGTTGACTGGGAACGCAACAATGTGAAAGTCACCAATGAAGAGATGCTCGTAAATAAGGACAAAATCGTTGAGACCCTCGGCAACTACGGCATCGGCATCACCAATATCACCGCTTCGCCAGGTCCCACTGTGACGCTTTACGAGGTCATCCCCGCACCAGGCATCAGGATTAGCAAAATAAAAAGTCTTGAAGACGACATCGCTTTGTCTCTCTCCGCCTTGGGCATCCGCATCATTGCGCCCATACCGGGCCGCGGCACGGTGGGTATCGAAGTGCCCAACGCAAAGCCGCAGGTAGTATCCATGAAGACCATGTTGGAGAGTACGCAGTTTGCAGACAACACCAAGTTTGAGCTTCCCATAGCCTTTGGCAAAACCATCGGTGGCGAGCCTTTCGTCACCGACTTGGCCAAAATGCCGCATCTGCTTATGGCAGGTGCCACGGGTACGGGCAAATCCGTGGGATTGAACGCAGTGATTACGTCGCTCCTCTACAAGAAACACCCCTGTGAACTGAAGTTCGTCATGGTGGACCCCAAGAAAGTGGAGTTGTCGCTGTACAACCGCATAGAACGCCAATACTTGGCCAAGCTGCCGGACCAGGATGACGGTTCCGAAACTGAGTCTATCATTACCGATGTGAAGCGCGTGGTGCGCACCCTCAACAGTCTCTGCATTGAGATGGATAACCGCTATGACCTGCTAAAACGCGCTGGAGTTCGCAAGATAAAAGAGTACAATGAGAAAATCATCCATCGCCAACTTGTGGTGAACGAGAACGACCCCAAGGCACATCATTTCATGCCATATATTGTGTTGGTGATTGATGAATTTGCAGACCTTATCATGACCGCCGGCAAGGAAGTGGAAACGCCCATTTGCAGGTTGGCCCAATTGGCACGTGCCGTGGGTATACACCTTATCATAGCGACACAGCGCCCCACTACCAATATCATCACGGGCACTATCAAGGCCAACTTCCCCGCACGCATTGCATTCCGCGTCACCAGCGCCATCGACAGCCGCACCATACTCGACACGGGCGGCGCACAGCAACTGATAGGACGAGGTGACATGCTCATCTCCCTGTCGGGTAGCGACATCCTACGTTGTCAATGTGCGTTAGTGGAAACGGAAGAGATAGAGCAATTGGCAAACTACGTGGGCAACCAAGAGGGCTTCAGCGACGACAAGATGTTCACCCTGCCCGAATACTTGGACGAGAACGACGCACCCAACAAGGATTTCGACCCCAAGGCCAAGGATGAGTTCTTCAACGATGCCGCACGTCTTGTGGTGACGAGCCAATTTGGAAGCACGTCGCTGTTGCAGCGCAAATTGCAGTTGGGCTACAACCGTGCAGGCCGTATCATCGACCAACTGGAAGCCGCTGGCATTGTGGGGCCCTACAACGGCAGCAAGGCGCGTGATGTGCTCATTAAGGACGAGATGGAATTGGAGGAACGGCTCCAATCGTTATAGTTTTGACGGGTTCTATGCCAACATTTTTTTGGAAAAGACCATGGTAAGAAAGAACGTACTGAAGCATGCATAGCCGTTGTACTGTCTTGTCGTTTGTCTTTTTGTCACATGGCTTGCCAAGGTCCAGTTTCACGTTTGGTGTCGGTTCGGTGCTACTGTAATAATGTCAGAACTCACGACGGATGACCTTGCAAGCCCAGCCATTGAGCCTATCGATACACGTTATCTGCAACTAACAAATACCGTAGCCATTATGAAACGCATCGCCATGTTTGTTTGTCTGCTCATCTTGCTGATAGAGCCGGTCACGGCGCGCAATCGGCGCGACACGATAGGGGTGGGTGGCCGAGTCAGTTTCACTGAAAACAAAGGGCAGTGGGCCCCACAGGTGCGATATAAGGCTCAAATGCGGCAGGCTTCGCTCTTTTTGGAGGAGAACTGCTTCACGTTGGTGCTGCAACATCCAGACAACGAGAATTTGCAACATCCGAGCAATACGCAAAAAGGCAAAGGAAGACGCTACAGACAACACGCCTACAAGGTGCATTTTGTGGGTTGCGAAACGAGCGGCATGCAGGGCGAAGAGCAGGAAAAGAGTTATAGCAACTATTTCCTTGGCAGCGACCCGGCGCGCTGGGCCAGCTTTGTTCCAGATTTTGCCACGGTGCGATACGTTGGTCTCTATGAAGGGGTAGACTTACGCGTGTATAGTGCGGAGAATGCGTTGAAATACGATTTTATCGTAGCCCCCAAAGCCAACGCCAATCAAATCGTGATGCGCTATGAAGGAGTAGACAATCTGCGTCTTCAGGACGGAAATATCATTGTAGGGACCAGTGTGCTCGATGTGGTGGAACTGAAGCCCTATGCCTATCAGCGCGTCCATGGGAAAGTGGTCCCTGTGGAGGCGGAATATGTGCTGAAAGGCAATGAGGTGCGTATCGTTTTAGGGAAATACGACCCCGAGTTGGAACTTGTGGTGGATCCTTATCTCTATTTCAGCACCTACACGGGCAGCCATTCCGACAATTGGGGCGCATCGGGCTGCTATGACAGCCATAAAAACACCTACACTGCAGGGCTGGTGTTCGGCACTGAATACCCTGTCAGTTTAGGCAGTTACGATGGCAGTTTCAACGGCAATGCGGATATTGGCATCTTTAAGTTCGACACCAGCGGCAGCCAGCGCCTGTTTGCCACCTATTTGGGAGGCACGCATGCCGACATGCCGCATAGCCTTTTTGTGAATAGTTTTGACGAACTGATATTGATGGGAACCACGGGCAGCGACAATTTCCCCACTACGCCAAATGCCTACAGTGCCACTTTCTCAGGTGGCAGAGCGGTGGAGTATGAAGGAGGAGGTGCCATTGTCTTCCCGAACGGATCCGACATGTTCGTGGCGCGCCTCAGCCAAGATGGGTCGCAGTTGCTGGCAAGCACCTATGTAGGAGGAACGGGCAATGACGGACTGAATTATTTCCCGCATTTCAACTCAAGTTACGACATCATCATGGGCGGCAACGACAGCCTCTACTTCAACTATGGAGACGGCGCACGCGGCGAACTCATCACGGACGATTTGAACAATGTGTACGTAGGAAGCACTACGATGAGTGCCGATTTCCCCACCACGCCAGGCTGCCTCCAGTCCGCTTCTGGGGGAAGGCAGGATGGTGTGGTGTATAAATTAGACCATAACTTGAGCCACCTGCTTTGGAGTACCTATCTTGGCGGCATAGGAAACGATGCCGTCTACAGCATTGATGTGGACAGGAATTACAACCTGCTGGTGACGGGAGGCACCAACAGCATCAACCTCCCCTGCACACCAGGGAGCATCAACCCTGCATTCACGGGCGGCGGAGCCGATGGTTTTGTGGCAAAAATATCGCGCCATGGTACGCAGTTAATGGCTTGCACGTACTTCGGCAGCAGTTACTACGACCAAAGTTATTTTGTGCGTTGCGGTAAAAACGACGACGTGTTCATCTTTGGCCAAACAAAATGCCCCAACGGCGGCTTTATCCGTAACGCCACCTATAACGTGCCTGGAGCGGGGCAGTTCCTGGCACGCCTCACGCCCCACTTGGACAGCATCGTGTGGAGCACTACTTTTGGCAGTATGCGGCACGAACCCGACATTTCCCCCACAGCCTTTGCCGTTGACATCTGCAACCGTGTCTATCTGTGCGGGTGGGGACGCTATTTCCTGGGCTACCGCATTGGCGGAGAAACCATCGGCGTCAGAACCCGCGGCACGACGGGGCTGCCAGTGACGCACGACGCCTATCAAAGCGAAACAGACGGGCAAGACTTCTACATCATGTGCTTGGCGGCGGATGCCAGCCAGATAGAGTATGCCTCCTATTTTGGAGAACAGTATGTGCCTGACAGTTCCTATATGGGCCACGACCATGTGGATGGTGGTACAAGCCGTTTTGACCGATTGGCTACATTATATGAAAGCGTCTGCAGCAGTTGCGGAGGGTATAACAGTTTTCCCACCACCCCAAACGCATGGAGCCGCACAAACAACAGCAACAATTGCAACAACGCCATCTTTCGCTTCAATGTGAAGGACGACTTCCCTGTGGCGGAGTTCCGCATCCCAAAGGCCGGCTGTGCACCCCTTACGACCTTTTTTGAGAACACAGGCCGTGGGGACAGTTTCTTTTGGGACTTTGGCGATGGCACGACAAGCACTTTGGAAAACCCATCCCACACCTATGCCATACCAGGCTCCTACACGGTGACGCTTGTCGCGCGCCTATCTGGCGGCTGCCACGAGACAGATACCCTGCGTCGCGTGCTTATGGTTTTGGGAAAGCAAGCCTATTCTCTCGACACGCTTTCCACCTGCAACGGCCTTCGCTTGCAAATAGGGCTCAACCCATCTATAGGATGCACCTATCGCTGGATACATGGATCTGTGAGCGACAGCACCATTGCCAACCCATACATCGATGGGAGCGGAACCTACACTCTCGTTGTGAGCAGCGAAGGATGCGCCGACACGCTCACCCAGGTGGTGCGGCTGGGGTATGTGAATCTGTCCATCATTGGCGACACCGTCACCTGCGTCTCGCCCTCTACTTACAGGATGGATACGGAGGGCACACTTGTGTCGCAGATATGGAGTTCCCATGGCGACTTGAGCGACACCCTTGGCAGAGGCGTCGCATTTGTTTATCCACTCCAGCGCTCTGGATGGCTCTACGCTCACGTGGAAGACCAATTGGGTTGTATGGGCGACGACAGCATCTTCGTGCATTTCAATAGCATTTGCGACAGCCTGGTGCTCAACGACCCGACCTGCCAC
>JAXFQM010000205.1:0-3618 GCA_034178965.1 Bacteroidales bacterium | reverse complement strand
GATTGTTTTTTTTTGATAACATGAAGATAAATAGAAGAGTAATATTATTGGCTCTCGCGGCGCTGGTCATGGTTTCGTGCGGCAGAAAAGGTGAGGTGAAGGAATTCAACATCATACCCCAACCCACTTACGTCATCCAGCAGCATGGTACTTTCACGCTGAGCAACGCCACCAAACTTTGCTTTCTCAGGCAGGGGCAAAACGATGGGCTGGTGAAGTATGTTACAAGCACGCTGCGCAAGATGCACCTGCGGCTAAACAGTACGGGGACGGTGAAAGACAATTGCATCGTTTTCCGCATAGACGACAGTATGGAAAACGAGTTGGGAAAAGAGGGTTATAGGATAGAAGTAAGGGAGAAGGGAATTTCCATAGTCGCAAACAGCGAAATGGGCCTGTTCTATGGATTTCAAACCTTTTTGCAGATGCTGCCTGCGGATGCGCCCACTGTGAGGTACAGCAAAATATCAGTGCCACAATGCACCATAAAGGACGTCCCGCGCTTTTCGTGGAGGGGTGGACATCTTGACGTGAGCCGCCATTTCTTCAGTGTCAAAGAAGTGAAGCAATATATAGACTTGCTGGCGCAATACAAGATGAATAAGTTTCATTGGCATCTTACCGACGACCACGGCTGGCGCATACAAATAGAAAAGTACCCGCGCCTGAACGACGTAGGCTCGTGGCGCGTAGACCGCGACAATGTGCCATGGGGTGAGGCTGAGCCGGCAAAGGAGGGGGAGAGCGCCGACTATGGCGGCTTTTACACCAAGGAGGAGATTGCGGACGTGGTGGCATACGCGGCGGAACGACATATTGAAGTGATACCCGAAATAGAGATGCCCGGCCATTGCGCGGAAATATTGGCGTCATACCCGCAGTTTGCCTGTGCGGGCGACGATACTACCTACCAAGTGCAGATAGGACCATATTGGCCGCCGAGGGCGATACTATGCGCGGGAAACGACAGTGTGTTGCAATTCCTGCGCGACGTGATGGACGAAGTGATTCCGCTTTTCCCCTCGAAGTACGTTCACATAGGAGGTGACGAAGCGTTGAAGGACAACTGGAAACGGTGTCCGCTATGCCAACAACGCATCAGGCAAAAAGGACTGAAGGACGAGGAGGAACTGCAAGGCTGGATGATTAGGCAGGTGGAAGACTATTTGAGAGGCAAAGGCAAAAGCATTGTGGGATGGGACGAGATATTGCAAGGGGGCGTGAGCGCGGAAGCCACAGTGATGAGTTGGCAGGGAATGCAAGGCGGCGTGGAGGCGGCGAAGCGAGGCAATCCTGTGATTATGACGCCGACGGAATATTGCTATCTCGACTATGTGCAAGGCAACCCAGCCTATCAGCCTGCGGCAATGCCACACGAGGTGACGTTGTTTAAGGCTTATCAGTTCGACCCTATGCCCAAGGGGTTGACGGTAGCGGAGGAAAAGAACGTGATAGGAGGGCAGGCAAACCTTTGGACGGAATACGTCAACACGTGGAGCCATGCACAATACATGCTGCTGCCGCGCATGTGCGCCATTAGCGAATGCTTGTGGAGCCAGTCCCAGCGCAAAAATTGGTTGACGTTTCGCCACAAGGTGGCATGGCACAAGCAGCGACTCGCGGCTCAAGGGTTCAGATATTGCGACGGCTCGTTCCGACCCCGCGCCACGATGAGGTATGAAGGCAATGGGACGTTCAACGTGACACTTGAGAGCGAGGTGGAGGGAACGCAATTGTTCTACGCCATTGGTGCCAACCCAACGGAACCTAATGTGGGAACGCTTTATGTGGAACCATTCCAAGCACGCGAGGGCGATGTGATAAGCGTGGTAAGTTACTATGCAGACAGTTTGCGTGAAGAAATATACAATTTTGAAGTCAAATAATAATCATAAATAATCATATATGTGGGCGCCACTGAAAAAGCAGTGGCGCTTTCCAATATCAATTACAATGGACTTTTCTCATTTTGCGCCTTATAAAGACGAAGAAGTTCCGGCAGCAATCGCCAACGTGGTGAAAAACGAACTGTTCTCCACCATTGTAAGACAACTGAACCCCATTCTTGACCCCAAGGACGTGAAAAACGCTTTTCTCAAAATAAGCACCGTCGACGAATTTCAGCATCATATCATGTTGCCGCTCATCCTGCACGTGTTGCGTTCCACGACGGACGAGTTTACTATTAGTGGATTGGAACAGTTGAGCCGTGACGAGAGTTATCTTTTTATTGCCAACCACCGCGATATAGCCCTCGACGCCGCCATACTCAGCATACAGTTGTTGCGACATAGTTACAAGGTGCCGGCAGTAAGTTTCGGCGACAACCTCATCACTAATCCCTATGTGAAGACCCTTACGCGGCTCAACCGCATGTTCCCCGTTTTCCGTGGCGGCACCCGGCGTGAATTCTATGAAAGTTCGGTGCTGCTTTCAAATTACATCATACATGTGCTGGAAGATGAAAAACGCAATGTGTGGATTGCACAACGCAACGGACGCACCAAGGATGGCGACGACAGAACCGAACCCGGACTGCTGAAGATGCTGTCCATGGCAGGGGAAGGAGATTTTGTGGAACACATGGAGCGGCTGCGCATCGTGCCGCTTTGTATTAGTTACGAATATGAGCCCTGCGCCGATAGCAAGGCGAGGGAAATAAACAAGATAAAGCAAGGTGCGGTATATGTGAAACGCCACGGAGAGGACATCTTGCATATATGGGAGGGAATTAGCCAGCAAAAAGGAATGGTGCATTTGGCTGTGTGTAAGCCCATAACAAGAGGTGAACTGGAGCAGTGCGCCGCTTCTGCAGACACGGAGGCGGACAAAAACGCCCCCTACCAAGCATTGGCGCATCTGATAGACCGTAGAATATGGAGTGAGTACCGTCTCTCGGGGATGAATCGGTTGGCCTATGAGATAGTGACCGAAAAAGCAAGTAAAGATATCATCTACACCGCTAAACAACTTTTCCGCAACGACACTCTTCTTAAGATATACGCTCAACCCGTGATTAACCAAAACCTGGCATTGAATAACCCTTAACCGCCACGTTGCCCTGCCCCATTTGAGCCCTTGCCCAAACTGCACTCTCGCCTGCCGCATGCCAAAACATAAATAGTATGCGTAATCCTCTGCTTGTCCGCCTAAACACAGGGAACTCAATCCTGTGTTTGCATAAAAGTTCTTAACCGCCTCCGTATCGCCACCCATTCTCACGACAGTGTGTTCACCTAAGCCTCTCGTTTTGGCGGAATAGTGCTAGAAAGGTGCTACATATCTTTGCTGGCAATAGGCAATACGCCAACGCTGAAACCGAGCAGCCTTCCCACTCCAAGCAGAGGTCCCTTTCGTGTTGGCTGGCAAAAGGTGGGTTTAACCTCGGCTTAAGATACCATACGCATGACTAAGGAAACAGGAAGTCTAAAGAATGAAACGGCAGTTGCGACAGGACTCAAGATCTCCTGAAATCACTCATTCTCCTCAATAGGAAGCCGATGAGGAAGCCGATGATATTGCAGTTGACCTCCGACGTCAGCCTAATGAGCAAGACAACTTGTTTCGTATGCTATATTCCCGAAATATGTTAATAAGATGGAAATATTGGCGTTAAAT
>JAXFQM010000076.1:0-14740 GCA_034178965.1 Bacteroidales bacterium | reverse complement strand
TTTTGACAAGCGTGTGCACCAGGCGCTTCATCACGTGCACACAGTCGTTCACGCCACGCAGCAGCACGGTTTGGTTGCCCAAAGGGATGCCTGCGTCTGCCAGCCTTGCCAAGGCGGCGCTGCTTTCGGGGGTCATCTCGTTGGGGTGGTTGAAGTGCGTGTTGAGCCACACGGGATGGTACTTCTTCAGCATGTTGCACAACTCGGGGGTGATGCGTTGGGGGCACACCACAGGGGTGCGGCTGCCGATGCGCACTATTTCAACATGGTCAATGGCGCGCAGGCGCTTAATGATGTATTCCAGCCATTCGTCGGATACCATCAGCGCGTCGCCGCCGCTAAGCAGCACGTCTCGCACTTCGGTGGTCTTTTCGATATATTCCAAGCAGCGCTCAATGCGATCCTTGGGACTTTCGGCATCTTTTTGGCCAGCGAATCGACGGCGCGTGCAATGGCGGCAGTACATGCTGCACATGTCGGTGATGAGGAACAGCACGCGGTCGGGATAGCGGTGTGTGAGGCCTGGTACGGGGCTGTCTTCGTCTTCGTGCAGCGGGTCGGTGAGGTCGGCTGGTGCAATGTTGCATTCCGCGCCATTGGGGATGCATTGGCGGCGAATGGGGTCGTGCGGATCGTTGGGGTCTATCAGGCTGAGGTAGTATGGCGTGATGGCCATGCGGAATTTGTCAAGGGCCATCTTGATGCCTTCTGCTTCCTCGGCATCGAACTGGAAGTACTTGCTCAATTCCTCATAGGTCTCTATGCGGTTCTTTACCTGCCATTTCCAGTCGTTCCACTGCTCGTCGCCAACGTTTGGAAAGAGTTCTTTTCTTCTATTGACTTGCATTTGAAAACTTTCAGAATTAGATTAGGATAAATACGTCTGCCAGATACGTGAGTACGTGAGAGCCAGTTCCCATCCCCTGGCAGACGATATGCTGTTGTTAGGCCGTTAGGCGTAGAGTTCTTCGAATATTTTGCGAAGTTTGGGGCTTTCGCGCAACTCTTGCAGGGTGAATTCGGCGTGTCCCTTGGTGTAGCCGTTGCCAATAATCATGTTCACGTCGGCTCCGATGCCTTCTGCTCCGAGGGCGGCCTTGGTGAAGCTGGTGGCCATGCTGAAGAAGTACACGATGCCGTCGTCGTGCGTGCACAGCACAGCACCCATCTCCTGGTCGGGCACGTTGACGCAGCAGATGGTCACATCGGCCATCTTGCCGTCGGTGAGTCTTGCCACGAGTTCGTTCACCTGCACGGGGGTCATTCCGTTCACGCTTTCCACCACGTCGCAGAAGCCGAGTTCCTTGATGCGGTTGGTGCTTTTGGGACTGTTTGCAAGGCCTATTACCTTGCCTGTTACGCCCACGCGTTTTTTGGCTTCGTAGCAGCACAGCATGCCGCTTTTGCCGCCAGCACCCAGGATGACCACTGTTTGGCCATATTGGCACAGTTTGGCCGTTTGCGCAGGTGCACCGGCTACGTCCAAGGCGCTCAAGGCGAGTTTCTCGGGCATGTCGGAGGGAATTTTAGCATAGATGCCGCTCTCAAAGAGGATGGCTTTGCCCTTAATGTCCACTTGGTCCACGTCGGCACGTATCTCCAATATTTCGTCTATGCGCAGCGGGGTGAGGCTGAGGCTGACAAGTGTGGCGATGCGATCACCTTCCTTGAGGTCGATTTTGCCTTTCAGCGCGTCGCCAATTTTCTCCACCTTTCCCAGCAGCATGCCGCCACTGCCGGTGCGGCGGTTGCGGTGCTTGCCTTGCAGTTCCACATTGAGAAGCATCTCTTTCTTTATTTCCTCCTCTATCTTTTCTTGGCTGGCTCCCGCTCCCGCCTGCTCCTTGGCATAGTTGTGGATATCGGTGAACGAGGCGGAGTCCACGTTGAGAGTCTGCACATCGATGAGAATCTCGTTGTCGTAGATTTCATCCATGTTGTTGTCCAGTTTGTTTGCGGGCTGGGGCAGCACGCCCAAGGGTTCGATTACACGGTGGGTGCCGTACTTGTTACCTTTTTTCTGCATAATGATTTCTTTTTATGTTCTTTTTATGTTTTGATTATGAATACTCTATTCATGTTTTGGTTTTTCCGAAAGGAATTACAAAGATACGAAAAAAAAATGAATTGGTAAAAAAAATGCGTATTCGTTATCAAAATATCGAAAAAAGAGGACTATGGAGCAAAAAAGTCTGCCATGAAAGAAAAAAATCGTACCTTTGCAAAATCTAATGCCACGTGCGTCACGACTCACAGAGAGTTAGACGCCAGTAAATTAATAATGATAAAGTTGCCATGGACATCTATATTGTGCAACACAACGTCGCCACAGCCAATCCCGAGGCCAACCTCGAGTGGATACTGCGCGAATTGGATACGCCTGAAAGCCGCGAGGCTCTTCTCACTGTTTTTCCCGCTAACACGCTGGTGGGATACCCCCTCTTTGCCGCTGCGGCCTACAACGATTTGCAGAAGCGGGCCCAAATGGCTCTGCAGGAACTGATAGCGCACAGCGAGCATCGCGCCTTTTTGGTAGGCATGCCACTGCATGTGCAGGACAAGGGACTGTGTAATGCTATCGTTTTCGTGCAAAACTGCGCTATTCGCGGCATCGTAACCAAGAAATACCTAAACCTGGACGAACAGAAATACTTCGTGCGTGGCGATGGCGTGCAGCTCATCCAATATAAGGACCAGCGCCTGGCTATAGGCTTCTATGAAGATTTGAAGGAACTTACGAAGGGGCACATAGAGCAGCCCGACACGGTGGTTTGCTGCGGTTGCAACGTTTTCGACTACAAGAAGCCTTATGCGTTGCGCTACCGCATGCACAAGATTGTGGAAACGCTCAACGCCAGCCTCGTATTCGTGAACCGCATCGGCGGAGAGGGCCCGTTCCTCTTTGCGGGCGGCAGCATGGCGCTGAATGCCGCCGACGAACTGTTGTGCCAATTTCCCTACTTTGAGGAGCACGCCGAGAGCGTGGACATGCAGTTGCTGGCCACCGTACAGGACCAAAAGCCCGAGGCGGCAGAGCTGGTGTATAAGGGCTTGGTGATGGGCATACGCGACTATTTCTGCAAGAATGGTATTCGGCGCGCGGTGCTGGGTTTGAGTGGAGGTATAGACAGCGCCCTCGTGGCCGTGTTGGCTGCTGACGCGCTGGGCCCCGAGAACGTGCACGGCCTTCTGATGCCCTCGCAATACAGCACAGACCACAGCGTGAAGGACGCCGAGGACTTGGCGCGCAACCTTGGCGTAAAGTATGACATTGTGCCCATACGCGAGGCCTTCGACACGATGCGCGCACTACTGAAGCCCGTCTTTGGTGAACGCGCCGAAGATGTTACCGAGGAAAACCTACAGGCTCGCATACGTGGCATGCTGGCAATGGCCTACGCCAATAAAATGGGTGCTATGCTGCTGAATACCACAAATAAGAGCGAGGCCAGCATGGGCTATGGCACGCTCTATGGCGACTGCTGCGGCGGCATGGCCGTCATTGGCGATCTGTACAAGACCGAGGTGTACGAACTTTCCAATTGGATAAACCGATACGGCGAGCGCATACCTCAAAACTCTATCACAAAGCCGCCCAGCGCAGAGTTGCGACCCGGGCAGAAGGACAGCGACACGTTGCCCGACTACGACACCCTCGACTCTATCCTCAGTCTGCATCTCGACGAGGCATTGGACGAGGAAGGCATCGTGGCCGAGGGTTATGACCGCGAGATGGTGAGCCTTGTCCTCAAAAAGGTGCGCCAAAACGAATGGAAACGCCTGCAGTGCCCACAGCCCATTAAGGTGTCACCCACCACCTACGGCATAGACCGACGCTGGCCTATCTCGTAAATGCACAAAGAGGGTGATATGCCAGCCCCACGAGGCGGAGGGAAATCAGCCCCGTGGGGCACCGCCCAGGGTGCTTACGGCTTAGGAAAGACAACAAGTTTATCGTCCGAGGGCACTGCCGCGCAAACCATTTTTTGCCATGAGATACATCGTGAACATTGTGGACCCCAACGACCCGCTGCCAGCCTATCTCTTTGTTAGGGAGAAGCAGGAAAGGGGAGATCGGCTCATGTTCATCGCCGCCAATGGCGACGGACACCACATAGGGCATCTCGCCCACATGTTGGGCATCGAAGCGAAGGAGGTGACCGCCGTGGTGATGCCCACTGCGGAGGACGACCTCAAATACGAGCATATCAGCCGCCATGTGCTGAAGTTTCTCGAAAAGGGAACGCGCTATTTGGTTAACCTGGCCGGTGGCACGCGCTACATGGCTTTGGCGGCGCAGCACGTGTTCAAGGGCTTCGACTCGCAATTTTTTTATGTCAAGACGCGAGAGAACGAGATTGTATCCACTATCTTCGACGATAGCCTTTACGACGAAGACGACATCAGCGTGCCCATCCGCTACCGCATGGGTATAGCGGAATACCTCGCCCTGCACGGACTAGACAGTAATCTCGCCGATGGCGGCCATGAACCCATACGCGACCGGCAGGCCGTGTTGCGTTTCTTCCGCAGTTTTGCTTACAATCAGTTGGCCAACGAGGATTACGACACGCTGAATAAACTGCGCATCTATTACCGCCCCGAAATCGAGCCACTTGAAATCGGGCGCCTTGTGCGCCATGGCGTTGGCACCGCCTTTGGCAAGAGGAAGCCCGCACTGCGACACCTGCAACAGTTGTTCAACAAGGTGGGCTTTGAACCAGAGCACAGGGGCACGCTGCTGCACGCAGAGGTGGAGTACCTCACCGGAGGGTGGTTTGAAGACTATGTGTATTACCTTGTGCGCGACGCCCTCAAACCAAACGAGGCAGCCACTGGCATCGTCTTTGCACGCCCGGGCGAAAGGCACACCAACGAGTTGGATGTGACATTCATCAAAAACAACCAATTCTTCGTTGTCGAGTGCAAAACTGGCGTGCAGAGCGACCATCTATTTAACGAAATTGTCTACAAGGCCTGCGCGCTGCGCGAAGGGTTGCTGGGCGTGGCCACACACAGTTATATCTTTTCGCTGAAGTCCGATGCCGACGGCCACCTCAAGCAGGTGGCACGTCTAATGAACATAGAATTTTGCGACCGCCGCACCCTCACTACAGAAGGCATCAACGCCGTTTTTGCCCGCATGCGCCAAATTTGCCGCTGATGCCTAATCACGCGGCGCGCCGGCAGGTATGAGCTGTGCCCAGAGAACCTACTTGGAGGGAGGAATAGTTGTATCTTGCTGCGTATGTGGATGTTATACAATTACTTCCTGTTTTAACAACAAAGACAGGCGGCATTCCCTTTCTATACGGAAAAGCAGAGTTAAGTGGGGGCAGCGGGCGAGCACCACGGGCGACAAC
Source organism: Bacteroidales bacterium (assembly GCA_034178965.1). Taxonomy (GTDB): domain Bacteria; phylum Bacteroidota; class Bacteroidia; order Bacteroidales; family P3; genus Colimorpha. Next base: position 9,377 of record JAXFQM010000076.1, on the reverse strand, counting down.
AGACAGCACTCATCTCCTGCATATCTCCCACTGTGGTCGGAGATATGCAGGAGATGAGTGCTTGCATGGTGCTGCTGCTGCACTGCTGCCATGCCACTGCCATCTTGAAAGGCGCGCCGCAACGCCCGGGTCGCGTGGTTGCTATCGGGCTAACATAGAACATTGTTGTTATTTGCTGGCCTTCAAAAACACACCCATACATGGGGCAATGCGGAAAAGAAATATTGCCTGTGCCGAAAGGCTTTGCGTGCGGCGTTGCATAAACTTTCTCACAATTGGAATTTTTTTCGTATCTTTGCAAACTAATATCATGAAAGCCAATAACGATGTCAACTTCTGATAGTCAGAGCGTTTATATAGAGAGTTACGGGTGCCAGATGAACATAGCTGACAGCGATGTGGTGGCCTCCATCCTGCAAAGGGAGGGCTATCGCATTGCCAATCAAGCCGAGGAGGCCGACTTTATCCTCATCAACACCTGTGCCATCCGCGACAATGCCGAACAACGCATACACCGCCGCCTGCGCGAGTTGCAGGCTCTGCAAAGACAGCGCCCCGCGTTGAGGATAGGCATATTGGGATGCATGGCGGAAAGACTGCAAACCAAGTTGATGGAAGACGAAGAGAATGTATCCTTTGTGGCCGGCCCCGACAGTTACCGGAGGCTGCCCTCGCTGTTGAGGCAAAACGCCAAGGCAGTAGATACCGAACTCTCTGTCACCGAGACCTACGCCGACATAGAGCCGGTGAGGCTGGCCTCGAACGGCGTTTCCGCCTTCGTCAGCATCATGCGCGGCTGCCAAAACTTCTGTTCCTACTGCGTAGTGCCCTATACGCGAGGACGTGAGCGCAGCCGTGACCCCGAAACCATAGTGGCCGAGACCGAAGGACTGCTGGCGGCGGGCTATCGCGAGGTGACCCTGCTGGGGCAGAACGTGAACAGTTACGACCATCGCGGCGTGCGCTTTCCGGAGTTGCTGGAAAGGGTGGCGGCGGTGAGCCCGCTGCTGCGCGTGCGTTTCGCCACCTCGCATCCCAAGGATACCAGCGATGAACTGCTGCAAGCCATGGCTGCGCACCGCAACATATGCAAGTGCATGCACCTGCCCGTGCAAAGCGGGAGCGACCGCATGCTGAAGGCCATGAATAGACGCTATACGCGAGAATGGTATCTTGGTCGCATCGACGCCATTCGCCGCATTGTGCCCGAATGTAGTGTCACCACCGACGTCATCGCCGGTTTCTGCGGCGAGACGGAGCAAGACCATCAGCAAACCCTTTCCCTTTTCCGAGAGGTGCGCTACGACTATGCCTATATGTTCAAGTACTCCATGCGTCCGGGCACTTACGCCGCCAGGCACATGGTCGACGACGTGCCCGAAGAGGTGAAGACGCGGAGGCTGGAGGAAATCATCGCCTTGCAAGGCGAGATTGCCTTGCAAAACAACCAAGGGGAGGTGGGGCGCACCTGCGAAGTGCTGGTGGAAGGCACGTCGCGGCGCAGCAACGGTCAACTCTTTGGTCGCACCAGCCAAAACAAGGTCGTTGTGTTCGACCGAGACGGCCACCAGCCAGGCGAATACCTCGAGGTGGAGGTGACGGGCTGTACCGCCGCTACCCTGCTGGGCAAGGCAAAGAAGACATTATCCCCAAACGCTTCATCCAAATAAAAGCAAGCCATGAGCATTAAAACCTTTCTCGACCGTCACGAATGGATGCGTCAACTGTGGAGGATGTTCCTCGCCAGCGTGGGCATACTTATTGTCGTTTTCCTGCTTATCAAACTCTACGCGCGGCAAGGAAAAGAGTACGAGTTGCCCGACGTGGTGGGGCTCACCCTGCGGCAACTGGAAGAGGATAACCCGCTGGATCTGCAATATGTGGTGCTGGACAGCGTGTATCACCCAGGCGAGGCCGGTGGCGTCATATTGGCGCAAACGCCCAAGGCGGGCACGCAGATAAAGAAAGCGCGCAAGATATACCTCACCGTTACCGCCAACAGTCCTGACGACGTGGAGTGCCCCGAACTTACCAGTCTCACCCTTCGACAGGCCGTCAACGCGCTGGAACGACGTAGTTTGCAAGTGGGGCGTCTCACTTTCGTAGAAAGCCCGTACAACGTGGTGGATGTCTACAGCAGCGAAGGAAAGCGGCTCTCCAAGGGCGACAAGGTGCCCATGGGGGCGCGCATAGACCTCACCGTGGGCCTTGGCGACAAGGAAACCAGTAGCGTGGTGCCCTTCGTGATAGGCAAGTCTGTGCAGCAGGCGCGGGCCGACCTCTACAGGGCCTCTCTCAACGTGGGGCACGAACATTTCGGCGGCGTGAAAGACAAACTAACGGCCGTTGTGGTGAAGCAGGAGCCAGACTACACAGGAGTCTCGCTCTACCCATTCGGCACGCCTGTGGAACTGTGGTACGCCGACGCCAACACCGTGGACGCAGCCAAATTGCGGCGCAACTTTAAAGTAGACTCCTCGAAGATAATCAAACCTCAACACGATATGTCGGCCGACGGAGCCGCGCCGCAAACGGGCGAGAGACCCGAATGGTAGCCCGTCTCCTCGTTGCAAGCAAAGAAGGTAGAGACATGAAACGCAAGCCCCATATTTTCGCCTTGCTGCTCCTATGTGCAGCATCCCTCCCATTGCCCCGCGTGATGGCGCAAGAAATCCTTGTGCCGCTGGGTACCGTGGCCCACGGTCGGGCGGAAGCAAGCAAGAGCAAGGCGCAAAAAAAACTGCAACTCCCGTTCTTCGACGACTTTTCGAACTATGAGGGCAATCCAGACAACGCGCGATGGGAGATGGGGCACGCGGTGGTGAACAAAGACTTTGGCCCCTTGCCCCCCACCGTGGGTGTGGTCACCCTTGACGCCTGCCAAGCCACAGGGGCGCTGCATGTGGGGGCGGCCTCCTCGCTCTTCGGAGGCGACACCCTTCAAAGCCTGCCCCTTCGGATGGACTCCTTGTTCGCTCCACAACCTGCCGCACTCTCTATTAGCGACTCGATATACCTTTCTTTCTACTACCTGCCCGGAGGAGGCTATGGTGACATGTGGGCGCGCATCGGCGATGCGCCCGAGACGCAGGACTCTCTCATCCTTGAGTTTTTCTCCGTACCCGACAGTGCCTGGCAAAAGGCATGGGCCACGGGAGGCATTAGCGTGGACACGCTCTTGGCTCGAACGGGCAGTGCCTGGCAATGGGTGGCCATTCCAGTGAAGGATGAAAAATATTTATGTAATGGTTTCCGTTTCCGCTTCCGCAACCTATGCAGTCTTGAGCCGCAGCCCAAGGTGGGTATGGTGGCCAATTGCGACCAATGGAACCTGGACTATATATACCTCGACAAGAGCCGCAACCGGCGCGATAGTATTGTGCGTGATGTGGCTTTCGTGGAAAAGGCACCCTCCATGTTGCGCACCTACCAAGCCATACCCGCGCGGCAATTCATCCCTTCGGAGATGGCGACAAGCATAAACATGGTTATCACCAACCGTTATGGCGAACCCCTCTCGTTGCATTATTCCTATCGCGTGCTCGACCCCAACGGCACCGAAGTGACGGCATACGATGGCGGAACAGACAACATAGCCCCCTATGCCCAGGGACATGTCTACCAAACGGCTTCGGCACACGCCCACCCGCCGGTGGACTTCTCGTATCCCGTGACGGGCGCCCCGGCCACTTTCACTGTGGAACACGTGGTGAGGGAAGGCTACGGCGGCGATCCTTTTCCTCAAAACGACACGCTGCGTTTCACGCAAGTGTTCAACAACTACTATGCCTATGACGACGGAATGCCCGAAAACGGGTATGGTCTCACCAGCACCAGCAGCCGGCTGGACATGGCAACGCGTTTCGTGCTGAACGTGCCCGACACACTTACGGCGCTTGATCTGTGGTTTAACAGCACCCGAGGAGGTGAAAATATTGGAATAGGTTTCAATATTTGCGTTTGGAACAACAAGGATGGCATGCCCTCCACGCTCCTACACAAGGATGCGGGTTTGCAGCGAGTGGAAACCGAGAGTCTTGACCGCTTCAGACGCTATCGGTTGGCGCAGCCCGTCATCCTCGCCGCCGATACCTATTATATTGGCTTCGAACAAAATTCCAAAAACTTCATCAACGTCGGCTTCGACCGCAGCGGCCTGCAGCAGGGACAAAACTTCTATCGCACCAGCAGCGTGTGGCAGCAAAGCATCCTTTCCGGCGCCACGCTGTTGCGCCCCTGCTTCGGCGCCAGCGCGTTGGTGGGCATTCCCGCCGCCACGCGCCAGCGCGTTTGCGTTTATCCCAACCCCGCAAGCGACAGGTTGCACGTCCGGTTGGAGGGTGCCGACGCAGCGGCAAGGATAGAACTTCTCAACACGCAAGGACGGATGGAAAGGAGAACCAGGGGAACAGCGCCAGGATTATACCTCATAGACCTTACTGGGCTGCCGGCAGGGATATACGTTTTGCAGGTGACGCAAGGCGGAAGCCGCACCATACAAAAAATAGTGAAGCAATGACCGACGAACCTCTTTTTGGCAACACCAAGTCTGCCGCCGATGCGGAGGAAACCAACGAACTATACGAACATTACCATTTCGTGGTGGACAAGGGACAGACGCCGCAACGCATGGATCTGTTCCTTACGCAGCGCTTGGCAGGCATTTCCCGAAACAAGGTGCAAATGGCCGCAAAGGCAGGTTGCATTCGGGTGAACGGCAAGGCGGAGAAAAGCAACTACAAGGTGAAGCCGCGGGACGAAATCAGCATCCTGCTGCCCACGCCGCCACACCAATTGGAGCTGGTACCGCAGGAAATGCCCTTGGATATCGTGTTTGAGGACCGCGACGTGCTGGTGGTAAACAAGCCCGCAGGGTTGGTGGTGCACCCAGGTGTAGCCAACTTTGACGGAACGCTGCTCAACGGCTTGCTGTACCACTTGAAGGATGACAAGAACTCTTCGCCCTATTTGGTACACCGCATCGATAAGGACACTTCGGGGTTGCTGCTCGTGGCTAAAAACGAAGAGGCGCAAATACAACTCGCAAAGCAATTCTTTGAACATACTACACAGCGCAAGTACATAGCCCTTGCGTGGGGCGACATGCCAGAGGACGACGGAACGGTGGACGCCAATTTAGACCGCGACCCGCGCGACCGTCGCATACGTGCTGTTGTGGAGCCACCTCAAGGCAAGCGGGCGGTGACGCATTGGCATGTGCTGAAGCGATTGGGATATGTTACACTTGTGGAATGCGTCCTTGAGACGGGTCGCACGCACCAAATACGCGCACATATGCGCCACATTGGGCATCCTCTCTTTTCCGACGCGCCATACGGGGGTGACAATATTTTGAAGGGCACCATCTTTAGCAAATATAGTGCCTTTGTGGAAAATTGCTTTCGCCTCATGCCGCGGCAGGCTCTGCACGCTGCGGTGCTGGGTTTCGAGCATCCCACCACACACCAGCGTCTCCTTTTCGAGTCGCCACTGCCTATGGATATGGCAACCGTGATAGAGCGTTGGACTGAATATGCCGACGGCTCCAGCCAACGATAAATGCACACTCTGGAGCCATCCGCTTCCAGCCAAACCAAGTCAAAACCGAAAACCACCATGAAAAACGCCTTCAGCCGCTTCGCTCCCATCCTCCTTTTTGTGGGCATGTTGCTGTTCGTCTCCTGCCGCGGCCGAGTCCGCATACCGGCCGGCGTGATGCAGCCGGATTCTATGGTCTCGTTCCTTGCAGACGCCTATCTATTGGAGGGCTTCTACGCCATTGAATCCAACTACCAATACCAAGAGGTGTCGCCACAGTTGCGCGTTTCCTACGACAGCCTGCTGACCCGCCACCGCGTCACAGCCGAGGAGTTCAGACGCAGTCTCGACTTTTATGTCCGTCATCCCGACCTCAACGATTCTATCCACGCCCGCGCTATCCGCCAACTCGACAACCTGCAATAACCACGAGGAAGTGCGTTACCAGCCAATCCCGTTGTTTCCCATAAAAGATAAGGCGTGGCAGGTGGCACGCAAAAGCCTTTGTGGGCGGAAAAAGCAGGGATTGTACAATATTATTGAGGTTTAAGCGTTATGATACGTAGGATGAAAAACAGAATAAGACACTTAGGCTTGTTGTCGGGGTTTCTGCTGCTGGCGTTGCCCGGATGGGCGGCCTATCTGCTGCTGCCCATGGACGGACAACAGCAAAACCACTTGAAGGCCTACGGCGTAGCATATTATGCTTTGCAGAGGGAAGTGGAGGTGCAATGGCTGCTAAACTACAGGGGGGGCAGTTTCATGATGAAGCATGCCGACCAGTTGGAAAAGGAATGCCGCTTGAGAGGGGTGACTTACGAAGTGATAGCAGACGGGCAAAGCACAGAGATACTGTCCTCCATCGCCAACCCCGAGACAAACCAGGACGCAGTGCGTCTGCTGAAGGCACCTAAGATAGCAGTTTATTCTCCCAAGAATAAGTTGCCTTGGGACGATGCGGTGACGCTGGTACTTACCTATGCGGAAATTCCCTACGATGTGGTGTATGATGAAGAGGTGCTTGCGGGGGTGCTTCCGCTGTATGATTGGTTGCACCTTCACCACGAGGATTTTACGGGGCAGTATGGCAAGTTCTGGGCCAACTATCGCAACCAACAGTGGTATATAGAAGACGTGAGAAACCAGGAGGCTACGGCGAGCAAATTGGGATATGCCAAGGTGAGCCAGTTGAAGTTGGCGGTAGCGAAGAAGATACGCGACTTTGTAGTGGGTGGTGGATTTATGTTTGCCATGTGCAGTGCACCTGACAGTTACGACGTGGCATTGGCGGCTGACGGAGTGGACATCTGTGATGCCATGTTCGATGGCGACCCCATGCAGCCCAACGCGCAAGCACTGCTGGATTATTCAAAATGCTTTGCCTTCCAGAATTTCCATATCAGCGTAAATCCCGTTGAATATGAGATAAGCGACATAGACATTGACCCTCGCCGGCACCAACAGGCGGTGAACGAGAAGACAGACTACTTCACTCTTTTCGAATTCAGCGCAAAATGGGACTGGGTGCCAACCATGCTGACGCAGAATCACACTCGCCTGATACATGGATATATGGGACAAACCACCGCCTTTCGCAAGCAATATGTGAAAAGCAGCGCACTGATTTTGGGCGAAAATAAGGCGTTGGGCGAAGTGAACTACCTGCATGGTGAATACGGAAAAGGCACTTGGACGTTCCTTGGCGGGCACGACCCCGAGGACTATAGCCACTATATCGGTGACCCACCAACGGACCTTTCACTGCATCCCAATAGCCCTGGTTATAGACTGATATTGAACAACATTCTCTTCCCTGCCGCCAAGAAGGAAAAGCATAAGACGTGATATGAGAAAGAAGCTGACACTTTATTTGGCGTTGACCATGGCGTCTGTTGTTCCGGCAACCTCGCAGCAGAAAGGCGTTTGGACGCAGTATACCACGCAAAACAGCGAAATATTGGGCAATACGATACTGGCTACTGCAGCAGACCCCTCGGGAAGCATATGGGTGGGTACCCACTTGGGGCTTTGTCGCCTAAAGGGACGGACATGGACAAACTATGCCATGTTCAACGAAAAGTTGAAGGACCAATTTGTGAACTGTCTTACGATAGACAACGACAATGACCTATGGATAGGTACGGACGATTATGGTGTAATCTTGTTCGATGGATACCATTGGACGGAATACACCGACAAGACGCGAGAACTGAAGATGAAGTTCATACGCGAAATAAGCATTGACAAGAACAATGTGAAATGGATAGGGGTGACGCTGGGCGGCTTAGTGCGCTTCGATGGACGCGAATGGTTTAAATACACACAGGTCGACAGCAAGTTGCCCAGCGACTTCATCCTCTGTGTGGCCATAGATCGCAAGAACAAAAAATGGATAGGCACCAACGACGGACTCTGCGTGTTCAACGATCACGTATGGGCTGGCTACACCACACAAAACAGCGAATTGCCACACAACATTGTGCCAGCCATTGCCATTGACAAGCAAGGTGTGAAATGGATTGGAACGTTGGGAGGGTTGGTACGGTTTGACGACAAGGATTGGAAGGTGCTGGACGACCGCAACACGCCTTTGCAAAGCTTGCAAATAAACGACTTGGCCTTCGACAAGGACGGAATGTTGTGGATAGTGACGGACAAGGGCGTTGCGCTATATGACTGCCACGACAACTGGACGCTTTTCTCGCACGACAATAGCCCGCTACCGGAAAGCGGCATACAAAACATCGTCATCGACGACATGGGTCGCAAATGGATTGGAACCCAGTTTAACGGACTGTTCTGCTACAGCGGTCAATGCATCAAAGGGTGCGTTAAGAACGAGGAGGGAGAAGCCGTGACAGAGGCCATAATAGACTATGGCGTGGGCAAAACGAAAACGGATAAAAACGGCTTCTACCACATTGAGGTGCCCACGGGGAGCAGTTTTGGCATTAGGCCGCAAGTGGAGGGGTATGTGTCCGAACCAGACGAAAGGGAGGTTAGAAACATTAGCGCGTTCCTGTTCAACCAGAATTTCGTCCTCACGAGCGGAACAGAAATTGCGGCGACACCGCAAGGCAGCAGGGGAGAGGAGGAGAGAGGGAAGGAACGCGTGTCAGTGAATCCCTACCTTGCCGAGGGATACATCACCATAACGATGGAAAGCCCTGTGGCGGAGGTGGAATTTGTGGGCAGCAACGGTAAAAGCATTCGCACCATACCGCAATATAAGAACGGTTCCAAGATAACCATCACCAAGATGCCCAAAGACAGTTACACCCTTAATATCCGTACACAAAAGGGAACGAAAGTATTGCGCTTTAACCTAAAATAAGGCGAAAACGCCGCGCAACCCCTCTCTCGTTTAGCGTGCCGATGGCTCAAGGGGGCAGGGAAAGTGGCGGAGGTACCCTATGAGTGACTTTTCGTGCACGAGACAAAAAAGAAGTGGGCGGCCTTTTCTTCGAAAGCCGCCCCGCTTCTTTTAGAAATGCAGGAGCATTTCTATGAACGAGACTATTCCCAAACGCATTTGCCACCCAAAACGGCGGCGGCGGTGTTGGCAGCCTTGCACTGATCCTCATTCATGTCTGTGTTTTCGTTGGTTACGCCTTTGACGGTGCATGTGCAGGTCTTTTTGCAACTTGTGAAACCAAGGCCAAGCATGGCAACAAGGGCAAGACTTAAGAATACCTTTTTGTTCATTTTTGTATGGTATTAAATGTTAATATATTGCCTACTCTATTTAAGGTTTTCGGCTTCTCCTATTATTTTGCAAAAATACACATATTTCCTGACATATCTAAGAAAAGTTATCAGTTGTTAACATTTATTAATAA
>JAXFQM010000184.1:0-9885 GCA_034178965.1 Bacteroidales bacterium | reverse complement strand
AATGAGGCCTCCGAAACGGTGGAATAGCCGAATTTGTGCGCCTGACATAATTTGCCAGCGCTTGCTTGTGGACGAAGCCAACGTGGTTGTTTTTGTGGTGGAGAGTTTCTGCCCTTGCGGCATTTTTTTTGGCGTTTCTTGCTGAAAGCGTTGTCAAGCCTTCAAGTCCTGCCGTTCGCGTGCCTTGCCGGCGAGAACGTTTTCAAAGAGACTATGGTTGAAGTAGGGGAGGGTTTGTTGTGCGCCTACCACGCGATACCAATCCTACAACCCGCCGTAAAAGCCAGGTGCCCTCCTTTGGGGAAAAGCATGATGCCGTGGTAATAGTTATGTGCGTTGATGTCGCCCCACGAGGGGCCAAGCCCCATGTAGATGTCGGTAAGGAACCACCGCCAGCAGTGTTGCCACCCCCCTTCGGCCATTAGCGCCCAGCGGATGGTGTGGCTGCGTGGAGTGTCTTTCTCAAGTGGTGCGTGGGAGGGCTTGTCATCGTAGCGGTAGTTTGCGTAGATGAGTTCAGGCTTGAGGTAAAGGCCGTTGAGGGGCGATTTCCCCCTGGTCGCGCTGTGCAAGTTGTATTTCCAAGCGCCCTTCAGCACTACGCCTGCCGGCGCGGCGCGATTCATCATGTCATAGCCTAAACCGATGGCTCCGAAAGTGACTTCTGCGCTTGTGGAAGGCGACAGCGCACGCTCATACGTGAAGCGCGAGGAGCCGCTGAAGATGGATAGGAAAGTGGCTTTCACGTCGTTCCTTGGGGCCTGCGGCATCACGTGCCTTTGGGCCCAGGAGCAATATGTCAGACCAAATAGTAGCAAATAGGTTGCGATGGCTTTTCGATGCATCATGTGCAAGCGGTGTTGATGATACAATACGGTGTGGCTTGTGCGTCACGGGTGGCGTGGCGGTGCGCATTTCGCTATGGGTTAGCCTCTTTGGCGTATTCGAAGAGCGTGACGGGCAGGTGGCAGTAGCCTGCGGGGTTCTTCTGTAGATAGTCTTGGTGATAGTCTTCGGCTCGGAAGAAGTTCTTTAGGGGCAGCAGTTCTACGCGCATGGGGGCCCCACCTAACCCTCGCTGCTTTTCGTCAAACGTCTCTCGCAGGATGGGTTCGTCGGAGGGGTCCACATAATAGATGCCGGTGCGGTATTGCGTGCCGCAGTCACCGCCCTGCTTGTTTAGGCTGGTGGGGTCGATAGATTCGAAATAGATTTCAGTCAATTTTTTCAGAGACAAGACGGAAGTATCGTAGACCACGTGCACTGTTTCAACAAACCCTGTCTCGCCAGTGCAAACGTCGTGGTACGTCGGGTTCTCCGTGTGACCGTTGGCATAGCCAACCTCTGTCTTTTCAACGCCTCGTATCTGCTTGAGGTAATGTTCCGTGCCCCAAAAGCAGCCGCCTGCCAAATATAACTCTTTGTTCATGGCTGTCATATATTCTGTATCGATGATTCCATCTCCTCGCTTGCATTGATAAGTTTCTAATTCCCAGTGGGTTCAGAGAGAAGTACACACAAGTTGATTTTGCAAAGATACGAAAAAACTTTCAATTGCGCGAAAAAGAATGCCACACAAGTGCTCTTTCCAACATAAAGGCAACGAAAACAAGAGGACAAGGCCGATGAAATTCACGTCATTCATGAAAGTAATTTCAGCGAGTTACAGAAAAAATGCGGCGTTGAAAAAAGAGACGATTTTAATGAAATAAACAAGAAAATGTTCAAAAATAATTATGTAAAAATGCAAACAAAGGCAAGAAATATTATTAGTGTAACGAAAAATGAAGTTGGTTGTAATTGTATGTTTAACAAATCGTTGATAAAAAAAATATAGATAAAAACGGCGTGTTGCGTGGAAAAGCAATAAAAAATATTTCGCCATGAAGATTTTTTTTTGTAATTTTGCAATCTCTTACGCCATGGGCTTTGGCATCATTTTATACCCGTTCCTTGCCAGATGCCCAGGAGAGAAAAGAGACCAGCGCTCAAGTCATCCGTCGGCTTGGGGGCAAGAACGAAAAAAAAATAGATAGTTAATAAGAAAAGTAAAGGTAAAAAAGCAATGAGTACCTTAAGCTACAAGACAGTATCGGCGAATAAGGCAACCGTTCAGAAAGAATGGGTTCTGATAGACGCAGAAGGTCAAACCGTAGGACGTCTCGCCACTCGCGTTGCCAACATCCTCAGAGGCAAGACCAAGCCTTGCTTCACCCCGCACGTTGACTGCGGCGATAACGTGATCATCATCAACGCCGAGAAGGTTGTGTTCACGGGCAAGAAGATGAGCGACAAAATCTACCAACGCTACACTGGCTACCCCGGCGGCCAGCGCGAAACCACGCCCGAAAAGTTGCTCAAGACGTTCCCTGAACGTATCCTTGAACACGCAATACGCGGCATGCTTCCAAAAAATCGTCTGGGAGCCAAGCTCTATCGCAACCTTTATGTGTATGCGGGCACTGAGCATCCCCACCAGGCACAAACTCCCAAAGTCATCAACATTAACGACGTAAGATAAAAGATGGAAGAAGTTATCAATACAATAGGTAGAAGAAAAACCGCCGTGGCTCGCGTGTATATGAAGGCTGGCAGCGGCAATATTACCTGCAACGGACGCGACTATAAGGAGTATTTCCCCACGGGTCCGCTACAGTATATCGTGAGCCAAGCTTTCCTCGTGGCTGGTGCTGAAGGCAAGTGGGACGTGAAAGCAAACCTTGACGGCGGCGGCATTGCCGGCCAAGCCCAAGCGTTGCGCATGGCCATTGCGCGCGCCTTATGCGAAAATAATGCCGAAGACCGCCCCGCACTGAAACACCAAGGCCTACTCAGCCGCGACAGCCGCATGGTGGAACGCAAAAAGCCAGGTCAGCCCAAGGCACGCAAGCGCTTCCAGTTCAGCAAGCGTTAAGAAAGGGTCGCTTCTATCCGCAAGCAGCCGCATAGCCGCATGAGGTGAGGCGATTGGATTAGAATAAACAAGTTTAGTATCCAAATCGGGAAGACTTCGTTGCCAAACGAACTACTCCTCCGGTTGGCTTACAAAAAGGAACGTAAACACAAATTAAAGAAATGACCGAATTAACATTTGATCAATTACTTGAAGCAGGGTGCCACTTTGGCCACCTTAAACGCAAGTGGAATCCCAAGATGGCTCCCTACATCTTTAAGGAGCATAATGGCATCCACATCATCGACCTGCAAAAAACCATAGCCAAGGCCGAAGAGGCTGCCGCGGCATTGAAGCAAATTGCCCGCAGCGGCAAAAAAGTGCTCTTCGTGGCTACGAAAAAGCAGGCCAAGGAAGTGGTAGGCGAACTGGCAAAGTCTGTTGACATGCCTTTCGTTACGGAACGTTGGCCTGGTGGTATGCTCACCAACTTCACCACCATACGCAAGGCGGTGAAGAAAATGAACTCGCTTGACCAACTGATGAAGGATAAAGAGTTCAACAGCATCAGCAAGCGTGAGCGCCTGCAAGTGGAGCGTGAACGCGCCAAATTGGAAAAGAATTTAGGCTCTATCTCTGACCTTACTCGTCTGCCCAGCGCGCTGTTCATCGTTGATATCAATAAAGAGCATATTGCTGTTGCCGAAGCGCGCAGGCTGAATATCCCCACTTTCGCCATGGTTGACACCAACTGCAACCCCGAACTGGTGGATTATGCCATCCCTGCTAACGACGATGCCAGCAAGAGCATCGCCGCCATCCTCAAGTGCATGGCAGAGGCCATCGAGGAAGGACAGAGCGAGCGCAAACTCGACAAGGAAGCCCAAATCGAGGATGCCGCCGAGGAAGAGACGCAGGAGAACGTGAGAGAGGAAAACAGTGACGAGGAAAACAGCCGCGAGCGACGCGACGGCCGCCCTCGCCGCCCCCGCCGCAACAGCATCTCCAAGGACGACAGCGCCAAGCAGGCAAACAAAGCGGAAGAAGAATAAATAATATCATTGTAGAATAGTTTTTTTGGTTTTTGGATATTTGGTGGTTGGTCATTAATGTCGGCTCGTCCGCGAGAAGATATTCCAAAAATCCAAGCACCAATGTCCAAAAACCAAAAAACGTAATATTAGGATAATAATATGGCAAATATCACAGCCCAAGATGTAAAGAAACTGCGCGAACTTACCGGCGTAGGGATGATGGAATGCAAGAAAGCCCTGGTGGAGACCGATGGCGACTTTGACAAGGCAATAGAATACCTTCGCGAGAAAGGCCAAAAAATGGCAGCCAAGCGTGCCGACCGCGACGCCAACGAAGGCTGCGTACTGGCAAAGGCCGAAGGTGGTTTTGGAGCCATTGTTATGTTGAGCAGCGAGACAGACTTCGTCGCCACTAACGCCGATTTCATCGCATTCACGCAAAGCATCCTGGACAACGCTATGGCCCAGCGCATCGCGTCCAAAGAACAGGTTCTTGACATGCTTCTCGATGGTCGTGCCGTAAAAGACTGCATCACCGACCAAATCGCAAAAATAGGCGAAAAAATCGAATTAGCGCACTACGAGGCAATGGAAGCCCCCCAAGTGTATGCCTACATACATCCGGGTAACCGCATGGCATCCATTGTAGGGCTCAATATGCAGGGTTACGACGCCGTTGGCCACGATTTGGCCATGCAGGTGGTGGCGATGCGTCCTGTGGCTCTCGACGCAGCTTCCGTGCCTCAAGAAGTTAAGGATACAGAATTCCGTGTTGCCGTGGAGAAGACCAAGGAAGAACTCGTGCAGAAAGCGGTGGACGCTGCCCTTAAGAAGGCAGGCATCAATCCTGCGCATGTTGACTCCGAGGAGCACATGGCATCGAACTGTGCAAAAGGGTGGATTACGGAAGAGCAGGTGAACCAAGCACGTCAAATAATAAAAGACGTGGCCGCAGAACAGACTGCCAAGTTGGACGAGAATAAAATTAACAACATCGCGAACGGCCGCTTAAACAAGTTCTTCCAAGAGAACACCTTGATGCAGCAAGAATACATCATGGAGAGCAAAGTAAGCGTGCAGGACTATGTGGCCCGCCAAAACAAAGATTTAAAATGCACGGGTTTTCAGCGCCTTGAACTAGGTGCTTAAGCACTATGCGATAGCGTAATAAGCAAATGCAGAACTGGCCGCAATAGGTTAGTTCTGCATTTGTCAACTAATAAGGTGTTATGTCAAACAAGAAGGCTTCTAAATGGTATGTCGTGTGGAAAGGTAAACAGGCTGGCATATATACCAGTTGGGAAGAGGCAAAGAAACAGGTGATAGGTGTCGAGGGTGCCAAATACAAAAGCTTCCCCAGCGAGATAGCAGCGCGCCAAGCTTTCCACATAGGGCCAGACATATACCTCCAACCCAAGGAGAGGGTAGAGGGCATATGCTTGCCTATTGCGAGAGGCATTCCCGCCCCCGTTCAGAACGCCTTGGCGGTGGACGCGGCTTGCAGCGGCAACCCGGGAAGGATGGAATACCGTGGAGTGTACGTAGCCACAGGAACGCAGTTGTTTCACTTCGAAGCAGAGTTGGGCACCAATAACATCGGCGAGTTTCTTGCCATTGTGCATGCCTTAGCATACTGCAAGAAGGAAAAAATGCCCGACATGATTATTTATTCCGACAGTGTACAGGCGCAAAAATGGGTTGCGGCCAAAGTTTGCCGAACCAAATTGCTCCTTTCCCCGAAGACGGCGAGCCTCTTCGAGGTCATTCGCCGTGCCGAGGCATGGCTGTCCAACAATACCTTTCGTAATCCCATCCTGAAGTGGGACACCGCAAATTGGGGCGAAATCCCTGCCGACTTTGGGCGGAAATAGTCCCTGCCCCATGCAGGGTGCGTTGACCCTAAATAGACCCGACCTTTCCGTCCTATCAAAAATGGTAGCCTTTGCTGCTCGAAGTGATGCTGCCAATCCAATCCAAACAAAGTCCTACGTGAATACCCGCAACATACAATTCTCCTCCAACAATATGCGCGACGTAGAAGGACGTTTTCGCAGCGTGTTGCAGCCTCTGTATGGGGAAGGGGAGACCCAAAGCATGTTTCTCTTACTATGCGAAGCGTTTCTTGGCTGGAGTACTACAGATTATTTGCTTCGCCGTTCTGAAAACATCAACCAAAGTGACCTCCTCAAGTTCCATTGGGCTATCGAAGACCTTCGCAAGTACCGTCCCATTCAGCATGTCATCGGATATGCTTATTTCTGCGGCTGCAAAATAAAGGTGTCCCCTGCGGTGCTCATTCCTCGTCCGGAGACGGAGGAGATAGTGCAAAAAATCATCGTCGGACGGTTGCCTCTCGGGGGCGCCATCCTCGACCTTTGCACGGGCAGCGGATGCATTGCCATAGCCTTAAAAAAGGCGTTTCCCGATGCGCGTGTGGTTGCTGTGGATGTCTCGCCAGAGGCTCTTGCCGTGGCTCAGGAGAATGCGCTGGAAAACGGCGCGGACGTCCAATTTATCCTATCCGATGTACTATCCCCGTGCTTTCCAGATTTCCAGCTTCCTGCGTGTGGGCTCATCGTTTGCAATCCTCCTTACGTGCTTGAAAAGGAGCGTGCAAAGATGGAGCACAACGTGCTGGACTATGAGCCTGCACTTGCGCTCTTTGTCCCCGATGAAGACCCATTGCGATATTATCGCGCTGTTGTGAATTTCGCCAAGGAGTATCTATGCCCCAAAGGGCGTTTGTACTTTGAAATCAACGAAACGCAGGGTGCGGATACCGTTCGGTTATTGCAAGGCGCAAGTTTCTCCGCGGTCGAATTGCATCGCGATTTTAGGGGGAAGGACCGTTGCGTTGAGGCGATGCTTATTCCTTCAGGTGGCTGTCGATGATGATGGTGGTTGGGCCATCGTTCACCAGACTTACATCCATCAAGGCTCCAAAGCGCCCCGTAGGTATGGGGTGTCCAATCATCTCACTTAGTTTCTCTGCCATCATATTGTACATGGGCTCACTATGCTCCGGCCTTGAAGCGCGGATGTAGCTGGGACGGTTGCCTTTTTTCGTGGACGCCATTAACGTGAATTGGCTCACGAGAAGAATATCGGCTCCAGCCACTTGGGCAATGGAGAGGTTCATCACCCCATTCTCGTCGTCAAATATGCGCAATGCCATTATCTTGTGGCAAAGCCAGTCCACATCGGCATCCGTGTCTGCATTTTCCACGCCCACCAGAATCATCAGTCCCTTTCCAATGTGTGACACCTCTTTGCCATTAATGGCAACGGCCGCCTGTTTCACTTTTTGAATGACAATTCTCATGCAACACGTTCTATTTATCGGCTATCAGGCATGTCAACGAATCAACGTATGGCGTGCCTGGGGAAGCCATGTGGAAGGAATAAATGTGGTGTTTTGCCAAGGTGTCGGCGCGGCCCGTTGCAATGTGTGAGAAAATCATGCCTGTGGGGTTGCTTGAAACAGCTTTATGAAACAACGTCAAGTTTTGCATACTTAAGAACGAGGGTCTTTTGTCCGATGCCTTCGAAGAACACCACTGCCTTGGTGCTGTCACCCGAACCTTCCAAGGAAAGCACTTTGCCCGTGCCGAATTTGGAATGGCTAACTTGCATGCCAGGCTGAATGGAGGAGATTTGTGCGCTGCTGTTGGCCAAGGTCGGCTTGGTGGCGTTGTTCGTCAAGGCAATCAGTTTTTTGGGGCGTGGCTTTTCGGCAGGCTTCTGCGCAAAATGGGAGAAAATCTCGCCAGGCTTTGGGAAGGCGCTTTTTGTTTTGGGCATGCTGATATATTGCGGGTCTATCTCGTCCACAAATCGGCTCATTTCTTGCCCACTTTGTTGGCCATATTGGTAACGTGTAAGTGCATGTGACAGCACCAGTCTTTTTTCAGCACGTGTGACGGCGACATAAAACAGGCGTCGCTCTTCCTCCAGTTCTTGCCGGCTGCTCAGGCTCATGATGCTGGGGAATAGGTTCTCCTCCATTCCCACAATGAAAACGTAGGGAAATTCAAGACCTTTGGCGGCATGTATTGTCATGAGCGACACCTTGTCGGCGTTCTTCTCCTTGTCTTTGTCTTCGCTGGTTAGAAGCAGCACTTGTTGGAGGAATTGGTCCAGCGTGCGCAGTGGTCTGTTCGCCTGTTCCTCTTCCTCCTCTCTTTCGGGCGAAAGCAGGCTGGCAATCTCGGCTTGCACGTTAATCCAATTATCGTTGCTTTGAAGTGTTGTCGCGTCCACCTCATGATCCTCTTCCGGTGCAATTAGGTCGTCGCTTTGGCAGAAGTCTTGAATGCCGTTAAGCAGTTCTTCGATGTTTTCCAGCATGTTTGGATTCTCAGGGTCGTCATCCTCCTTAAGAGCCTTGATGATGCCGCTGGCATAGATCACTTTTTTGGCCAAGTTGTAGGCATCCATCGTATACAGCATGGAAGAAAACACCTTTATTTGGCCGAGGAAATGGTCTATTTTTTGTCTCACGCCAGCGTTGAGTGCTATGCCGAAAGTATCTATGTCTTCCATTACGGTACAAAGACTGACCTCGTTGTCGTTGGCGGCTACGCGTATTTTGTCCAGCGTGGTTTGGCCTATGCCGCGCGGCGGATTGTTGATGCTGCGCAACATGCTCTCGTCGTCGTGGTTGTTCACCACCAGGCGAAGGTAAGCCAGCACGTCCTTGATGATTTTGCGCCCATAGAAAGAGATGCCAGCATAGATGCGATAGGGTATCTGGAGATGACGCAGAGCTTCTTCCACAGCGCGGCTTTGCACGTTGTTGCGGTATAGGACGGCGAAGTCGGAATATTTCCATCCGTCCTCTTGCTGCGCGGACTGTATGCGCTTGGCCACTTCTTTGCCTTCATCCTTTTCGTCGGAGCAGGAAACCAAGGTGATGGGGATTCCTTGCTCGTTGTTGGTCCAAATCTCTTTCTTAATCTGTTCTTTATTATTTGAAATGATGCTGTTTGCGGCGTGCACAATGTTTTGCGTGCTACGGTAGTTCTGCTCAAGTTTAAAGAGCTGTACATTGGGGTAGTCGCGGCGGAAGTTGAAGATGTTCTGTATGTTGGCACCTCTGAAAGCATAGATGCTTTGGGCATCGTCACCCACCACGCAGATGTTTTGGTAGCGTGCGGAGAGCTTCTTTATGATGAGATATTGCGCATAGTTGGTGTCTTGATATTCATCGACATGGATATAGCGAAATCTTTCTTGGTATCTCATCAGCACGTTGGGGAAGTCCCTCATCAGCACGTTGGTGTTGAAAAGCAGATCGTCGAAGTCCATGGCCTGTGCGTTGCGCAGACGTTGGTTGTACAAGCGATAGATTTCTCTCGTGGCGGGTCGTTTAGAAGTTTGGTCGCTTTGCAAAATCTCCGCGTTGCTGGCATATTCCTCGGGGCTTATCAGGTTGCTCTTAGCCATGCTGATGCGTGCGATGAGACTGTTGGGGCTGTATGTCTTTGGGTCCAAGTTTAGTTGTTTCACTATCTGTCGCAGTGCGCTCTTGCTGTCGTCGGTGTCGTAGATGGTGAAGGTGCGCACGTAGCCCAGTTTGTCGGCTTCGTTGCGCAGTATGCGTGCGAAAATGCTGTGGAATGTGCCCATCCAAATGTTGCGCGCCGAAGGCCCCACCAGTTGCATGATGCGTTCTTTCATTTCGCCGGCGGCTTTGTTGGTAAAGGTGAGGGCGAGGATGTTGAAGGGGTCTATGCCTTGTTGTATGAGATAGGCTATTCTATAGGTGAGTGTGCGCGTTTTGCCGCTGCCGGCACCCGCAATAATCATTTCGGGCCCTTCGGTGCATTCCGCCGCTGCTCTTTGGTCGGGGTTCAGTTTGCTTAATAGAGAGTTTTCCATATACAGTATCAGCCGTTTGTGCGTAAGGTGACACGCCCGAACTAATTTGCAAAGTTACGAATTTTGATTGATATGTGA
>JAXFQM010000147.1:0-6239 GCA_034178965.1 Bacteroidales bacterium | reverse complement strand
CACCCATTGTGCTATTACCCATAGAAATGGTGCGACATGGCGGTGCAAGCGGCTACGTCATTCGCGGCCGCGATGAAGAGACCATGCTCAACCACACTCTTTTCGAGATGCTGCGGCAGTTCTATCGCATCGAGGTGGCAGGATTGGACGAGCTGCCCGCCGACGAGGCTGGTGTGGACGTGAAGAAAGTGCTGTCTGTGGTGGAAGCTGCCGTGAAGGGGCAGCCGCGCTGGGAGGTGAAGGAATGGTGCATGATGGGGATATTTTCTTTCAACAAGTTCCTCATGTGGAATGACATACACAGCAACGCCGGCCGATTGGCGCAAAACCCAGTGGTGGCGAGCTTGGTGGAAGGGAAATTGCACCCCAGGGTGCTGACAAGTGTGGGAGACTATCCCCAAAAGCCCTTGGAAGATATCGTTGACGAGCAAAATATTGTCCTACCTATCCCCACGGATGCATCTCAGGCGGAGGCAGTGGTGGCTGCGCATTATGGGCAGAGTTTCGTATTGCATGGCCCTCCAGGCAGCGGCAAAAGCCAAACCATCACTAACATCATAGCCAACGCCTTGTACCATGGCAAGCGGGTGCTCTTCGTCGCAGAGAAGATGGCGGCCCTGCAAGTGGTGCAACGCCGACTGCGCAAGATAGGGCTCGAGCCTTTCTGCCTTGAACTGCACAGCAACAAGGCAAGGAAAGCGGACGTACTCGAGCAACTGCAAAGGACAAGTGAGGTGGCGCGGCAAGCCGGCAATCCCGACTTTGCTCTTCAAGTGCGCCAAATACATGCCTTGCGGCAAAAACTGGACGAATATGTGGAAGTTATCCACCGGAAATACCCCTCCGGCCTTTCGCTCTACGATTGCATTGGCAAGAGCGAGTTCAGCAGCGCACCACCTGCAGAGAGCCTGGAGTGGGTGGAGCGGGCGCTCAAGGATGCGCATCTTCAGCAAGTCACGCATGAAGACCTCCTTCAAGCCGAGGCGGTCATAGGCGAATACAGCGCCGCACTACGCATTTGCCCCCCACAACGACATCCCTTAAAGGGAATAGGACTTGACGACTATTCACCTTCAGTGCCGCAAGAGGCCAGGGAAACACTTGAGAGGTTGCTTGCCGCCACCGAAGAAGCCAATGAGCAACAAGGCCTCATCTCCAACCTAAAGGAGCACTATAGCGATGCTCTTTTTGCCTCAAATCTATCCTCCCTGCGCCAGCATTGGAAGGACGCATGCGATACAAATTTCCTTTTCCGAAACACGGCGCAAAAGAAAGTGCTGGAACAAATTCATGCCTTCAGCACGGATGGCACAAAGGCGACGAAGGAGGAACTACCCTCCTTGCTGGACTTGGTGGAACTTGTGCAGCAACAGGAAGAGGCGCGAAGGAAAGCCGCTTGGCTCAAATTGCGGGATACCGAGCCGCAGCCCTCCGCTGTGCACGCTTGGCTTGAGAACCTCGGGCAACTGCGTGAATGGGTTATCTATAACCAACAGCGTAACAAAATGGAAAGCATACATTTGGGCTACATTGCAAAGGTGGTTGAGGAGGGGTACGAAGGCGATGTGCTGGAACTGTTTAGACAGACTTTCTACCGAGCCTACGCCAATCACATCTTGGCAAATGAGCCCAGTTTGGCGCTATTTCACCGTTTGGCATACGAACAGCAGGTAGCCGAGTTCCGCAAAATGTGCGACCGTTTCATGAGGCTCACACAGCAGGAGATTGTGGCTAAGATGAGCCAAAGTTTACCCGATTTTCAGTCGGAAGCCATGCGGAGCAGCGAAGTGGGCATTTTGCAGCGCTGCATCCGCAACAAGGGCAGGGGGATGAGCCTGCGCCGTCTTTTCGAACAGATACAAGACTTGCTTCCTCGCCTTGCACCCTGCATGCTCATGAGCCCCATCAGCGTGGCGCAGTACATAGCCGCCGGCAAGGAGCCTTTCGACCTTGTGGTGTTCGACGAGGCCTCGCAACTGCCCACCAGCGAGGCGGTGGGTGCCATTGCAAGGGGCAAACAGCTCATTGTGGTTGGTGACCCCAAACAAATGCCGCCGACCCGTTTCTTCGCCGCCGACACCTATGACGAAGAAAATGCAGAAGTTGAGGACTTGGAAAGCATTTTGGATGACTGTCTGGCGCTCGCCATGCCAAGCCGTTATCTCAAATGGCACTACCGAAGCCGCCACGAAAGCCTAATAGCCTTCAGCAACCAACATTACTATGAAGGCAAGTTGCTCACCTATCCTTCTCCCGATGACAAGACGAGGAAGGTGGGCTACATACATGTGGACGGCCGCTACGAACGCGGCACAACGCGGCAAAATCCAGCGGAGGCGCAAGCTGTTGTTGACGAGGTGCAACGCAGGCTGAAACACCCCGAGTTAAGCCATTACAGTATTGGCATCGTCACCTTCAATACCAACCAGCAGGGCTTGATAGAGGATCTTCTGGGCGAATTGTTCGACAAGCACCCCGAACTGGCGGAGAGGATGCAGACGTGGGAAGATCCCATTTTTGTGAAGAACCTTGAGAACGTGCAGGGTGACGAACGCGATGTAATATTATTCTCGGTGGGGTTCGGCCCCGACGATGAAAGGAAAATCTTGCTCAACTTCGGCCCTCTCAACCGCGAGGGTGGCTGGCGGCGCCTGAACGTGGCCATTACGCGCAGCTGTAGAGAGATGATGGTGTTTTCCACGCTGCGGGCAACGGACATAGACCTTGGCCGCACGGACTCAGAAGGAGTGAGGGATCTGCGGGCGTTTTTAGAATATGCGCAGGGAAACGAAATGGCAGGCTCTGCTGCGGCAAGCACCTCAAAGACAGGGGACCCCTTTGTGGAAGTTGTGGCGCGCCGGCTGGAACAGCAAGGCCTTGCCGTAGCCACGCACATTGGCACCAGCGGCTACAAATTGGATATCGGCATCTTGCATCCGTCTCAAACCGAACGCTATGCGCTTGCCGTGCTGTGTGATAGTGCCGTGTATGCCGCCACGCCTACTGAACGCGACAGGGAAATCACGCAGCCCAACGTGTTGAAGGACTTGGGCTGGAGTGTCATGCACATCTATGCTCTCGACCCAGTGGAGGAGAGCGTTGCTCGCATCGTCGCCACATTGAAAGACGATACCGTCCCGCTGGACGACAGAAAGCCCTTGCCAGGGCCGCTTCCAGATTTGTCTGCTGCCCAGCTTGCCATGGAACCGCATGCGGAAAAGGATGTGACAACAACGCAGGCACGGCCTCGAAAGGGAGCGCCGCTTGCAGTGCACGGTACGGCAGCCACGCAACTGGAAACGCCCATCTCAAAGCAACCATACGTAACTGCCGACCTCCCTCTTCATCGCCTTGCGGCAAACGAATTGCTTACCAATGCGCATCGAGAGGAGGTACAACGGTCTATTATGCAGGTGGTGGAAATGGAAGCCCCTGTCAGCCACAGCGTGCTGATGCAGCGCCTTCGCGTTTCCTTTGGCTTGGAAGGAAAGATAAAGATGGAACGTGAAGTGGAGGACTATCTTTGCCAGTGCGTATTCTTTATGCAACTTGCCACAACCATGGCCAGTGGTGAGCAGGTGCCTCCAACCAGTCGCGTGTCCGCCAGTGATGAGCGTTTCTATTGGCGCAACGTCAATGAGCCAGAGGGCTATACCCATTATCGCGATGCCTCGGGTCGCACGCCAATGCAAATAGCGCCGCGTGAAGCCGCCAATGCCATCCCTCGCTTGCTTGTGGACCAAGGCACCCTCCTTGTGGACGACCTCCCCAAGGCTCTGGCCAATGCCTTCGGCTTTTCTCGCGTTATGCCATCCCTCAAGACCCTTGCGCAGCGTGCCTTGACCATTGCGCAAGAACGTGGCGAGGCCAAGGTACAAGACGGCAAAATCAAGGCGTTCAAGTTGTGAGGTTAAT
The DNA here is from genome assembly GCA_034178965.1 of Bacteroidales bacterium. Classification (GTDB taxonomy): domain Bacteria; phylum Bacteroidota; class Bacteroidia; order Bacteroidales; family P3; genus Colimorpha. The sequence goes on along the minus strand of JAXFQM010000147.1, from coordinate 2,324 downwards.
GGTGCCTTGCTTTTGTCATTAGGCTGCCCCATCTATCGCTTGCCGCAGACCGGCGATGATTTTTAGTATTCAATTGAAAAGGTTGCCGGTCACGGCAACCTTTTCAATTGAATACTACGGTATGTTAAAGAGACGGTCGTTATTTGGTGGAGATGACGAGGTAGTTGGTGTAGCGCCAGAAACTAGTGGGGTTGAGTATCTTGAGGTAGGCCACCACATGTTCGTTGCTTTCGTCCTTGACAAGTTCGTAGCTGTCGGCAGGATGTTTGCTGATGACGACGGCATTCTTTTGTCCCACGGTGATGGTGCTCACCTTGGTGCGGTCTATGGTGGTGAAGTGTTCGGTGGGCATGTCCATGTTGGCGCTTTGCTTCTTGCCGATACCGATGAAGCCGCCACTCTTGCTCACTACGCCAAGGTCTTTCAGTTCGCTGTAGGTACCCACGATGAAATAGGCCTTGTTGGCTTCGGCAGTTTGGCGTGCTATAGTTTCATCTTTCTGCATGTTGCTGGTGGTGAGGGTGTCCACGGTCTGATTGAGGGTGGCGACAAGAATTTTGTGGCGTTGCAGTTCGCCGGTGAGTTCGTTGATTTGTGTCTCCTGTTCGTTCATGCGAGCCTGCAATTTGTCTACGAATTCCTGCAAATGGGCATTTTCCTTGCCCATCTTGGCGATGCGTGCGTTGAGGGCGGCCATTTTTTTCTTGTTTTCGGAGAGCATCTTTTCGATGGTGCTCATCTGTGTGTTGATTTCGCCCCGTACGTTGTGGTTAGATTCCACATTGCCACGTTTCATCTCCTGAACGCTGGAGTATTTTGAGGAGATGAGACTTAAGTTGTCCTCGATTTCGTTCAGCACGTCGAAGAGTGCGTTGATTTCGCCATCCTTGGCGTCGACAATTTGCTGCATGCTGTCGATGCTACGTTGCGCGACGGCTTCGGCGTTCTTCTTTGAGGTGCAGCCGGTCACAATTAGTGCCAGTATGGCTGCCAATGCAAACATTGTTTTTTTCATAACCGATGTTTTTTTCAATTGTTACATTATTAGAAACGAGTTTTTGGGGCTAATATTGCATTTGCATGAAAAAAAACGCATTTTTTTACGCCCCGTGTCCGCCAATCATCTCTTGCAGCACCTGTACGGCTTCATAGATGGAGCGCACTTTCTCGCAACGCAGGCATAGGCGGTCGGCTTGTTCTTTCAGCAACGCTTGGCCGGAGTGAGACGAGGCGAAGGTTATCATGTGATTGAAGTTGGGGCTTTGGTAGAAAGGGTTGTCCTTGCCCGAGGCGAAATAGCACAGCATGACTCCTTTTCTCAGCACTACTTTTTCGATACCGAAGTCTTTTGCGATGCGCCGCAACGTGATGGTCTTTATGAGTTCGTCTGTTTCATGCGGTACGGGTCCGAAACGGTCTATGAGCCTTTGACGGTATGCCAGCAGTTGTTCTTCGGAGGAGAGGCCGTTCAGTTCCTTGTAAAGTACCAGCCGTTCGCTAACGTTGGACACATATTCGTCGGGCAGCAGCACGCTGAGGTCGGTTTCCACTTGGCATTCTTTTACGTAATCCCTGGCTGCGCCAGCTTCTTGAACGAAGAGGTCTCGGAAGTCGGTTTCCTTTAGTTCTTCTATGGCTTCGTTGAGTATTTTATGGTAGGCTTCATAGCCTATGTCGGCAATGAAGCCGCTTTGTTCTGCGCCCAAAATGTTGCCTGCTCCGCGAATGTCCAGGTCGCGCATGGCTATGTTGAAGCCGCTGCCGATGGTGTTGAATTCGCTCACGGCGCGCAGGCGTTTTTTAGCCTCTTCGGTCATGATGTCGAACGAAGGTACCATCATGTAGCAGAATGCCTTGCGGTTGCTGCGGCCCACGCGGCCACGCATTTGGTGCAGGTCGCTGAGGCCAAATTGCTGGGCGTTGTTGATGATCATCGTGTTGGCGTTAGGGATGTCCAACCCGTTTTCGATAATGGAGGTGGCCACCAACACGTCAATGTCGCCTTCAAGGAAGTGCAGCAACGTGGTTTCCACGTCTTTGCCATCCATTTGTCCATGTGCTATGGCCACCTTGGCATCGGGGCAGGCGCGTTGCACCAAGCCCGCCATTTCGGCCAGGTTTTCCACGCGGTTGGAGATGAAGAACACTTGCCCGCCGCGGCTCATCTCGAAGTTCACGGCGTCGCGTATCACGCTTTCTGCGAAGAGGCATAATTCCGTCTCAATGGGTTGCCTATTAGGAGGCGGGGTCTGTATGATGCTCAAGTCTCGCGCTCCCATCAGCGAAAACTGTAGTGTACGAGGTATGGGGGTGGCGGTGAGGGT
>JAXFQM010000185.1:0-37065 GCA_034178965.1 Bacteroidales bacterium | reverse complement strand
CTTTGTAGCTGATGTGTATTCCTCCATTGTCGGCTATGTTCTCGCCGAGGGTGTATTGCCCATTGCCGTACATTTCAGGGTCATCAAGCACCTTTATTCCGTTAAACCAATCCACCAACACTTGTGCATTGGACTTGAAGTTTTTCGCATCGTTTTCCTGCCACCAGTCGTTCAAATTGCCATTACGGTCATATTGACGGCCTTGGTCGTCAAAGCCGTGGGTCATTTCGTGACCTATCACCACGCCTATGGCGCCGTAGTTAGCCGCGTCGTCGGCATTCATGTCGAAGAAAGGAGGCTGCAGGATGCCTGCGGGAAAGCAAATTTCATTGGTGGTGGGGTTGTAGTACGCGTTGACGGTTTGCGGCGTCATGCCCCATTCCGACTTGTCTGTGGGTTTGTTAATTTTGCTCAGCATATAGTCCATGTCGAAGACATTGCTGCGTACTATATTGGCAAAGTAACTGTCCTTCTTGATATCAAGGCCGCTATAGTCACGCCATTTGTCGGGGTAACCTACTTTTACAATAATGGCTCCCAGTTTCTCATGTGCTTTCTCCTTAGTGGCCTTGTCCATCCAGTTGGCATCGGCTATGCGCTGTGCGAATGCCTCTTTGAGGTTGTCCACTAAAGTAAGCATGCGTTCTTTGGCTTCCTTGGGGAAATATTTGGCGACATACATCTCACCTACTGCCTCTCCCATGGCCCCATTCACGGCGCCTTGCACGCGCTTCCAACGCGGGCGCTGTTGTGTAACGCCGCTCAACGTGGTGCCGTAGAATGCAAAGTTTGCATCCACAAAAGCCTTGCTCAAGTAGCCAGCGGCGCCGCTTATTACTTGCCAGGCATAATAGGCCTTGAGGTTGTCCACGTTTTCGGTGGAGAGTAATGCATTCACCTGCTTCATGTATGCGGGCATGCCGTTGTTGAAGGTATCTATCTGCACGCCCATTGCCTTGAAGTATTCGCCAAGTTTGATGGCAGGGTACGCTTTCTCGGCGTCTGCCAGCTTGGTCTTATGGAAAGTCTCCATGGGATTGCGCAGCACCACCTTGTCTATTTGCGCCTTGGCAACCTTGGTTTCAGTCTCCATGACCATCTTGGCCAATTTGTCTGCGGGCATGTTCACCATTTGGGGATAGCCGCTCAGTTCCAGTTGCGTGGTAAGCATGGTCATATAGGCTTCACGTATCTTAGCGTTCTCGGGCTTGAGGTAGTAGTCTCGGTCATCCATGCCCAATCCCGTTTGGTATAGCCAGCCTATTTGCATAGCAGCGTTGCTCATGTCGGCCTCGCAAAAGAGGGCAAAGAAGGGGTTGAAGCCTTGGCGGTGCAGCACAGGCAGTTCCATTGCCAGTTCGTCGCGGCTCTTGAGGCCCGCAATTTTTTGCATGAAAGGCTTCAACGGCTCTGCGCCTTGCTTTTCAATGGTTGCAGAGTCCATGCCCACGTTATAAAACGTGGCAATCTTGTCGGCGATGCTGCCGTTGGCGTTCTTGGCAGTGGAGAGACTGTCGATTAACTCCTTCATCTGCTTTTGGTTGTTTTCGTAAAGTTCGTCGAAAGTTCCAAAACGGGCATGTTCCGCGTCAAGGGGATGGTTGGCCATCCAGCCACCACAGGCATACTGGTAGAAATCATCCACGGGGCTGGCCGTGGTGTCAAGGTTGTCAAGGTTCACACCTGACGTCAACTCGCCTTTCTTCGAGCCACAAGCGGCTAAAAGCGTTAAACTCATGATGGTGATTAGTGTTTTCTTCATGATGAATGATTATTACTTAATTATTTTTTACTTATTCTGCTCGTGGTTGTTAAGCGTTTTTTCACGATATTTCCGCGCGAAAATGTAACGTGCAAAGGTACGAACAATTCCCTTTTTGCCTGCAAAAAAAGAAGAACTGTCGCCGTTTTTTTGAAATATTAACGAGCCTTGGAACACTTTCGTTTTTGCGGCGTCATTCTCGGCACATCTCAAGATAGGCCTCCTCCGTGATGATGGGTATGCCAAGTTTGTCCGCCTTCTTTAATTTTTCGGGTCCCATCTTGTCGCCCGCCACCACGAAGGAGGTTTTTCCACTAATGCTGCCCGACACTTTTCCGCCGCGCGCCTCTATGTGGGCTTTGATTGCCTCGCGGCTGAAATGCTCGAAAGTGCCACTCACCACAAATGTTTTTCCCTTTAACACATCGCTGATGGCGGATGCGCTGGCTTGGAATTGCAGTCCTGCGTTGCGTAGGCGGCAAATGATGCGTTGGTGTTCCGGGTTGTGCAGATATTCATAAGCTGCGCGAGCCGTTTTACCGCCCACGTCCTCTACTTCGGCCAGTTCCTCTTCCGTGGCCAGCATCAAGGCATCTACGTTTCTGAAGTATCGTGCCAATTTTTTGGCGCCAACCTCGCCCACAAAACGTATCCCAAGTGCATAGAGGACGCGTTCAAACGGCACCCCTTTAGATTGGCCAATAGCGGCGAGAATATTGTCAGCGCCCTTGTCCTGGATAGTGGAACCCTCTTCCGCTCCCAGTCCCACCAACTGTTCTTTGGTTAAGGAATAGAGGTCTGCCACATCGCGCACCAGCCCCTTGTTGTATAGCAGCACCAGCCGCTCGCTACCCAGCGTGTCAATGGCCATGGCCTTACGTGAAACGAAATGTTCCAGCCTGCCCACTATCTGCGGGGGACAGCCGTCTTGGTTGGGGCAGTAGAAGCCAGCCTCACCATCGGCGCGAACCAGCCGCATGCCACACTCTGGGCAATGGGTGGCAAACTGGTAAGGCTTTGCCCATTCAGGACGTTTGGATATTTCCACGCCCACCACTTTGGGGATTATTTCGCCGCCTTTCTCTATCAGCAGGCTATCGCCCACTCGAATGTCCATTTTCTCTATGAAGTCCGCGTTGTTCAGCGTGGCACGCTTCACCGTTGTGCCGCCCAGCCATACGGGCTGCATATTTGCCACCGGTGTCACCACACCCGTTCTGCCCACCTGCAGGCTTATGCTCTCCAGCGGTGTAGCTACTTGCTGAGCCTTGTACTTATATGCTATTGCCCAACGGGGCGACTTGGCGGTGAGGCCCAATACATTCCATAGGGCCACTTGATTCACTTTTATCACGATGCCGTCAACGCCGAATGGCAAATTCCAACGCTCCGTGTCCCAATAATCGATGAATTCACGTATTTCGCCGATGTTGCGGCATTCCTTAATGTAGGGCTGCACCCTGAAGCCCATTTGCCTCGCCCATTGCAGTCGGCCATAATGGGTGGCCTGTTCAGGTCCTCCATCGTCGCTGCCAGGGGGCATCATCAGAAAATACATGCAAAACATCAGTTTTCGCTTTGCCGTCTCGGCGGAGTTCTGTAGTTTCAGCGAACCCGATGCCGCGTTTCTGGGGTTTGCGAAAGGCTCATAACCATCTGCCTCGCGTTGTGCATTCATGGCCTCGAAGGCGGCAAAAGGGTACACCACTTCGCCTCTCGCCTCGAAATCAGCAGGATAGTTTCCATGCAGGGTTAGGGGTATGGTGGTAATGGTCCTTGCATTGGCTGTTATGTCGTCACCCACCCTGCCATTGCCGCGCGTCACGGCCTGCTCCAATTGTCCGTTTTTGTAGGTTAGCCCTATTGCTACGCCGTCATATTTCAGTTCGCAGGTGTAAGAAAACGGAGTGTCGCCAAGCAACTTGCGCGTGCGGGCTTCATAGTCCACTATCTCTTCTATGCTGTATGTATTGGCCAACGACAACATGGGCATACGGTGCTCCACCTGCTGAAATGCCTTGTTCACCGTTCCTCCCACCCTTTGGCTGGGGGAATTGGGGTTTGCCAATTCAGGATGCTCTTGCTCCAAGCCGACAAGTTCCTTCATAAGCTCGTCAAACTCGAAATCCGACACCTCCGACATGTCATTTTGATAATATTGCTCGTTGTAGCGGTCTATCAACTTCGTCAGTTCCTCCACACGGCTGCGCGCCTGTTCGAAGCTGGCTTTTCCCGAAGAGATGTGTTCCATAAAATTGCGCTATTAATAATGTGTCCTTGGCGGGTGTTAATCATTCGGTTTCGTTCGCCTTCGTCAAACATCAAGAAAATTCGTGTGAAAGCGCGGTGCGTGGCTCTGCCTTGTCACAGACTCAAAAAAATCCCCAAAAGTCGTCTTCTCGCATCCATTCGTTTCCGTTCGAGAGAAAGGCGTCCGCATATACACTTTTTTCCGTCCTTTTATGTTTTTGTTTTTTCCCGTTTTCGACTGCTTGTTCCACATCGTTTTTGCTGCGTACGCACTGCCTTAGCGCGTCGTGCCTCTTTAAGTCACTGCTGGCATGGCAACCTTCGTCGCATGACAATACAACAACTCGTTAGCAGCATTATAGTGGATTCAATCAATTCACCTCAAATAAAATCTTCCAACGGGTTACAAGCATGAGGGCGAACTGGCGTTCGCCCTCATGCGCAAGGCTTAGAAGTTATCCGCCTTGATTTCAAAGAAACTTTGCGGATGCATGCACACGGGGCATAACTGCGGAGCCTTCTTGCCCACCACCACGTGACCACAATTGCGGCACACCCAAATTGCGTCGCCCTCGCGGCTAAACACCACTGCGTCTTGAATGTTCTTCAACAACTTGCGGTAACGTTCCTCATGGTGTTTCTCTATGGCGGCAACCATCTCAAATTTTTTGGCTATCTCTTCAAATCCCTCCTCATGCGCCTCACGGGCCATGCGGGCATACATGTCGGTCCATTCGTAGTTCTCGCCATCGGCGGCATCCTTCAAGTTGGCCATGGTGTCGGGCACCTCGCCGTCATGCAGGTACTTGAACCAAAGTTTGGCGTGTTCTTTCTCGTTTTGCGCCGTCTCTTCAAATAGGGCTGCAATCTGTTCATAGCCATCTTTCTTTGCCTTGCTGGCATAATAGGAATACTTGTTGCGTGCCTGGCTTTCGCCCGCGAAGGCATCCATCAAGTTTTTTTCGGTCTTTGTTCCTTTAAGTTCTTTCATAATTCGTTAGTTTTTAGGTCTTAAATAAATTTTTGTTTTCTTTTCACGCAAATTGTGAAAGGCTATTCAAGTCAAACTCGCCCTTGAAGTTGCAACTTACGGGTCCTGTTAGAAAAACGTCTTCACACCATCCCTCTCTTTGTCTGAAGGAGACCTCAAAGTCGCCTCCTAAAGCGGATAGGCGTACTGCATATTCCTCTTTTTTTAGTACGCTTTCCTGAGTCTTTTCCCTGCTCATACGCGTGGCAAACACAATAGCCGACGCTGTAATGCCTGTGCCACAACTGTAGGTTTCGTCTTCCACGCCTCGTTCGTAAGTGCGCACGCGCAGCGTCCCGTCAGGGTGCGGCTCAATGAAGTCTACGTTGACGCCCTTTGGGAAAGTCGCCTTGTCGTTACGCAGGGTGCGTCCCTTTCCGAAGACGTCATAATGGTCAAGATGCTTCACCATTTCCACGTAATGGGGCGATCCCGTGTTGAGATACCATCCGTCAAGGCATGGCACTATCTCCTCCACGTCTCGCATCTTCAAGGTCACATTTCCTTTGTTTCCGTCCCAGGCAAGCAGGCGGCTGTAATGTACGCCGTCGTAACCCTCAAAGCAATACGTCATGTCGCCGGCGGTTGGCGCAATCTCCAACATCTTTGCAAAGGCCGTGATGCAGCGTCCGCCATTACCACACATGCTGCCCATGTGACCGTCGCTGTTGTAGTAGCGCATCTCGAAGTCGTAGCCTTCCTTCTCGCCTAACGTCATCAGCCCATCGGCTCCTATACCAAAGCGGCGATGACACAGACGAGCTATTTGTCCCGCTTCTAGACGGGGATCGTTCTTGCGCGTATCCAGCAGGATAAAATCGTTTCCTGCCCCGTCAAACTTATAAAACGTTAGCTTCATTCTTTACCAAGTTTTTGCGAGTGAGAAACACCATCAGCGATGTGGTCACGATGGAGAAGAAAATGACGGCATACACTACATGCTTAATCATCACAGCGTCAGGTATAACGATACGCCCTGCCGCTTGGTTGATTTGGTCGGGTATTGAGGCAAGGAGAGCTGCCGATAGCCCTTTAGGTATCATCAACGAAACTACGCGACGGTCGTTCACGCTGTTTTCGCGACCCACCACCAGCAGCAACAGATAACGTACTACAAAGAGAGCGACCGTGATGGCAAGCCCGTATAACAGTGCCACACCGTTGCCGAAGGGGATGCTGATGCCAATGTAGACAAAGTAATAACTCTTCAAGATGAACACAAATTCCTTTACGAACCCTTTTTCGTTCATCTCGAGGGGCTTCATCTCATGTTTCTTTGTTTTGTCCAAAAAGGAGAACTTGAAATAGTCCGTGTTGCCCAGCACCACGCCAAAACAAAGCACCGCTATGGCGCCGCTGAACTCCAAAAAATCCGTTAGACCATACACGATGAACACGAAGGCGGGAGTCAGAAACATGGAGTTTTCAATCTTTCTCACCCTGTCCAGCAGGCTGCTCCACACTATGCCCGCCACCACTCCCAACAAGGCCGCTATCAGCAGCGACGCCAGCACCCTTCCTACCATACTGCCCACCGCCATGCTGCCCATTTTGTAGGCATCCATCAGCGACAAGGCCAGCACGAAACTGATGACGGCCGAAATGGCGCTTTCCATGGTGAGCACCGTGCGGGTATATTCACTCACTTTCATTTGGTTTAGCAAGGGTACCACTATAGAGGCTCCCGTGCCCGCCACCATGGTGCCTATCATTAGGCTCACGCTGAACTCAAAGCCCATAAAGTAACTTATCGCGGTGGCCATCGCCGTGCTGAAAAGGAAACTGAGCAGGGTGACTTGGAATACCCCTTTCCAATAGCGGCGCAACGAATCGATACTGAGGCCTAATCCGCTATCCAACAGAATGAAAATAAGTGTAAGGGAAGAAAACACGTTGGCCAATTGCCCTAAATCCGACGGATGCACCCATCCCAATAACGGGCCTATGGCCAAGCCCACCACTATGAGCAGCAGCACGTCGGGTATTCGCTTACGGCTGAACAAGTAGGAAAATAAGTGTGCTATGAATATCAGTGTACCGAGGAATATTAGCGTTGCAGCCATCATACTTTACGTGTTATCCTATTTCGAGGTTTGGAAAAAGGCGGCGCAACGTTTCCATCGAAGGGTTTTGTCGAAGCATATTGGCATATTTCTCTTCAGGGTCGTAGGCGCTGCGCTTGCGCGTCTCCTCTATTTGCACGGCGCAATGCACCTGTGGGTTGTTGGCGTAGGCCTGCATCTGCCGTTCCACATAATCTTTGCAGGGCGCAAATTTCTCTTCAAAGTCTTTGTCGGTGGTCACAATGACAAAAGTCTCCTTGTCACCCACCTGCACGCGACGGCCATAGAGCAACCCGCTTACGGCGGGATCAACGCACTCCGCCAGTAATCTCTTCCACAAGCGTTGCAGCACCTCCTCGCTCAACTCCACTGGTTCCAACGCCACGTTGCGCACTTCCGCTGGATGCGGCTCCACGCCTTGTCCCAATTCAGCGAGCGAAATGCGCGAGCGGCGGCGCACCGCGCTGCAAGGAACCGCCACTATGGGTTGCGACTGTTCTGTCGCGGCGGGTTGTTGCAGGGCTGCCGCGGGCTGGGGCGATAATTTGGGGGAGGGCACATCTGTTGGCAGGGGCACGGGCTGGGCAGGGGGCAAAGCCTCCATGCGCAGCCCATCGTCAAAACCCAGGCTGGCCCTCCATGGCTATCTTCGCCATCTTCAACAAGCACACCTCCACATGCAGGCGCTTGTTGTTGGCATCGCGATAACGGTATTCGTAGTCACTGCTTATCTCCAAATATTTCAATATTGCCGCCAACCCCACCGATTGCGCGGCGCTGGCATAGCGTTGCCGCACCTCATCGCTGGCATCCAACAACCTCGCCGAAGCAACATCGCAACTCACCATCAAGTTGCGCATGTGCTCGCTGAGACCCGTGATGAAATGCTGACCGTCAAATCCTTTGTCTAAAACATCTTGGAACAGTAGCAAACTTTGTGCTATGTCGCCCTTCGTCAACATATCGGTAAGTTTAAAGTAGTATGCACTGTCCAATACGTTTAGGTTTTGGATACACGCTTCGTAGGTGAGGTTACCTTGTGTGAAACTCACCAACTGGTCGAAGATGGAGAGGGCATCACGCAAACCTCCGTCGGCCTTCATGGCTATTGCGCGCAACGCCTCCCGTTCGTACATGACATTCTCTTTCGCCGCCACATATTCAAGGTGCTTCACTATGTCTTCATTCCCTATGCGGTGGAAGTCGAACACCTGACAGCGGCTGAGGATGGTGGGGATTATCTTATGCTTCTCGGTAGTGGCGAGGATGAATTTGGCGTATTCGGGCGGTTCCTCAAGCGTCTTTAGCAGCGCGTTAAACGAGGCGGTACTCAACATGTGCACCTCGTCAATGATGTATACTTTGTAACGCCCCGTCTGGGGTGGTATGTAGACCTGTTTTACCAACTCGCGTATTTGGTCCACATTGTTATTGCTGGCGGCGTCCAGTTCAAAGATGTTCATCGAGGTGCCGGCGTTGAAACTGGTGCAACTCCCGCAGGCGTTGCAGGCCTCTATTTCAGGGGATAGGTTTGTGCAGTTTATCGTTTTAGCCAAGATGCGCGCACACGTGGTCTTCCCCACACCTCGCGGGCCACAGAATAGAAATGCCTGCGCCAAGTGTCCGCCGCGAATGGCATTCCGCAAAACAGTGGTGACATGTTCCTGCCCCACGACACTTTCGAATGTTGCCGGACGATATTTACGCGCTGATACTATGTAGTTTTCCATACTTTCCAGTTCAAAAAATTCGGAGTACAAAATTACAAAAAAAAAACGACATGCGCGAAAAAAAATCCCGCAAACTTTAGACTTGGGTTGCACCCCTTCATTTCGGCATGTGCTATGCGGCAGTGCCGCATGTTTGCCCTTCAGTGGATAAAAAATCCGCCACATATCTCGTCTCGCTTTTGGCTTCTTTGGTGGCATGGTTTGGCCGCCCCATCTTTCTTGGGATCACTTGAAGCGCACTGTGCGCTGCGCAAGCGCCCTGTCGCAGGCATGGCAGCACACATCTCCTGCTCACCTCCTACTGCGGTGGGAGATAAGCAGGAGGTGTGTGCTGTCACGATGCTGCCACGATGCTGCCGAATACCAGGAAAGGACGCCGCTGCCCCAAAAAAGCGGTATGGATGCGCCAAAACACCGCCCAAATCTTGTTGGACAACACCGAGGGTGTGGCCTCCCTACTACACTACCCAACGGAAAAACGTGCTCTGAAACTTTGTAGAACATTTTTATTGCCATGTCAAAAAATAATAGTATCTTTGCAATTTGTTTAGAAGCGGTATATGGCTGCATTGAAATTTGATAATGAAGACATTGAGACGTTTCGCTCCGCCTTATTGGATGCGAAAAGAGTCGCCCTTGTGGGGCACGCCAACCCCGACGGAGACTGCATCGGCTCCATTTTGGCACTGAAGCATCTGCTGACGGACCACATGGGCAAAAGAGCCGAAGAGGTGGCCGTAGCGCTGCCCAACGCTTGCCCCGACACCTTCGATTTCCTGCAAGGCTATTCGGCCATGCTAAACGCGGACAACCAGTTGGACGATTGCAAGAAGGCGATTTTGGAAGCCGATGTGATCGTTTGCCTGGATTTGAATGCAGCGCGCCGCACGGGCGCACTGGAACAGCCTTTGTTGGATGCCAAAGGACGCAAGATAATGTTGGACCACCACCACGGCCCTGACGCCAATATGTTCAGTCCACTATTTTTGGTGCCCGACCTCTCCTCCACCTGTGAACTGCTCTACTGGGTGGTATTGCAGGGATGGGGCGAATGCGCACTGAACACCGAGATGGCGCGGTGCCTATATTGCGGTTTCATCACCGACACCGGCACATTTAGTTACTCTAACGAAGAGCCATCGCTGTACGAAGCCACGGCGGGGCTGATGCGCTTCCCCATACAAGCCGCGGAAGTGCAAAACCGCATCTACAACAGCGACAGCGTAGCCAGGGTGCGCTTCTTGGGCTTTTGCCTCGCAGAAAGACTCCGGATATTTGAGGAAGAGCATTTCGCCTACTTCTACATCTCGCAAGAAGACCTGCAACGTTTCGGCGTAAAAGGCAGCGAGTTGGAAGGCTTTGTAAACTATACACTCTCGATGAAAGGCATTGAGGTGGGTGCCCTAATGAAGGAAACCACAACGGGTACCGTGCGCATCTCACTGCGCTCCAAGCACGACTTTGACGTGAACCAGTTCGCGCGCAAATACTTCAGCGGCGGCGGGCACACCAAGGCGGCGGGAGCCACCTCCTACGAACCGCTCGACGCTACCGTGGCCAAAATGGAAACCTACATCAGAAAAGAACTGAAACGATGAGGACAACGCTGATTTTGCCATGCCTGCTGCTACTGGCAGCTTGCAACAATACTCCCGTAATAGACACCCAAAAGCAAGGGAAGCCCTCCTATGAAGAGAACATCCTCAACGCCAACAAAGTGGTGGCTTCGGCGGAAGAAACGCAAATAGACAGCTACGTGACACGACGCGGTTGGCACATGACACGGCTGGGCGACGGCGTGCGCTATGAGGAGATCAAGACCGGACAAGGCAAACGGCTAAACCTTGAAGACCGTGTGGCTGTGGCCTACAAACTGGAAGCCCTCGACGGCACTGTCATCTACGATGGCCAAACAGACACCGTGACGCTGGGACGGCATGAGCCCTGCATGGGACTGGACAACGCCATGACGCAGCTGCGGGACGGCAGCGAGGCTCGTATCATCGTGCCCTCGGCAATGGGATTCGGCGTTTTGGGCGACGGAGACCGCATACCGGCACGCACCGTATTGATTTATCAGGTAAAAACGAATATCATTAAATAAAAGTTGTTGACATGAAACAGCGTATACAGATGGCCACCTTCGTGGCGTTGGCAACCCTGACAGTTGCGTCTTGCGGCCCTAAAAGCGACTTGCCAGGATACAAAAAAACAGAAAGCGGGCTACATTACAAATTCCTCACCGAAAACAAGAAAGCGCAGCAGGTGCAGATGGATGACGTGCTGGACTGCGAGCTTGTGCTTGTCTTCGAAAACGACACCCTCTACAGCAACACGAACAACTCGCAACTCTTGCTGCAAGCCACCGACCGCCAGTTTGAAGGCAGTTTGGAGGAAGGTCTCGTCATGATGCACAAAGGCGACGTAGCCTCCTTTGCCATCAACGCCGACAGCCTGGCCGTCTACCACACCATGCCAGCAAAATATGAAGCGGGGAAGGGACAGAAAATGTACTACACCATCAAACTGAACAACATTGTCTCGGCCGACTCTATCGCCGCTGCGGAACAAATGTTCCTCTCCGACATGCAAGAACTGCAACATAAAGAGCCTCAACTGTTGGCGCAATACATCGCCGACAACAACATTCAGGCCGAACCCAACGCCAACGGTCTCTACGTCATCGTCAACAAAAAGGGCGCCGGCGCTAACATCGCGATGGGCTCCACCGTCGCTTTCAACTATACAGGCCGCCTGCTGGATGGCACCGTCTTCGACAGCAACGTGGAAAGTGTGGCGAAGGAAGCTGGTATCTACGAAACGCAACGCAATTATCAACCTGAAGAATTCGTTATGGGACAAGCCAGTTACGTGCGCGGACTGCTGGAAGGCTTGTACGGGCTGCAAAAAGGCACAAAGGCCACACTCATCATCCCCAGCCACCTGGGATACGGAGCGAAGGGACGTGGCGAAAAGATACGGCCCTACAGCACACTAATATTCGATATAGAAATAGTAAACGTGAAATAGTAATACGCCGCGCCATACGTCCTTGCCACGAATGGAGACGAAGGCTCCCATGAGCGGCATGAAAAGTCGTGCGCCACGGCATCTTCTTGAACACAACAATAACTAATCCATTAACATGCTCAACATTGTTATCTTCGGCGCACCAGGCGCCGGCAAAGGCACGCAATCCGATCTTTTGGTAAAAAAATACAACCTCTGCCACATCTCCACAGGCGAACTGCTTCGCAAGGAAATCGCCGACGAAACCGCCCTTGGCAAACGCATCAAGAGCATCATTGACAATGGCAAACTGGTGAGCGATGACATTGTCATAGAGATGATCGACCACGCCATAGCCGGCGAAACGCGGGGCATGCTCTTCGACGGTTTCCCGCGCACGGTGGCGCAGGCGGAAGAACTGGACCGCATGCTGGAAAAATATGGCCGTTCTCTCACTTGCATGATAAGTCTTGAAGTGCCGCTGGCAGAGTTGTGCCGACGCATGTTGGAACGCGCAAAGGTGAGCGAACGCAGCGACGACAATGAAGAAACTATCAAAAAACGCCTTGATGAATATGCCGCAAAGACCTACCCTGTGGCTGCCTATTACCAAAAACAGAAAAAGATGATACAGATAAATGGCTTTGGCGACCTGAAGAAAATTCACCAAGACATAACCGATGCCATAGACAAACTCTTATAAGCCACCCAAACAGATGACCTCCAACTTTGTTGACTATGTGAAGATATGGGTGCGCTCGGGCAAGGGCGGCGCCGGTTCGGCCCACCTCGCCAGGGTGAAGTACAACCCCAAGGCGGGCCCCGACGGCGGCGACGGCGGCAGAGGCGGCCACGTGATGCTGCGAGGCAACAAGCAGCGGTGGACCTTGCTGCACCTAAAATACACCAAACACGTCTTTGCCGAAAACGGAGAAAACGGAGGACGCAACCTACGCACCGGCCGCACAGGGCAGGACCAAATACTTGAAGTGCCCTTGGGGTGCGTGTGCCGCGATGCCGAGACAGGCGAGTTGCTATGCGAAATCACCGAAGAGGGACAAACGGCCATCATCGCCGAAGGCGGGCGAGGAGGCCTGGGAAACGACCACTTCAAAGGACCTACCAACCAAACGCCGCGCTATGCACAGCCTGGCGAAGCCCCCGTGGAACGATGGGTAATCATTGAACTGAAGGTGCTGGCTGACGTGGGGCTGGTGGGCTTTCCCAATGCTGGCAAAAGTACCTTGCTGTCCGTTATGACCGATGCCAAGCCCGAAATAGCCAATTATCCCTTCACCACCCTCGTACCCAATTTGGGCATGGTGCGCTACCACGACGACAAGTCGTTCTGCATGGCCGACATCCCTGGCATCATCGAAGGCGCAGCGGAAGGAAAAGGGCTGGGAGACAGGTTTTTGAGACATATCGAACGCAACAGCATACTGCTGTTTATGATTTCATGCGAGAGCGACGACATCAAGAAGGACTACAAGACCCTACTAAACGAACTTAAGAAATATAACCCCGAACTATTGGACAAGCAACGCCTACTTGCCATAACGAAATGCGACATACTTGACGAGACCCTCGCCAAACAACTCAAACGCACGCTGCCACGCACCTTGCCAACTATCATGATAAGCGCCGTGAGCGGATACAACATGAAGGAACTGAAGGACAAACTGGCTGCGATGCTGTTGGATGAAGATGAAGTAGAATAGCAAAAAAATTTAATTTATTCATAAATGAAAAAAACATTCACACTTGCCACGCTGTTTGTGGCAACAGCCGCCATAATGGCTGGCTGCGGAAACCAAGGCAACATCATGAAAAAACTCCAAAAAGACGACTTCGAGAAGTTCAATGACTGCATGCTCTACAAGGTGACCGACGAGAAAACCGATGGCAAGGCCGTTGCCGAAGGTGAAATCGTTCTTGCAACGGCATCCATACGCTTCAACGATAGCGTGTTGATGCCCGCCAATGGCGAGCCACAACCCATTTGCATGGCTGGCAAGGCTCAAAACGAACTCGACTTCAGCGAAGTCATGATTGGACGCCACGTAGGCGAGACCGTCACCGTCGCCCTCATCGCTGACAGCGTGGCGGCACGCGTAGGCGCGCAACAAATGCCCCCCATGTATACTGCTGGCGCAGGCGACGTGATGTACTACGAGTTTGTCATTGCCGACGCCATGACGCAGGAAGCCATGCAAGCCTCCCAGCAAGCCAAGGCGGAAGCCAACCGCGTGGCCGACAGCGCTGCTTTGGTAAAATACATAGCCGACAACAACATCACCGCAAAGCCCAGCAAAACAGGACTCTACCGCATCATTACCCAGCAAGGTACGGGTGCAAAAGTGGCCGATGGGAAAACAGTGCAGGTGCACTACACTGGCAAATTGCTGAACGGCGAAAAATTCGACAGCAGCTACGACCGCAACGAGCCCATCAGCATAGTGGAAGGCAAGCACAAAGTAATTCCTGGTTGGGAAGAGGGCCTCATGGGGCTGCCCGCTGGCAGCACAGCCACGCTCATCATCCCCAGCAGTTTAGGCTATGGCGCTCAAGGCGCAGGCACAATACCTCCTTACAGCACGCTGGTGTTTGATGTGGAAGTAGTGTCCGTCAAATAATGGACTTGGTATTAGCCCCCATGCAGGGGCTGACGGAAGTGCTGTTTAGGCGCGTATATGAGGATTGTTTCCCCGACGCCTTCGACAGAGCCGTCAGCCCTTTCTTGTCGCTCACGCATGGCGACCCCGACGGCTTGGGAGTGAAACTGGACGACATTCTGCCCAAAAACAACGCTGGCGCCATGCCCGTGGTGCCACAATTGCTGGGCAATGACCCGCGTACTTTCGTGGCACTGGCCAACCGGATTTTCAACTTGGGCTACGAGGAGGTGAACTGGAACCTGGGTTGCCCCGTGAAACGCGTGGCACACCGCCGCCGCGGAAGCGGCCTGCTTCCCTACCCTTCCGAGATAGACAGGATATTGGAAGCCGTGGTTCCCCGTATGAAGCCCCGCCTTTCGGTGAAAATACGCTTGGGCTACAACAGCAAGGAGGAAATCTACCCCCTTATCCCCGTCCTAAACAAGTATCCTTTGGCAAGCGTCACCCTGCACCCACGCATTGGCAAGCAAATGTATACGGGGGTGGCGGATGTGGAGGCCTTTGGCAATGTGTTTCCGCTGATGACGCATCCTGTAGTCTATAACGGGGATATTGCCACTGCTGACGACTATGAAAACATTGCGGCAAACTTTCCCGCCCTCGCAGGAGTGATGATAGGACGCGGCGTGTTCCGCAACCCGCTGCTGCCATTGGAGATCAAGCGCCGCTACGAAAATCGCCCTGCTATGCACTGCCCCTTGCTACACGTCAGCAACGCCAAAACGGCTATAGAAAGCGACGAAAAACGTAAATTGATGCTGAAACTGCTGGACGCCATAGAGACACACTCTCCGTCTCACGACTGGCAATGCCGCAAAGCCAAGGAATATTGGGCTTTGTTGGCCGATGCCTACCACGTGGACAACGACAGGAAACGCAGCGTACTTCATTGCAAATCTTTTTCAGATATACGGCGCAAAATCATCGACGCCATCCAATAGACAAGAGCCCCAACGCCCCCCCCCAGCAAGGCGCCGCCTACCACGTCGCCAGGATAGTGTTTTCCTAAATAGGGACGGCTGTATCCTACCACCACGGCCCACAGCAGCAACAACGCAAACAGCAGCCAACCACGCTTATTCACTTTCGGCATGCGCATGGCGCATAACCCCAAAAACGACACCACCGAAAAAGCGTTTGCGGCATGCGACGACACAAAGCCGTATTGGCCCCCGCATTCTGTACGGAACATTCTCACCCTTGCCAACACATGACATGGCCGTAAACGGTTGAAGACATTCTTGAAACAATGAACAGACACTTGGTCGCTCACCAAGAAGCTAAGACCGATGCCTGCCAGCAGAATCCACCACCAGTACCTGCCGCCCACGTCACTTTTCTTTGCCCTCACAAGCAGGGCAGCATAGGCTGCCACCAGCACGGCAATCCAAGACCACGGTTGGCTGGCGCCCCACAACACCCAGTCCCAAAAAGGCGTATGATGCCCGTTTATCCAACGAAAGAGCATCAAGTCATATGTTTCCATCTTTATTTCTTCACGCGGTTTCCCTATTTCTCAATCATTATGCTGGGCTTTCATTTCGCGCTCGTAACGGCGTTGCGCAATGAAAGTTTGCAGTGAAGCCACCAACTTACCACCCGTCTTCACCATGGGCTTGTAAAACATAGAGGCCTCTTTAGTCTGTGGCTTTAGCACTTTCTCCTGATGGTCAATGAGCACCACATAGGAGGTGAGTACGCCCAATATGCAAACAGCTTTTGCCAACCCCAACGCAGCACCGAGAAAACGGTCCAAAAAACTTATTTTAGCCATTTTCAGCAGGTTTTGCGCCGCTTTGCCCACCAGCAGCGAGAGAAGTGCCACCCCAACGAAAGTGACGAAAAAAGCAATCAGGGTCGCCCCGTCACCTTCCAGCCCCAACATCCTGGCCACCCATTGCGAAAAATGCACAGCCACCCAACAACCCAACAAGATACCAGCCAACGACGCCATCTCAAAGACAACGCCACGCTTCAATCCTTTCCAAATGAAGTAAGCCATGGGAATGGCATAGATGATATCCAATTTGTTCATACGATAATAAACTCTAAAAAAGATTTTTTATTGTGTTTACAAAGAGAAAAAAACGGTAACTCTTATTATTTAGCGCTTAAACACGGTTATTGCCCTCCAGTCCATAGGTGTCCGCTCATCTTGCGGGCATATCGCAAAAACCAAGGGAGTTTGGGGCGTTTGAATGGCTTGCTCTCCTTGGCAACTGGAAGAAAACGCATAAATGTTCACCCTGCATAAACTGCAAACCTCGAACGCTGCCGACCACCTGACTGTATGATGCGTTTTTTTACTCACATTAATTTTTTTTTACGTATTTTTGCATCTTGATAGGAAGTATTATTTTTTGCATTGTCATTGCAAAAAAGCAAAATGCCAATACATTATAAACAACGTCATTTTTTGATGGCAAGAAATAATGCTTACATAATACCAAATAGAGGCCAATCCGTGAACATAATCTGCACTCACTTGGGACTGACCATGCCTTTGGCGTGGGCCTTTATCACAACGGCCTAAAGACCAAAACGACCATCCTGTGAAATTCTTTTGGTACAACATCACGACAGAAATCAAAGGCACAACCTTCGTAGACAGGTCGCGCACCTCGCCGCTGGTGGTGGACTTCCTCAACCCGCATTCGTTTGTGACGGCGATGTATGACGGCACGTTCTTCAACGCATTGAGGAAATGCAACGTACTTTTCCCCGACGGCATTGGAATTTGCGGGGCCATTAGCCGCGTGAAACACATCAAAATTAAGAAGATTGCAGGCGACGACTTCCACCTGCAACTGCTTGACGAATTGGATGGCATACACGGCCGCATCTTTTACCTGGGCAGCAGGCCCGAGGTGTTGGGGCGTATCATAGAACGCATCAACGTGGAGTACCCCAACATAACCATAGCCACCCACGCGCCCTCCTACGCACGCCACCTATCGGTGGAGGAAAACCGCATCATACTTAATGAAATAGAAGATTTTGCGCCCGATGCGCTGCTGGTGGGGATGACCGCACCACGGCAGGAAAAATGGATTTATTCCCAACTGCAGCACCTTAACACGCCCAAAGTGATAGCCGCCATAGGAGGTGCCTTCGAGTTTTATGCGGGAACAGAGCGGCGCGCGCCAAAATGGGCGCGCGATCACTACTTGGAATGGATGTACCGTTTGGTAAAGCGCCCCATCCGCATGGCCAGGCGCAACCTCGTATCCACCCCCAAGTTCTTGTGGTATGTTTTCACACACAAAAAACTAATGTAGCGCAAACCTTTGCGGCAATAACTTTACTTACAGCATAACATGTACAAACAAAAGAAAAAGGTGCGCTCAGTAAAATGGTGGGTACGCACCGTGGTGCTGTCAGTCATCGGCCTTATTCTGTTGGCCACGCTGCTGCGTCGACTGATACCCGATCCCAATGCAGAGGACGCAGCAGGATACATCATGCCTGGCACTTTGACCAGGGACTACAGAGGTTTTGACGCCATCCGATTCAACTTTTTCGTTTTGCGTTCGAATTATTCAGGACAGCCCCCCCTCGTGCACGTCGCTTACAACTACATCCTGTTCTGCGTTACTTGCACCCTCCTGTTCATCCTGGCGCTCACCATTGTTGTGGGCGTGCGAAAAAGGGGGGCGCGCTACCTAAACGAACTGAAGAAGCAGTATGCGGCGAAACTGAAAGAAGTCCTGCTCAACGAAGAAATACTCTCCTCCGGCCGCATTTACGACATACTGCAGACCAACGAGTGTCACTTGCAACTGGACGTATACCCCTCTTGGCTGAAACTGCTGCAAGAAATACACGACGAAGACATCAACAATAACAAACACAAGGAATACATACACACGGAATTTAACCACAAAAATCTGCAAAATCTCGCCCAAAGCATTGGCTTGTTGGATTATTTTGAGGAGGTGCTGTTGAATGCCGTGCCTGGCAAACAATATGTCGCTATAGAATACCTTCGCTTGTTGAAAATCAAAGTGCACAGCAGCACCGTGTCGCGCTTGCTGACCCACGAGAACAATCGCTTACGCAAGGTGGCACGCCACTACTATATGACGCTGGACTCCGAGGACCCCTATTCGGTACTGAAAAACAACAACTTCTACAGTCACTTTTCCGACTGGGACGCCATAAGCCTGCACAACACGGTGAAAAGCAACGTCGGAGAAGGAAAAAACATCCCACCGTTTCGTGACAGCATAGAATGCACCACCGACGAATACCTAAAGCAACGCCTCATTGAGGAAGCTGGATACTGGGTGGACGAGGAAAACATGGCCTATTTAATGCACTATTTGCACGACAATCGTCCCGAATTTCGCTCCGCGATGTACCGAAGCATCGCACACAGCCGATACAAAGCCGCAGAACCAGTATTACTGAAGAATTATGAAAATGAACCCGTGGACAGGAAAATCCTCATCGTAAACACCCTCGTCGCCTGCGACTCGGGTTTGCAAGCCGACTTCTTTTTGAAGGCCTACAGCGAAACCACCTCCCACAAGTTGAAGCGCGAACTACTGCGCGCCATGAAGAATTACAACCGACGCTCCATCGCCAACTTTGAGAAACTGCGCCGAGAAGCGCAACCAGACGAGGCCTTGCTATTCGAACACGTACTTTATCATTGACCCCATGTATAGACAATTTATCTTTGATTTTTTTGGTTATTTGGTGATATTCTACTCAATTGGAATTGTCCTCTCCTATCTCTTGATGATAATCCTGGCAGGAAAGAATGTGGTGAGGCTCGCCGTTACCAAGGATGACAGTTTCAAGAAAGAACTGCTCTACACCAGCCCATACATACCTGGCGTATCAATAGTGGCGCCAGCTTACAACGAAGAAAAGACCATCGTGGACAACGTAAAGAGCCTTTTGGACCAGGATTACCCCATGTTTGAGGTGGTTATTGTGAACGACGGCTCGAAGGACCAAACGCTACAGAAACTGATAACCGAGTTCGCTATGGTGAAGATTCCTTTCGACTACGTTGAAAAGATACACACCAAACCTTTCCGCTGCGTATACCACTCCACAATGCCCGAATATTTCCGCCTTTATGTGGTGGACAAAGAAAACGGCGGCACCAAGGCCGACGCGGTGAACGCTGGTCTCAACGTGGCGCGGTTCCCCTACTTCATCAACACCGACGTGGACTGCATCCTCTCGCGCGAAGCCATCTTCCAAAGCATCATGCCCGTGATGCATGAGAGCGACGTAATCGCCGTGAGCGGTGCCATGACCATGAGCAATGGGTGCGAGGTGAAGCAAGGCAGACTGCTGAACCACCGCGCCCCTTGGAAGTTAGTGCCCTTGTTCCAAACGCTGGAATACCTGCGCAGCTTCTTCATCGGCAAGATGGCATGGAGCGCCATAAACGGCATGCCCAACGTGTCTGGCGGATACGGGCTGTTCAAAAAAGACGTAATGATTGCCGCAGGCGGCTATCGCGGCGATTCGTTTGCCGAAGACATGGAGATGCTGCTTGACGCGGTGAAATATTGCTCTTCCGTTGGCTTACCACACAAAGTGGTGCAAATCCCCATCACATGCTGCTGGACGGAAGGACCCGACAACCTAAGAATCCTTTACCGCCAGCGCAACCGCTGGGGGCGTGGGCTGCTGCAAACTTTCTCGCGCCATTGGGATATGGTGTTCAACCGACGCTGCGGCGTGGTGGGAATGGTGACGCTGCCCTACATCTTCATCTTCGAGTTTTTGGCACCATTCATCGAAATCACGGGCTTCCTCATGCTTATTTACCTACTTTTCACGGGAGGCGTGAACTACACGGCCGCAATAATACTATTTATAGCCTTATACACTTTCAACCTGACACTGGGCACCTCCGTCATCACTTATGACTACGTCTCGGGAAGCACTTTTGACAGATTCAAAGAATACTTCAAAATAGCGGTGGCCTCCATGCTGGAACCTTTCATCTACCATCCCTTCATCAGCGTTTTTTCGCTGATTGGCTACTTTAAGCACATCTTAAACACGCGCTCCAACTGGGGCGCCATGACTCGCAAAGGCTATGCCAGCAGCCAACAGCAGCCAACGCAGGCAACAAATACGCCACAAGCATGAAACGACAAGCACACACCTTACACATAGCCATCACAACGCTATTATTATTATTTATTTGCGCCGCCTCCAATGCGTCCGCTTGGCCAGCATTGCCGCCAAAGACTGTGGCGCAGTACGAAAATGAAATCCGCGCCTACTTCAAGCAATATGAGTGGGACCGCGGCAAACAACTATTGGACAAGGGCATCAAAGAATACCCCTCTTCCACGCAGATGAACGAGTTGATGGGCGAATACTACCTGCACCTAAAGATGTACGACAACGCCCGCTACTTCCTCATCCGAGCCCTACAGTTGTTTGAAGGAAATGACAAGGCAAGGTACATGCTCGTCACCGTGGAAGAAGTCACTGGCAACTACAGCAGTGCCATCTGCTACGTGAACGAGTTGCTGGAAAGCGAGCCTTACAGCCGAGAACTGTGGTACAAAAAAGCAAGCCTTTACCGTTTGCAAGGCAACGACGTGGAAGCAGACAGGCAACTGAAGCGTCTCATGGATATTTTTCCCAACGATACACTGGTGCGTCAAAAATACAGGAACCGTGTGGAGGAAAACTACATGAAGGCCGGCAAACAGCAGAACGACGAAAGCGCAGTGAAGTCGTTGCGTTCGCTGATAGATGCAGTGCCCGGCAATCCACAGTACTATATAGACCTCTGCAACATATACATACGCCAAGGCAACAAGGCCGCCGCTCTGTCCGTGGCGGAAGAAGGTATCTTTAGATTGCGCGGCAACGCAATCTTGGCCAAGAAGAAAATCAGCATCTTGCAAGATCTGCACCGCTATAGCGAAGCGCTCAGCTTTGTGAGAGACTATGAACGCGCCTACGGCGCGGGGCTGGGCAATATAAAAAAGTACTTAGAAGAAGAGGCAGCACGCAACGCGGCAAACAACGAACCCTACATGCAACAAGCGCGCCTATATGAAAGCACCAAGAACCCCGACGCTCTGAAATATCTTACCAACATCTCTTACACGCGCGAATACAACGAAGACGCTTTATTCTACATCAAGGAAAGCTTGAAACGACACCCCGACGACGTAAGGCTCCTCTATATGGAATACGTGGTGTATAGGCGCATGGGCTACCACAGCAAGGCCATGACGATACTGAAACAAGCGCATGAAATAGCACCCGACAACGACGACGTGATGAGCGAGATAAGTTACAACTACATGCACGAAGCCGTCAACCTCATGAACGTTGGACAGTATGAAGAGGCACTTCCCTTGCTCAACTTCATCATTGACAACGATACCTCCACGGAGAATTTGAGCAGCGCCATCAACCGGAAATTCACTTGTCTAAACAAGTTGGAACGCTACACTGACGCTTTAGCGTTGCTGGAAAAAGCCGGCCCAGGCTGGGTGGGCGACACAACCTATGTGATTCGCAAGGCAGAAATGCTGGCAGCCAGTGGACTGAACGACAAGGCATTGGCAACGCTCGAGGAAAACCAAGACCTGTTCGACATCCATTCCGCATATGAAGAACTGGCAACTCCGTACATCAAGACTCTCATCGAAATAGGGGCTGTAAAAAAAGCCTATGGAGTGACCAAGCAACTGCTGGCCGTAAATCCCAATAGCAAAGTAGGACTGATGTTTCAAATGACCACCTGCGGCATGCTGCACCGCGACGAGGAGTTCTTGCGCACGGTGAGGCTGGCGCACCGTCTCTATCCCAACGACGTTGACATTGAACTGAAGAAAATAGCCGTGTACAACGAAAACGGCGACTATGTTTCCGCTTCCTATCTTTTGAAGAACTTGATGGACACCCTGCCGATGAACCCCGCCGTGGTGAACGCATTCTCCACCACAGCCGACCTGCGCGCACAGGCCTACATGAACACGAGCCACGCGCGCCAAGCCCTGGCTGTGTTGGACAGCGCCCTGTTCTTCGACCCACTGAACAAGACTCTGCTTTACGACAAAGGACTTGCTTACGAGAAATTGCGCATATACGACTCCGCCTCCCTTTTCCAACGGCATTACACGCCATCCGACATGGAACGCGACGAAGCGACGCGCCGTAATAACGATCTGCTCTACCGTTCATTCGACAGGAACTTGCAAATGTATTACCAGCGCTCAAGTTTCGGTAACAAAAGCAACCTAATGGGCGTGGCGGGCATGACATATTCACAGAAGGATGGAAACAACGTATATGGCGGCGGAGTGAACTATGCTGGACGAGACGGAAAAGAAGAATCAACATTGTACTACAGTTACTTCGCAAGCGGAGGAACGGGAGTACAACTTCTTGGCTCCTGGGAGCATACTTGGAAGAAAAACTTCGTCAGCACCCTTTCTGGCGGATGGGCAAGCCGATATTTCCCCCAATGGCAACTGAACCTCACGGGAACACGGGAAGCCAAAAACGACTATACCGTGGAAATGCATGTCGGATACCGGCGAATAATAACTACCTACGAAGACTACGAGGGCTGGACAACAGAGAAGACAAACTTGTGGAACGTTGGCGCTGGGGTTTCGAAAGACCTCTACCCATTCCTATTGAACGGCAGGTTGGATTTACTGTTGCACCAAAAACTCTGCTTCAACGCCTCACTGCAAGGCCGCTATTATCCCTTAGAAGTTAAGTCAACAATGCTTATAGCGCAAGCCGCGGCAGGAACCGCACCAGAGGCACAAGTGCTGGATTTTGGCGTTGGCGGCGACTTTAACCACATGAACACCAGCGTTGGCCTGGGATGTAGTCACCTTATCACACAAAACCTGAACGTTACATTGATGGGCTCGTGGCAAACATTCTTCACACAAACCGACGTCAACACCGAAATCACCAAGGCGAATGTCGTCACCTCCTACATCAACCTGTTCAATTTGCTTTTGCAACTTAATTTACGGTTTTAACATTCATTATGATGACGAAACTTTCTACCATCATGTTGTTCGTGACGTTCCTGGCTGGAATAAGTTGGAACCAGCACAGTTGCGCCAACAAGAGAGCACTGATTCCATTGCCATGGAATGCCGAAAAAATTGACACCGTAGGAGCCGACTTCTCCTATCGCACCGTATACAGTTTTGGTAACTACCATCAAGATTTCTCGGCCAACATGGGATTGGGAAGCCTTGACAACGATTGGGGAATATGGGGGCACAACTTGAAGAAAGTGCTACCAAAAGAGCCTGCGAGGGGGGTGTTCGCCAAGGTTGATGGGGAACGCAATTTCGAACAATTTTGCTTCTCTTCGCCCAAATTGCTGGAATACGTGGAGAACTACATCATGGACAACTACGGAGATAAGGAAAGTAACCGATTCGTCATCATGCCAAACGACGACCTCGGCGTCTGCACCTGCGGTTTGTGTCGCGCCAAAGGCAACACGGAAAAAAATGCCACCCCCGCAGTGACCGACTTTATCCAAAAGTTGGCGCAACGCTTTCCCAAACACCTGTTCTTCACCTCTTACTATCTTACCACCGCCAACATGCCCACCGAGGACCTTCCGCCAAACATGGGCGTTATCATCAGCGCCATCAACCTGCCTTTGGCACGTGGCATTGAATTCTCGCCCCAAGGCACAGCTTTCGTCGACTTGCTGAAACAATGGAGACAGAAGACAAAACATGTGTATATTTGGGACTATTGCCGCAATTTCGACGACTACCTCACCCCTTTCCCTTGCCTGCATATCCTGCAAAACAGATTGCTCTTATACCGCGAGCACGGCGTGGAGGGCGTTATTTTTAACGGCAGCGGCTACGATTATTCGACTTTCGACAACATGCAAACATGGGCGTTGGCAAAGCTGATGGTGGACGCCACGCAAGACGTGAACGACATTGTCCGACAATTTTTGTCTTTCTATTACCCCAAGGTGGGAAGCAAAATAGAAAAATATTACCTCTCACTTGAGGCAGCAACAAACAGATTGGAACTATACGAGGGCATTGGATACGCCACAAAACACTACTTGGACAAGGATAAGTTCTTACAATTTGTGGACGACTTAGAAGCCGCCTATAATAATAAAAACATGAGTTCCGCAGAACACTCCCGCTTGAACTACCTGCTTACTGGACTCAATTTCACCCGGCTGGAGTTGATGCGCCTAACAAACGACGCTCGGCTTGTAACAAAGAAAGGCGATTACATTGCAAACCTAAAAGGCCATGCCAATTTGGATGGCATGACAAACTACCGCGAAGCCAACGGGAACTTGGACGAATACATCGATTACGTGTCGCAACACAAATCGTGGCACATGGCGGCAAACAACTTGATTGGGAACAAGAAAATAACGACCGACAGTCCACTGGACGAGGGAGCCCTTCCATTGGAAACGCTCACAGACGGTTTTTGGGGCATTCCTATGGACTACCACACCTCTTGGATGTTCTTTAGCGGAGAGAAACTGCACCTCACCCTGCCAGCAACAAACGTTGCCCCTGTAACGCTGCGCGTGGGCTTGCTGGTATCGCAGCCTTGGCGGATAAGTAAGGCCAATGTGACAGCGCGCCAAGGCAACAAGAAAGTGTCTGCAGACCCCGAAATTAACTTGGACAAGAAAAATGAACGACTGGAGGTGGAACTGGACGTCAGCAGCATGGATGGTGACAAGCCTATCGAACTTTACCTCGTCAAAACAGGTCGCAAGATAGCCATTGACGAAATACAACTTCTTTCAAAATGAAAAAAAACTTTTTCTTCGTTGCACTGGCAATATCCTTGTTTGCGCTTGACGGCTGCCATCACAAGGTAGGCCCCACCGAGATATGGGTTGAAGACCCCTCGCGCCATTATTTTCCCATCGTGATGGACGAAAAGATGGACTTGCTCTACAAGATAGTGAACGTGGGCGACCAGCCTTTCATCGCCACCGACGTGCAACCCTCCTGCGGCTGCATCAAAATGGACAGCAAGGAAAAATCCAAAGTGCGTAACATACTGCCTCCAGGCGACAGCACCGTTTTGCACTTCCAATTCGACGGCAGCAAGAATATCGGCTATGTGCAACACACCATCCGCATCTTCGGCAACGTGAAACCCAACGGTGTGCTGGAACTCAAATTCGACCTCAACGTGGTGCCGCCAGCCGATTATATTCCCGATTACGAGGAGAGTTTTGAGAAAAAGGTAAAGACGAAGAACTCCTTCGTGGACGGCAAATACAGCCAAAAAGGCTACAGTGTGGACTAACCGCCCTGCAACGCACCCAAACAGGCCCTCATGTGGCATGCACATGCAAGAACCAAGGCTTCGGGAAAACTGACATCCAGACTTATCCTACTTCTCAAAAAACAACACTACAAAGGCCTAATTTACAAACTTACATGTAACAAAAAAGGAATCGAGGATACGAATCCCCCTTACTGCTCCCATCTCAATAACCTGCCAATATCAGCACCATGAAAAAAAGCATCTTCATACCATTATTTCTTATTACCAGCGCCTTGTTGTTCGTTTCTTGCGGAACAGCCGAAGAATTTGTGCTGCTAAACGACGTGGCCACGCCCCACGAATATGGCGCACCACGGCGCGAAGACCTACATATCAAGCGCGGCGACGACCTGCAAATTCTCGTGGCCCACCACGTTCCCCAGCTCATAGAGAACTTTAACAAACGCATCAGCGAAGAGGACGACGCCAACGCCATAAACACCTATCGCGTGAACAGCCATGGATACATTAGTTTCCCCATCTTCGACACTATCTATGTGCTGGGAAAGACATGTCGCGAGTTGGAGGAATACATTGAGAGCCGTATCGACAGCGAAGGCATAGCCTCAAAGCCTACCGTGCACGTAAAAATAAAAAACTTTAAAGTGAGTGTAATTGGCGAGAATGGCACAGGGGTGTATGAATTTGACAAAGAAAACGTCACACTGCTTGACTTGCTCGCAGAGGCCAACTTGACAGGAGACAAAAACGGAGACATACGTCGAGACAAAGTGCTCATCATGCGCGATTGCGACAGCACGCTGAAGATGGATTACGTCAACCTGCTCTCCACGGACCTCATTTACTCGCCCTACTACTACCTGCAACAGAACGACGTGATTTACGTCTATCCCAGCCGCACCGCCATACGCCAAAGCAACAAACTCTACGATTTTTGGTTATCGCGCTTCTCCATTGTTGCCACCGCCATAAGCACCGCCTCGCTCATTGTTACCATCGCCACCCTTTCCAAGATTAATAAGTAACCCACATTAAGTGCCTTTCGCCTTTCACCAATAGATATTTGTTGTCATCAACATGTTAGAACAATCTCAAATTGATAACGCAGCGCGTTCCAAAAGAAACCGGTTTGCCTTAATTAACATGGTGGAAATATTCCTTTCATCGTGGTATTGGTTTGTGCTGTCATTGGCGGTATGTCTCCTCGTAGCTTGGGTATATCTGAAAAAGAGCCCCGACATGTATTCCGTCTCCGCAACCATGCAAATCAATTCACCAACTACACCCGTAAACAACGATGTGATGAAAGCTTTCCGAACCCCAAGCGATGCACAGCGAGAAATATATTTCTTCCGTTCGCGGCAAGTGGTGTCAGATGTGGTGAAAGGACTTAACCTCAATGTGAAGTACATTCGTGAGGGCCTTTTCCAAGACGAGGATTTATATGAGAAATCGCCCGTTGACGTCTATTTCGTCGGTAACGACTACCCCGCCTGCAAGTTCCGCATCGAATGCGGCTCCGATGGCTTTATCCTAACAAGCATTGTGGGTAAAAACGAGGAACCACACTCTTGGAAAGGGACATACAACGACACCCTCGTCACAGACAAAGGCGTGCTGCTGGTGAGGAAACGGCCACAAGTAGGTCACTCGAAGCGCGAAAGACTTGAAATCCATTATGTGACCCCCGAAGAGGCCACCGCTGCCTATATGGGGCGCATGAGCGCAGACGTGGTGGACGAAGAAACAGGTAGCATCAGGCTCTCTACTCGCGATAACAACCTGCAACGCGGCATTGACCTCATCAACCTTTGGATTGAAACCTACAACAGCCACACCATAGCCTACAAGAATAGGGTAACCGAAAACACGGCAAAATTCATTCAAGAACGTTTGGATATCATATCAGTAGAATTGAGCGATGTGGAGGGGGAAATGGAAACCTATATGAAAGATAATGGCATCACCGACATTGCCGACCAAAACACCAACAACATTTCCAGCAAAAACCAATACCACGATGCCCTATTAAACGAAGAGGTTGAAATCAATGTGGCGCAGGATTTGCTGAACAAGGTAATCTACCTCAAGGCTGGGGACATAATCCCAAACATCAATATCGGTAACAGTGGTGTAGAGAGCATGATAAACACCTATAACAGCAAGGTTGAACAGCGCGACATGTACGTTGAGAATAGCAGCGTTAACAATCCCATAGTAAAAGACATAGATGCCCAACTGCGCACCATGCGCAGCACCATCTTACAAACTATCAAAAACTTCATCGAAAGCAAAGAGATACGCATGCGCGAATACCGCAACCAGGCTATTCGCACCACCAACGCCATCTCTGTCATGCCCACGCAGCGGCGCGAGATGCAAAACTTCTCAAGACAGCAAAGCATCAAAGAAGAACTATACCTCTATCTACTTAATAAACGAGAAGAGAATGCCTTAAAGCAAAACATCACCGATGCCGACACTCGCGTCATCGATTACGCCAGCGGCAGCAAAGTGTCACCTGTTCCTGCACGCACTTACAGTTTGGCAGCTCTCATTGCCTTGCTCATCCCAATTACCATTATCTTGCTAATAAACATATTCGACGTGCGGGTGCGCAGCGTGAGAGACGTGGAAAACTATTGCACCATTCCTGTCATCGGCATCATTCCGATGGTAGAAAATGGTATGTCACATATCATCAACGAGAATGGCAAAGACCGCTTTAACGAAACATTCCGCATTCTGCGCAACAACGTCAAGTTCATGGGAAACGAGAACATTGCACCTGGAAAAGGCAAGGTGTGCATGCTTACCAGTGCCATGAGTGGCGATGGCAAAAGTACCGTTGCCTACAACCTCGCATTAAGTTTTGCTTTCGCAAAAGAACGCACTCTTCTCATAAACGCAGACATACGCAAACATGAAAATTGGCATGGAATAAAGGAACGTTTTGAGAAAGGTCTCACAACCTTTTTGGCCAACAGAGACAACGACGACCTATCCGAAACGATTGAAAAAGACAAGTTACACCCCGAACTCGACGTCATCCACAATGGGCCCATACCTCCCAACCCTAGCGAACTGCTGATGAGCCACCGATTTGATATGCTGATCAACAAGGTTCGCGACATGTATGACATCATCATCGTCGACAGCGTACCCGTAGACATCGTAGCCGATGCCATCGCGGCTAACCGCATAACAGACACCACGTTCTTCGTCATTCGCGAAAAGACCTCCGACCGCAGGTTGCTTATGGAATTGGATAGTTTCAAGAAAACCGAGAAATTGAAAAACATGAGCATCATTCTCAATGAATACAAGATACGGAAACATGGTTATGGGTATGGTTACGGGTACGGATACGGGTATGGATATGGATATGGTTACGGGTATGGATATGGTTACGGAGATAGATATGGAGATGGAGATGGAGAGGATGGTCATGAAGACCATCATCAATAATATTTTTCTTTCTTTATTATGAAATCACATAACAAGAGACACCACACTTGGACTTGTGCATTGCCGTTGCTGCTTTTGTGGCTGGGCAGCAATGCCACTTTTGCCCAAACAGACACCACTCGAAGGTTAAATTACACCCCAGATACCACTCTGCAAAGAACTATGAACGCACAAACCCTGTTTGCCGAAGACACCTCTGTTGTACGCAACATCGGCTGGGTGCGCTCCAATCTATATGACAACTGGTTTATAGAACTTCAAGTGGGGCCGCAGTTATTTTTTGGTCAGGAAGACAACAAAGGCCCCTTAAAAGACCATCTATCTGGCAACCTCGAAGTAAGCCTCGGACGCATGGTTTTTCCCATGCTTGGCTACCGTATTGGATTGGGAACGGGATATGGACGGGGCTTCATCACCCGAGACACCTATAACAAATATGGCCGAGACGGGGTCATGTACGGATGGGGACAATGCGACGACGATTTAGGAGGGTACTACCATTACTACAACGACGAACTGTTTATACAAAAGTGGAGATACGTCTATTTCAAGCCCGATATCATCATCAACTTGAGTTATCAGCGACTATATAACCCAAGTTTGAAATTCATGACCATGCTCTATGCCGGTGTCGGCATTTATCGTGGGCTTTCAGAAGGCTATGACGGAATAGCGGGACACGTGGACGCCGACGTTGACCCCAACAGAAGCAGCGAAATGCACATTGGCATAGAAGAAAACATACAAATAGCGCAGCGTTTCAACCTGTTCTTGGATTTTAGATATACCGCCATGGCGCGCACCTTCGACCGCGAGTGGGTAAAGGGGATTGAAAAACCCATGGAGGTTGCCGACCCCGTGTTCAGTGTTATGGGCGGTTTGCGTTTCTTCTTTAACTGGCGAAACGAAGATTCGCGCAGACAATGGTATACCGACCAAATAGATCCGACCTTCACAGGCGCCCATGCGCCGCAAATGGTCTTGGCCACCCAATCTTTCAAGTATTCGACAATGAATTATGTGGACACATTATATAAATATGAATATGTGGACGATGCCTCACCGGAATTCAACAAGGCAGTCAGCATGGCGGCACGCAAAATGGCAGCCGACAGCATCCAGGCTGCACGAGACCGTCTGGACAACGATGCCGCCAAATTATCGCTCGACGACATTTTGAGCCAACACCTGCTGCCCTACGAAATGGTATTCTTCCAAATAGACCGTTGGGACATACTTAGTGCCGAGCAGTTGAAAGTAGAAAAGATGGCAGCCGTCATCAAGGCATTCCCTAACGAACGCTTTTATATCATTGGTAGCGCAGACAGCAAGACTGGCACCATGAAACGCAACAATTACCTTAGCCAACAACGCGCCGACGTGGTTTTTAACAAACTGGTCCTCGACTATGATGTAAATCCCCGCCAATTGGAACGTGTTTACTTAGGCGGTATCATGGACTACGAACCATATGAACTGAACCGCGCCACCGTCATCATCATGTCTCATGACAAAGTGATGAGCGAATTCAGCAAACTGCGCGCCCGCGGCAAGGCGGGCGGACGCGTGTTCCAATTCTAAAAGAGGAACACCACTCCACGACCATTGAGATGAGAATATTAATAGTACACAACGACTATGGACGCTACAGCGGCGAAGAGGCTGTTGTGGACCGCAGCATCCTTAACATGCGCCAAATGGGCCACGACGTGGAGACGCTGCGGCTCAGCAGCAAGTTCTTCCGCCATAGCTTGTTGGGGCAGGTGAAAGCCTACGTGAGCGGGTTGTATAGCGTGGAAGGCGTTGCCATGATGCGCGAAGCCATGCGTTCTTTCAAACCCGACATTGTAAACGTGCACAACTTATACCCTTTCATCTCTCCCGCTTCGTTGAAGGAATGCAGGAAAGCTGGCGTCCCCGTCATCATGACGGTGCACAACTACCGTCTTATCTGCCCCACGGGCTTGTTCTTGCACGATGGGCAAACCTGCGAAGAATGCCTTGTTGCTCACAACGAGCGTCCTTGTTTGCGACATAATTGCGAAGGCAATTTCTTCCGCTCGCTCGCCTATGCCCAACGCAACAAAGTGGCGCGCCGTAGACGCTACTATTTGGACAATGTGGACTACTACATCTGCCTCACCCATTTTCAACGGCAAAAACTCATCGATTTCGGTTACCCCGCCAATCGCATCGTCATCATACCCAATTATCCAAACATAAACACGCGCGACATTGGGTCGGCGAACAAATTCAAGCATGCAATCCCTAACAACTTCATCGGCTACGTAGGACGCTTCAGCCACGAAAAAGGATACGACTTGCTCCTTGAAGTAGCACGGCGACACCCCGAAATGGAATTCCTTTTTGCTGGAGACTATGGTGAACACAAACCGCATACAGATTGCAAGAATGTGCGTTTTTGCGGCCAATTGGACAAACAGGAACTTTCCCTGCTCTATCGCCAGTCAGCATTCATTGTCATCCCCAGCCGCTGCTACGAAGGCTTTCCTTTAGCCATGCTTGAAGCCTTTGACCATGGCAAAGCCTGCATAGCACCCAACCACGGCGCTTTTCCCGAACTCATCATGAACGGAGACAAGCCTTGCGGGGTCCTCTTCACCCCCGGCAATGTGGACTCGTTGGAACAAGCCGTCCTCTCCCTTCATCGCAACTCCAATCTGCTAAACCAACTTAACGCCCATGCTAAAGCGCTCGTTGAGTTACGTTTCGCACGCGAGTCTATCAATGCACAGTGGGAAGAACTCCTACGCAAGGTCGCAGGCAAGCCGTGACACATCACAAAAATACATTGACGATATGCGGCGCATTGCCCTCGACGTAAATTCCGTTGTGCCTTTTTTCATACAGGGGTGGACGACGGGCATAGGTAGAACCACCCTGGAGTTGGTGCAAGCCATGGACCAGTTAGAGAATCTACCTGTTGAGGTTGTCCTTTTTTCCCAAAACATGAAGGGGAGCGGGGCAAGAAATCTGGGCACTCACTTCAAGGCTCGCCATCTGTTCTTGCCTTTTCGCGACAAATGGAACCGTCTGTTAAGTTATACGCCCACACGCGAATGGCTGACAGGTTGCGACCTATTCCACATTCCGCACAATTTCGACCACGTGCACCATCCAGAGAAGACCATCTTAACCTTGCACGATGCTCTCTTCTTTGTTCATCCGGAAGAAAAACTAAACCACTCCTTCGCGCAGAAGCATTATCCAAAACTGGCCCGTCGCTGCAAGCACATCATCACATGCTCACAGTCCTCCAAACGCGACATCATGCAATACATGGATATTCCCGAGGAGAAAATTACCGTCATCCCTTGGGGCGTAAACAACGTTATCTTCCATCCTGCAATACCTGCGGAAAACAAACGGCGCTACTTCCTTTCCGTCTCTTGCTCCGCTGGGCGGAAAAACACGATGGCCGTTGTGCGCGCTTTTGCCCAATTTGCCTCTGGCAACCATCCGGAACACCGACTCATATTGGTTTGGGACAACCCTTCCGAGGAGACGCTCATCTTTATTCAACGCCAGCATATAGTTCCTTTAGTAGACATTATTCCCTCTGTTGACAACCAGCAATTGGCCGATCTTTATGCTCATGCCACCGCTACTTTCTTTCCTTCTCGCTACGAGGGATTTGGCCTTCCCGTTCTTGAAAGCATGGCTTGTGGCACTCCCGTGGTGACATGCCCAAATAGCGCATTGCCCGAGGTTGGAGGCGACGCGGCGCTATATGTGCTGCCCGACGATATAGACTCCATGGCTCGTCTCATGGAAAGTTTCGAAAATGCCTCTGCCAACCTGGTTCTCCTGCGAGAGAAATGTCTCCGCCAGGCCAGTCGTTTTTCCTGGCTCCGTTGTGCGCAAGAAACCATAAACTGCTATACTTGTTCCTTATAGTTCACTTTCTAACAACAGAAATATTCTCCTCGGTGTTGCTTGCAACACCCGTTTCCCAAGCACACCCCTTCCTCCCATTCTCGTCCCGAACAAACATACGAACCACATTACATCGGTTTATTTCTCTTTTTTCTCATGAAAACCGTTCTTATCGGCATACCCTGCCTCATGGTGGGCGGAACAGAAATGCAGACGCTGCGGCTTGCACAAGCCCTCAACGAGGGTGGGTTTCAAGTGGTGGTGTGCTGCTACTTCGAATACAAGTTTGAAATGGTGCAAGCCTTCCAACAATTAGGCTGCAAAGTCGTGTGTCTTTCCGCCTATGGGAGAAGGCCCGACCATGCCCGTGCCTTGCGTCGTTTTCTCAAGAGAGGGTTGGCACGCACCGTTGCCGAATACCAGCCCGACGTTGCCCATGTACAATATATGTCTCCCGGCGCTTTGCCGCTTTGGTATCTGCGCAGGTTGGGCGTCAAGACCCTTTTTGCCACGTTGCACACCACAGCCGACATATACCCGTCTTTGCGCCTTATCCGTTTCCTTCAGAAGCATTGGGTAAAAGCATTCACCTGCGTTTCGCTAACGGCAGAGAAATCTTTTTTTGGCAGTTGCCGCCTTTATTCCGCCGATATTAAGTTGGCAAGACACAACCATTTTACGCTCTACAACTGTCTGCCACCCAAGATGCCTATTCGCTCCCGCGCCGTTGCGCAGTCGCTCACCATCGGTTCCATCATCCGCTTTGAGGAAATAAAGGGTGCTGACCTCCTCCTTCCTGCCTTTGCGCTTGTACTGAAAGAAATCCCCGACGCGCACCTACTGCTTGTCGGCGATGGTAAGTTGCGCGAGAAAATGGAACTTCAGCAACAGCAACTCTCCATTCCCCCACGGCATATTTCTTGGCTGGGCACGTTGCCACATGAGAAGTTGCCCGAACAATACGCCCGTATGGACATGGCATGGATGCCGTCCCGCTCCGAGGGTTTTGGCTTAAGTGCCCTCGAAGCGATGTCGCAAGGCGTTCCCATTGTCGCCTCCCACATTGGAGGACTCTCTGAAATCATCCGCGATGCGAAAGACGGCATGCTGTTTCCCGTTGGAGATTTGGATGCCTTGGCCCATATTACCCTCTCTTTATGGAACGACAAGGCGCTGATGCAATCTCTGGCGGATGCCGGACAAAAACGTGCAGCCGACTTCTCATATGACTCATATAAAGAGTTGGTGCTGAACCTGTACAGCAAATGACGCTGTAGCAAGCACGGCGGTATGTATCGCAGGAAAATCTACCTGCAGAAAAAACGTTTGACCAAGGATGGGCGACCTCTTTAACCTATTGGCCTTTGCTGTGCTGAACATCATGCTGATAATAGCCTTGTTTCGCTATTGCAGCCGCGCCGCTGACCCCCTAAACAGAAATAAGGATGTTTTTCTTGAGGGTCCAGAGGCTTTCTTGGTGCTGCTGCTGGCCACCAGCACTCTGGCCCTTTCTGCTGGCGCAGGCGGGCGAGGCGCAGGCTCGGGACTTAACCTGCAAAGCATACGGCTATTATTCTTGGAGTTATTCCTGACACTATCCTTTTTCGTCGCAAAGAGACCTCCCCGATTGGGTATCGGCATCATTGCCTATATGGTTTACATGGTGTGGATAACAATATCTTTGCTCTACACCCCGAACCTAAATTACGGCATCCGCTACCTCTTAAAATATCTCTATCCGCTGCTCATCATGCTGGCATGCAGCGCCATCGTAAGAGAGGAAAAGGTGTTCTTGATCGTCTGCATTTGGATGCGTCGCATCGCCTTGATAAGCACACTTTTCACCATATTTCCCTTGGTGCGCATTCCACTTGTGTCTGGGCTATTTTGGTATTCCACGGCGTTAAACATGCATTATGTGGTAGTGGCTTGCGCCTCTTTCATGATGTTCTTCAACTACGGACACGATTGGAAGGATCTTGCCATCGGCATTTTGTTCTTCCTCCCCTGCATATTGTCTGTGCACCGCATAGGCTTGCTGTGCATCTTTGGCGGCAGTGCCATTTTCTTTTTCTACAAATTCCAATGGGCTTCTTTGCCCTGGATAGCCGGAGTTGTGGCCATAGCCCTTTTCATCATCTTCAACAACAGTCATTGGCACGACAAGATGTTTTGGAAAGACACCGATAACAGCATCACCCTCTCCACCCTGCAATCTGGCGCCATTACCGACGAAGACATCCGCGACAACGGGCGCAAGACCCTTTGGAGCAACCTGGAGCAACAATTCTATGATGGCCACGAACTTACAGGCAGTGGCATCGGTTCGTGCCAATGGTACCTATACACATTCTACGCCGGCGTGAAACAAACGCATGGTGACTATGTGCAAATGCGTTGTGACACAGGCTTGATAGGCATGTGGCTCTATTTAGCCTGCGGCATAGCGGTTATGCTTCATTGCCTCGTTGTCGCATTCGGAAAAAGGGCGCCAAATCACGTTAAGTCCTGCGCCATCGTGGCAGCTGGCGCCGTGGCTGGACACTATTTTAGCATGTATGCCGATAATTGCGTAACCTACACCATGGCCACTACAGGAGTCTCCTTCGCTTTCTATGGCATGATGTTGGGGATGAAGTCAAAGACCGAAGAGACGACGAACAAGGCCGTGGCCAAAGATGCGCACCTTATCCTATCGGAAATAGCAAGTTGACCGATGATTTCCGTCGTAATGCCCTTATACAACAAAGAAGCGTTCGTGCAACGCGCCCTTCTTTCCATACGGAGCCAGAGCCTGCAACCCGACGAGGTCATCGTGGTGGACGACGGCAGCGAAGACGGCAGCCTGCAGCGTGTGGAGGAACTGCACTATGCGCCCGTTAGGGTCATCACGCAAAGCAACCAAGGCGTTTCTTCGGCTCGCAACAGAGGCCTTGCCGACGCTAAAGGAACATTCGTGGCCTTTCTTGATGCTGACGACACCTGGGAGCCTTGTTTTTTGGAGACCATGCTCTCCTTGAGCAGAGCCTATCCCATGTGCGATGTGTTTTCTTGCGCCTATTGCTGCGTGGACAGCCTGGGCCAGGTCAGGGACATTGATTTGCACAACCTGCTGTTTGCTGGCATGGAGGGCATCATGGAAAACTATTTCGTGGTGGCCTCGCATTCCCATCCTCCTTTGTGCAGCAGCAACTTGATGAT
The DNA here is from genome assembly GCA_034178965.1 of Bacteroidales bacterium. Taxonomy (GTDB): domain Bacteria; phylum Bacteroidota; class Bacteroidia; order Bacteroidales; family P3; genus Colimorpha. The sequence goes on along the minus strand of JAXFQM010000185.1, from coordinate 700 downwards.
TCAGAAGAGGCTTCTGCTTGACATAGGTGGGTTCCCCATCGGCATTGGACAAGGCGAGGACTTACTCACCTGGGCGCGGCTGGCGACAAGAAGCAACATAGCTTATAGCCGACGCGTATTGAGTTCCTTCTTCACTGGCATCGACGGCAACATGGGGTTCCCCAAGCGCATTCCGCCCTTAAACGACGTGGTGGGGCGCGCCTTATCAACGCTCTACTACGAAAATCCTTCTATCCCCGGTTTAAAAGAGTATGTGGCCCATTGGCACAAGATGCGGGCAAGCATTTTCCTACGGTTACGCGGCTACGAAAAACAGTGCCGTTCCGAGATAGACCTTGCCCTACAATGGGACCCCAGCAAAAGGCATCTCTTTGCTTACAGCCTCCTGCTGCTCTTGCCCTACGCCATGCGCATGAACTTGCTGCGCAAGATATAGCGCCATAAATACGCTCTTTTGTTTCAAAAAAACAACCACAACAAACAATCAATCCCATACATGTATCCTGTTATTGTTTTCGCCTACAATAGGCCGCTAACGACAGAAAAACTGCTTGCCAGTCTCATACGCTGTAAAGAATGCGCCGAAAGCGACCTATATGTGTTCATTGATGGTCCCCGCAATGCTAACGACAACGAAAAAACGCAACAAGTCAGAGAGAAATTTGAGGAGGTAGAAGCATTCAAGACCCTGCATCTCAAC
>JAXFQM010000179.1:0-5654 GCA_034178965.1 Bacteroidales bacterium | reverse complement strand
GATAGAGGTGAGATTGAGCCTATAATAGGTGGGCAACAACACAAAGGCGATGACAACGTAGCCCATGACATAGCCAAACACAAGCGGCATATATGTGAATTGCCCATAGTACACACCACCGGGAACGCTCATGAAGGTGACGCCACTGAGGCTGGCACCCAGCATGCCGTATGCCACAACGGGCCACGGAGACTTGCGGTTGCCGCGGAAAAAGGCGTCGTTGCCCGCCTTGCGACTGGTGAGACTCATCACCAAAAACAAAAGAAATGAATAAACTGCGAAACTGATCAATATTATGGTTTCCATCGTTGGCTAAAAAATACCTTCTTTCCTTACTGCCATATATTTATAAACCTTTCATCCAAACGGTTTTCGATTGCAAAGGTACGATTTTTTTCCCAATTAGAGATTTTTTTTGCCTATGGGCGCCCTGCTTTCCGCTTGCCGGCTGTGTGCCCTAACCGAGGATATGTCCACTTAGTTGCAGGGAACAGAATAAATATAAAATACTGTTTTACAATCAATAAAAAAATATTTCAGAGATAATGAAACAATTTTTCAATTCCTACGTTAATACTAAAGTATAGTTTCTGATAATAAAAGGCGAGATTAGTATATATGAGACAATTAAAAATCACCCATTCCATCACAAACCGCGACATCAAGTCGCTGGACAAATACCTACAAGACATTTGCAGCGAAGAGTTGCTCACTCCCGACGAGGAGGTGCAATTGGCACAGCGAATCAAAGCTGGGGACCAAACTGCGTTGGACAAGTTGACTAAAGCTAACTTGAGGTTTGTGGTGTCTGTGGCGAAGCAATACCAAAACCAGGGTCTCAGCCTGCCCGACCTCATCAACGAGGGCAATGTGGGGCTTATTAAGGCGGCAAAGCGTTTCGACGAAACACGAGGCTTCAAGTTCATTTCTTACGCCGTGTGGTGGATCCGCCAAAGCATACTGCAAGCCATTGCGGAAAACTCGCGCATTGTGAGGCTCCCATCCAACCAATTGGGATCTCTGAATAAGATAAAGAAAATCAGCAGCGAACTGGAACAATTAAAGAAGAGACAGCCGTCGGAAGACGAGATTGCCATGGCGCTGATTGTGCTGCCTGTATTGAAGCGAAAACTGGCAGAGATGGGAAAAGAACTGGACGAGATTGCATATGACGAAGCGGTGTGGGAATTGGAGAAGAACGGCGGAGGCCCAACAGCATCGGACATCTCCAAGGTGAAGACCATTTTAGGCATTAGTGGCAGACACGTGAGCATAGACGCGCCGTTGGTGACAGACGAGGATGTGAACTTTGTGGATGTGCTACCCAACGAGGACACGCCGCCCACCGACGAGAAACTCATGAAGGAAAGCCTTTCGACGGAGATTGAACGCTCGTTGAGCACTCTGACGGAGTATGAACGAGAAATCATCAAGATGTACTTCGGCATCGGCATCCCCCATGCATTGAGCCTGGATGAAATTGCCATGAAATTCGGCCTTACACGCGAACGCGTGAGACAGATAAAGGAAAAAGGACTGAAGCGGCTACGAAGCAGTTCCAAGAGCAAACGGTTATTGGCCTACTTATAGGTGGGTTCAATAATTATTCACCATTTGGCAAAAAAGATACATGAGCCAGAATAGATTTTTCTGCACTTTTGAAATCTTGCCAAAATATTGCGGTATGTCTATCGGTTGCAGAGCCGTCAGGCATCCTCGTTTTGTACAGTTATCAGTTCTACAACCCCATCAAAATTGCCAAAAATCAATGGAAAGTACCCACTTATAGTGGATTTTCACGTAGAGTGGATAAATCACGTAGGATCTCGCAGCGCGTCGCTTTTCCACAAGTATGGTTTGAAACAATGGATGAACTTCTGAAATACTTTCCCGCGCTTACGAAACGCCAACAAGAGCAGTTCGACGCGTTGCCTGCCTTATACAAGGCTTGGAACGAAAAGATTAATGTCATATCTCGAAAAGATGTTGACAATTTGTTAGTGCACCATGTGCTGCATTCACTGGCAATAGCCAAATTAGTGCAATTCAAGTCGATGACGCGGATTTTGGATGTAGGTACGGGCGGAGGATTCCCGGGCATACCACTGGCCATCATGTTTCCGGCATCACATTTTACACTGGTGGACTCGGTGGCTAAAAAAATGAAGGTGGTGAGTGACGTGGCGACACATCTGTGCCTAACCAACGTGGAGACACAGCAGGTGAGAGTGGAGCAAATGCAGGGTAGGTTCGATTTCGTGGTGAGCCGAGCAGTGACCCATTTTTCCCAGTTCACAGAATGGACAAAGGCACGTTTGAGCAACATTAACGTGAACAACCTGCATAACGGCATCATCTACCTCAAAGGGGGCAATCTGGAAGAGGAACTCAAGCCATTTGCTGGTAAAGTGAAAGTATTCAACATCAGCGATTATTTTGAAGATTCATACTTCTACGAAAAGAAAATTGTTTACCTACCCGTAAAATAATGCACACTTCCTATGGCACGGCATACTGTGAATATGAGAAAATTATTGCTATTGTTTGCAGCCGTCACCATGCTTTTTGCCGCATGCGGCAAACATGCCGATAATGTACTGCCATTGAACAAATGGCAGTTTTCGTATTGGAACGAATGGCATGATGCCACGGTGCCTGGATGCATACACACGGACTTGATGGCAAATGGTTTCATCCAAGACCCGTTCCTCGACACCAACGAACGACGCTACGCATGGGTAAGCGACAGTTCCTGGACATATCGAACCACATTCAGCATGTCGAGAAAACAGATTAGGAAAAGTAAACATCACGACTTGGTGTTTGCGGGTTTGGACACCCATGCCGAAATATTCCTCAACGGACAGCGAGTGGGGGTGGCTTACAACATGTTCCGCACCTGGAGATATAACATTGACGCCTATTTGGTGAATGGCGAAAATTGGATTGAGGTGAGATTTCACCCTGAAGGAAGACATGACGACAGCTGCGCGGCGGCAGCTCCGTTTGCATATCCCGACATACGCGTTTTCTCGCGTACAGCACCCTACCAACAAGGTTGGGATTGGGGACCTCAACTGAACACTTGCGGCATTTGGCAACCCTGCTGGATAGAAGGATGGGACAACAAACAGCCCGAAGGCACACTGAACGGACTCGGTATGGCAGGTTTCTTCGGAACCTGGGGCAACGACTCTCTGAAAATGCCAAGCAACTTGCAATATAAAACCATTGAACTCAATAGAGACAATGGCGCTTTCTGCTTTATGGTGGATGGGATGCCAGTGTACATGAAAGGGGCTAATTGGATTCCCGTGCATAGTTTTCCCGTGCTTGACAAAATGCAAAAAGAAAGATACCGACACCTATTGCGCTCTGCAAAAGAGGCTAACTTTAACATGATACGCGTATGGGGAGGCGGCATCTATGAACCCGACTTCTTCTACGAACTATGCGACAGTTTGGGCATATACGTGTGGCAGGATTTCGACTACAGTTGTGCCCTATACCCAGATGACAAGGATTTTCTTCAAAACGCCAGCATAGAAGCAACTGAACAGGTGAGGAGACTGGCGAAACACAAGTGCATCGTGCTTTGGTGCGGAAACAACGAAGTGAAAAACGGTTGGGAAGATTGGGGTTGGCAAAAAAAATTCGGCTATACGCCACAGCAATGCCATCAAATAGAGGCAAACATGGACACGCTTTTCGGCGAAGACGGTATCTTGGCACGGGCGGTGAAACAATACGCACCTGGGAAGCCATACATACCTACTTCGCCAACATGGGGCTGGGGACACGAGGAAAGTGCAAAAAAGGGCGACGCACACTACTGGGGCGTTTGGTGGGGAGAACTGCCTTTTGAAAGCTACAGAGACATGACGGGACGCTTCATGAGCGAATACGGCTTCATGAGTTACCCGGAAATAAACACAATAAGAAGATTTTTTCCCGAGATTGACCAATTGATGGACAGCGCGACAGCAGCAGACATGCTCACCCTGCCTGCCTTGCTGGGTCACCAAAAGCACCCTCGTGGCATCGCCATCATAGACCAAGCCCTGCAACGCTATTTCGGTGTTACGTCACGGGATGTCTCCTTCCCACGCTATCTTTACCTCACACAACTGTGCGGGGCATACGGAACAGGCTTGGGGATGGAGGCCCACAGAATAAGGAAAGGCCATTGTTGGGGCACTCTCTATTGGCAGTTGAACGACTGCTGGCCAGTGGCATCGTGGAGCAGTATTGACTTTTACGGCAATTGGAAAGCTCTGCATTATGCGGCAAAAAGGCTTTTGGGCGACATAGCGGTGTTGACGGAGCCTACAGAGGAGGACGGCGGCGTAAACATCTATGTGGTGAGCGACAATAAGCCCATAAAGGGCAAACTGCTGCTTTCGCTCTGCGACTTCCAAAACAACACTGTGCAACAGGAAGAAGAGGAAACGGCGAGCGGAAAAAGCCACTATTATCGCCTACCTGGCGGCGTGGAAAAAGAAAACGTCGTACTATGGGTGCAGCTCTATGACGAGAACGATATCCCCTTGGCCGAAAAACTACACTATTTCGTGCCCCCAAAGAGACTTCACCTCCCCCAAGCAAATGTCGCCTGCAACATGGCCGCCGACGGCACTGTGTCGATTGTTACGGATAATCTTGCTTTCGGCATAGCACTTCGTACCGAACCATATGTTGCAGGACATTTCAGCGACAGTTACTTCGACCTCATGCCCTCCAACAAACCCCACACTGTGAAGTTTTTCCCCAAACAGTCGCCGAGTACAAAGAAGGTGAAGATAGTGGCGGAATGGTATAACAGGTAAGGCATTTTTTCCTGTATGTGAATATTTTTTTGTAACTTTGCAAACGCAATCCACATTAGCATTAAAGTGTTAATCTGTGTGTAATTAAGAAAAAAACAATATATTATGAAAATAAAAACAGTTCTCACAGCATTCGTCTTTCTTTCATTAGGCTACGTCATGCAGGCGCAGAAATACCCTATGGATGCTACGATTGACGGCTTCAAAGGACTCATCAAAAGTTGCCACACCACCACTTACGAAGCTTTGGTGCAGAACGACAAGATGGTACATGGGCCAGTGATGGAAGTGTTGACGTCTAACTATGGCCGCAACGGCTACCGCAAGACCATGGAATTTTTGGGAACCAAAGACAGCGTATTATTCCGTTCTCGGTACAAGCACGACGGTTTTGGACTCACCACATTGGAACAAATTGTGGCACCAGACGAAAGCATCATCGGACGAACATACTATCTTTACAATGCTAACAATGTTCTAACTGAATGGTATGTGGAAGATGCTGAACGACAGGTGGAGAACCGCGTTCTGATACATTATGATGCCCAGGGACGGGTGGACAAACGCAGTTACAATGATGCATTCAATGAAATATTCAAACGCGAGAACTACACCTATGGACCCGACGGCAACATTCAAAAGACCGTAGTATTTGACATTACCGGTACAAAGGTGCAGGAATGGCGCTACGAATACGACGAGCACAATATGCCCGTATCGCAAACATTATACGACTACAGCGAGAGCGCTGTAGAACCCGAAGTAAGTTTCGTTGTATACAAATACAAGTACGACCAACACGGGAACTGGATACAAAAGGTTGAATAC
>JAXFQM010000161.1:0-2787 GCA_034178965.1 Bacteroidales bacterium | reverse complement strand
GAAGACTTGCAAAAAACCCATCTTCCCGATCCTCCCTTCCATTATCAACGTAAAAGACGAAATTGCCGACTGGATAAACAACAAGCACCGCATCAACTTTCCAGAAGAGTGTGTGTTTGGCAGCGCATTGTGCAAGGTGCTGAACACCCCCAAGCCGCAACCCGAGAACGTCGAGCAGCCTAATATAGATGTAGAACGCATCCGCAAAACTGTGGACCGTTGCAAGGATGGCTACATGGAAATAGCCGACTACAACGAATTGCTGGATGCGGCAGGAATAGCGCGCAAGAGAAGCGTGGAGGTGAAGACGAAGGACGAGGCAGTGCAGTTTGCGCGAAAAGAGGGTTACCCCCTTGTGATGAAAGTGGTGGGTCCGCTGCACAAGAGCGACGTAGGTGGAGTGACGCTGAACGTGAAGGATGAGGCGACAGTGGAAAAGGAATTTGATCGTCTCATACATATCAAGGATACCTATGCCGTGGAGATGTATCGTATGCTTGACGGCACCGACGTTTACATTGGTGCCATCAAGGACCCCAAATTCGGCCATCAAGTGTTCTTTGGTTTGGGTGGCATCTTCATCGAGGTGCTGAAAGACGTGCAGAGTGCATTGGCCCCCATCAGCGCGGCCGAGGCCAAAGAGATGATAACCCACTTGAAAGGCTACAAGATTCTTCAAGGCGTGCGTGGCCAGGAGCCTGTGAACATAGACCTCTATGCCGACCAAGTGGCACGAGTGAGCGCTTTGGTGCAGGCTGCGCCTGAGATTGCCGAAATGGATCTTAACCCATTGTTGGGCAATCCGCGCGAAGTGGTGGCGGTGGATGCTCGCATACGCTTGCAGAAATAATTAGATGTATTTGATAAAATAGGGGGGCGCGTCATATTGGCGCGGCCCCCTATTGTTCGCGTGCAGATAAAAGGGACTTCAAGATGAATGGCTGACTTTTGGGCAAGATTTCCCCTTGCGGGTAAGAAAACGCGGGCCCATTTCCCCTTCCATAGGTTTCTACGCAAGTGTGGCATTGCATGAAAGGGAATGGGATACCTGCAAGGGGAATTACGCAAGAGAGGGAAATTCCGCTTGAGCGCGGCAATAATCTTCGGGTACGCCGATGTCAATGAAATAGGCGTTGGAGATGAGTCCGAAAAAAGGCAGGTGTGTCGAGAAAGGTTCCAGGAGGTCTTTCTCGAAGGAGAATTTCTTTATTTCGTTGAAACCGCAGGCGTCTAATAGGGTACGGCGCAGCATGTAGATGCCACCGTTGATGAGTCCAGGTCCAGAAGAGATGGCTTTTTCTGCAAAGGTGCCAATCCGTCCATCGGGAGAAAGGGCTACACTACCATAGCGGCTAGTGTCGTCCACATGGCGCAACACGACGGCAAGGTCGGTGCGGTGGGAGCGGAAACAGCGCTCCAATTCGTTGTAGTTCACGCGAAATAGTGTGTCACCGTTTAACACCGCCATTTCGTCGTTATTGCAGTATTGCATAGCGTTAAGGATACCGCCGCCCGTGCCCAAAGGCTCGTTTTCCACCGCGTAGGAGAGATGTATACCATGATGGCTTTTGCCGAAACAGGCCGATATTTTCTCGTGCATGTAGCCAGTGGAAAGCACCACATGCTCGAAGCCTTGCTTAGCAAGGTAATCCAGCAGGTATGCCAAGAAGGGTCTTTCGTTTACGGGCGCCAAGGGTTTGGGCACGTTGTGCACCACGTTGCGCAGCCGTGTGCCGAGTCCGCCAGCCAATACAATAGCTTCTTTCATGTCAAGTGTTTTTTGCGGACGCATTATTGCGCCAGGTGTCCGAAGAGAGCCGTTTCTACAAGTTCGCACACTATGTGGCCAATCAAGATGTGGCATTCTTGTATGCGCGGGGTGTCGGTGGATGGTACGTTAAGGAGTATATCACTCATTTCTTTCATCTTACCTCCTGTCATTCCAGTAAGCGAGATGATGTGTACGCCTTTTTCACGTGCCACCTTGTAGGCCTCAAGGATGTTCGTAGAGTTTCCGCTGGTGCTCAATCCCACTAACACGTCGCCTTTATGCGCGGTGCCTCGCAGTAGGCGTGCGAAGACCTGGTCGTAGCCATAGTCATTGCCAACGGCGGTGAGGTAGGAGGTATTGCAGTGCAGGGCTTCCGCGTTGAGGGGCGGACGGTCGAAATAGAAACGTCCGCTAAGTTCTGCTGCCAAGTGTTGAGCATCGGCCGCGCTGCCGCCGTTGCCGCAGAAATGTGTCTTGCCGTTGGCCTTGAGGCTGTCGACTATCAAGTGGGCGGCTCGTTTAATACGTTCTTGGAAGTCTTCGTCGTCGAGGATGGCTTGCTTGGTGGCCATGCTTTGCTGTATGGATTCTTGTATTCGGTTCATGTTGTGGAAAAGGTTAGGTGTGAGTTTGCAAATGACAGTGGATGGGGGTGGAGGGCTGGCTTGTCACATGGTCCATGTTCGCAGCCCTTCGGTGGTAAACTCATAGCGATGCACGTCTCCCCCAAAGGCCTTTAAGGCTTCTGCTACTTGGTAGCGTGTGGTGCCAGGGCAGTAAAAAAACATGAACCCCCCACCTCCTGCTCCGCTAATTTTCCCCCCCGAGGCTCCGTTTTGCTTTGCTAAGTTGTAAATGGCGTCAATGCGTGGATTGGTGATGCTGGAGGCCATTTGTTTTTTGTGCTGCCAGCCAAAGTCGAGGATGTGCCCTATTTGGTCTATGTCACCTTTTAGCAGCACCTCTTTCATTTGTGCGGCCTGTTCTTTCAGTTTGTGCATGCTTTCTATGCTGCT
>JAXFQM010000156.1:0-10489 GCA_034178965.1 Bacteroidales bacterium | reverse complement strand
GGCATAGGTATCTTCTCCCTCTATGTGGTATCCGGCATAGTGCACGTTGTCGGTACTACAAATGCAGGTATAATTCTCGGGCAAACTTTGTATGGTGTCGCCGTGGCTCATCCACACCTGGCTGCCGTCGGGCACTCCTTTCATTAGGAGACTTTCGCGGTCTATGCGACAGAGGTTGGCACGACCATATTCGCGCGTGTGGCTTTGTCCCACGATGCCTCCGCCCCATTTGGCGAGGTATTGCGCACCGTAGCACACCCCCAGCAAGGGCAGTTTTCCCTTGATACCGTCCATATTGGGCACCGGCGCGTCGGGGTCGTTGCAACTGAAGGGGCTGCCGCTAAAGATGACACCTTTCACATTGCTGTTCAAGGCCGGAATTTTGTTATAGGGATGTATTTCGCAGTAAATGTTCATCTCACGCACTTTGCGTGCGATGAGCTGAGTGTATTGAGAGCCAAAGTCTAAGATGATAATGGTATCCATATTCATAATGTGTTTATGTTCTGCAAAGTTACGAAAAAAAAACGATATGGATGAAAAAAAGTTGCTTTTCCCCAAGGGTCGGGACGGCAAGTGCAAAGTGCCCACGGATAGCCTTTAATGCTGCCGAAAGGGCGCTACGGAGAAAGGCCCGTAAAACCCTGCTTGCCGTAAAACATATGCTGCGCTTGCGCTGGGCGGCACTTTGCCGCACGATACTTCTCTTTTTGCCTTCCCCGATGCCCTTGAAAGCGAAGTGCATCCTCATTTTTAGGGGGCTTTAGGTGTCATGAAAAGGTTTACGCTATTCGGCCGCCGCCTTGTTTGACTCACGGTACCCACGGTGTCGTCCCTTTTCTTAAAAGTTGCTCTCGCCGTGCATTGACGCGTCGGCCCACTCCCTGCACCCCATCCTCTGCCACTCGCAGAAGCGGCATGCCAGCACCATGGCAGCACCATGGCAGCACTCACCTGCCGCCTCGGTGCAGGGTCAGTGCTGTCTCCGCATCCGCATGCCTTCGACGTCACTACGGTTCCGTGTACACCACAGGGTGCCTATTGTCCCTTGGGGGCGCGACACGCAAGGGCATAGCAAAACGGGGTGCCCAATGTCGTATCCGTTTGAATCAAAAGCCCTCCCTCTCTTCTTTTGGGAAAATTGGCAGAGACGGGAAAAACTCCTTAACACGCCCTATTTCACTCATTTCAACAGCCGCGCTTGGTAGCCTTCATAAATTTTCTTCGCGCACGGAAACTTTGCATATTTATTTTTTGGATATGTCGAAAAAAATTCGTAATTTTGCAATCATGAAAAAGAACTTTAGCTTTACCCTAATAATAATGAGCATCATGTCTTTAGGCGGATGCAATGGCTACAACGGCCTGCTAAAAAGCAACGATTACGATGCAAAATACGCCGCTGCAGTGAAATATTTCGAGGAAGGCAGTTACACGAGGGCCACCCAACTATTCGAAAATATTCAGTTGTACTACCACGGCAAGGAATTGGCCGAAGATGTCAACTGGTACTATGCACAATGCCTTATCAAGCAAGGCTCATACTATAGCGCGGCATACCAGTTGAACAATTTCATGCGCCGCTACCCCTACAGTTCGCGGGCCGAAGAGGCCGCATTCCAATTTGCCCACTGCCAATACCTGGAGTCGCCCGAATATTCACTGGACCAAAGTTTGACACACAATGCAGTGGACGCGCTGGAGCGTTTCTCCGAACGCTACCCACAAAGCGTGCACATACCTGAAGTGAACAAATACCTCGACGTGCTGCGAGGCAAACTCATGCGCAAGGACTACGAAATTGCCGTGGGCTATTACAACATTGAGGAATACCGTGCCGCATACGTGGCCTTAAACGAATTCTTGAATAACTATCCCGACAGCCCCCTCCGCGAAGACGCCATGTTCTACGCACTGCGCAGCGCCTACGAATATGGTGCCAACAGCCGCAAAGACAAAGTGAAGGAACGCCTACAAGTGGCCGTGAACGACTTCGACCGCTTTTACGCCCTGTTCAGCGACAGCAAATACATCAAACAGGCGCAGAAAATCTATTCCGACAGCAAAGCCATCATTGCGTCCATCGAAGACGGCACCTACGAGGAAAAATAATCACACGAAACAATATCTTCATCTTCAATTACCTAAAATGGAAAACAAAGAAAAGCAAAAGGCCTCCACCGTGATCGTCACGCGCAACATCTACGACTTAAGCAAGGGAACCGAAAACATCTACGAAAGCGTGGCCATCCTCTCCAAAAGGGCCAACCAAATAGCAGCCGAGGGGAAAAAGGAATTGCACAACAAACTGGATGAACTCTCTTCCACCTTCGATGGATTGGAGGACAATTTCGAAAATCGCGAGCAGGTGGAATTGGTACGCCAAAGCGAACGCGAACCTAAACCCACATTGGTAGCCACACAGGAATACCTGGACGACAAAATCTACTTCCGCAACCCCAGCAAAGAAATACGCGAATCACTCAAGTTGGAGACGGAAGAAAACCGCATAGTGGAAAGCGCGGAACGCGAAGAGGGCAACCAATAATTCCCTTCCGCACAACCCATGCAAGTCGCCGCCACACAAGGCTCGGCTTGAGGCGAACCACACACCCCCAAAAACCTCCTACCGCCCTCGGCCATAAAAGGCGCAAAAAACAACTCGCCCTGGCCACGCCCATAACAAAGGGCATCCCCGTGGCGGCGTTAATTGTCTACTGCCACCCTCTCAAAGCAACGAGCCCAACAAACCATACAAAAAAGGAAATGCCATGAACCTCATCCTCGGCATCACTGGAGGCATAGCGGCCTACAAGGCACCCCTGCTGCTGCGCCTGCTGAAGAAAGCAGGTTTCAACGTGCAGTGCGCCGCCACCAGCCACGCGTTGCAATTCGTGTCGCCGCTGACGCTGGAAACGCTGAGCGAGCGAAAAGTATACTCCGACCTCTTCTCCCCCTCCAACGACCGCAGCACCGAACACATTAGCCTAAAAGACTGGGGTGACACCATGGTGGTGGCTCCCGCCAGCGCAAACATCATCGGCAAAATGGCCAATGGCATTGCCGATGATGCATTGAGCACACTGCTGCTAGCCTTCACAGGGAAAAACGTGGTGATGTGCCCCGCCATGAACACGCAAATGTGGGAAAACCCCGCCGTGAAACGCAATATTGAGACATTGAAGAGAGACGGCGTGCTGTTTATCGAACCCGCCACGGGCGAATTGGCCTGCGGCACCATGGGCAAAGGGCGCATGGCCGAACCCGAAGAAATATTTGACCACCTGCAACGCCTTGCGACAAAAGGCAAACAACCAACCCTTGCCACGCAAAGCGCAACAGGATGTCAAGGAAAGAAAGTGCTGGTTACCGCAGGCCCTACCCACGAGCGCATAGATGCCGTGCGCTTCATTGGAAACCTTTCCTCTGGAAAGATGGGGTTCGCCCTGGCGGAAGCCTTGGCCGAGGCTGGAGCGGAAGTAACGCTGGTGGCCGGCCCCACGGCACTGCCCACTCCCCCTAATGTGTCCAGGGTGGACGTGGAAAGCGCCCTGCAAATGTATGACGCTTGCACCAAGACGTTTCCCCACTGCCACGCGGCCATATTAGCAGCCGCCGTAGCCGATTTCCGCCCCATCGACCCTAAAGAATACAAAATCAAGAAACGTGGTGACAACGACACCATGACGTTAACTATGGTGCAAAACCCCGACATACTGGCCACGCTGGGCGGCATGAAAACAAGTCAGCAACGTCTGGTGGGCTTCGCACTGGAGACCAACAACGAACTGGAAAACGCCAACAGCAAACTAAAAAAGAAGAACCTCGATTTCATCGTGCTGAACAGCCTGCGTGACAAGGGTGCTGGCTTCGAAACAGATACCAACCTCGTAACCATTGTAGACCGCGATGGCACGACCTTACGCGGCAAACTGAAAAGCAAACAAGAAGTGGCACGCGACATTGTGCGCCATCTTGCGGAAATGCTCTAACACCCAACGTTATGAAAAAAATTGCCATAACAGCCGTCATACTCTCTTGCGCAGCATTGGCAGGACAAGTATTTCTCTTCGCAACAAGCAAAGAAGACGCAGATGATATCTACCAAAACGCCATCAAGGCAGACTACCGCGTCTACGCGCCCCTTGTACCCGACACTGCCACTTTTTGCGGCGAGCCAGTACCCTTGGAGACCTTCTATGTGCACGAAGCGCTGGACAGAGAACTGATGGTGAACATGTACGGGCACACCAACATGATGCTATGGCTGAAAAGAGCCGCACGGGCTTTCCCCGTCATCGAACCCATACTAAAAAAGAACGGCATACCGGCCGACATGAAATACTTATGCGTGGCCGAAAGCGGCCTCGCTGCGACGACCTCGCAGGCGGGAGCACAAGGCTACTGGCAATTCATGCAATCCACCGGAAAAACTTACGGACTGGAAATTAGCGACGAGATAGACATGCGAAACAATCTCACGCTTTCCACCGAAGCCGCCTGCCACTTCCTAAAAAAACTGTACGACGAGTTCGGCAGTTGGAGCATGGCGGCCGCTGCATACAACCTGGGCGAAAACGGAGTGAGACGGCGCAGCAAAAACCAGGGCGTAGACCTGTATTGGGACCTTATGACACCCTACGAGACCACTCGGTATGTATTTCGTATCGTGGCCATTAAAACCATCATGCAACACCCTTTGGACTACGGTTTCCACGTGAGACAGTGCGACCTCTACCACCCTGTGCCCACCAAGGAGGTCACACTGGAAGGGCAGGACGTGGACCTTTACGCCTTTGCACGCAACAATGGCACCACCTACAAGATGCTGCGCGACCTAAATCCTTGGATACAGACCGACAAACTGAAAAACAAAGAGAACAAAACCTACCGCGTTGCATTGCCCGACGGCAGTGAGGGTACCAAAAACAATGTGTTGAACACGAGACGGCACGACACATCGCTGCTGGAATCCATCTAATCCCGACCCGACAACGCCGCCACACCGCCGCCATATACGGAGAACTTTGTAATGAGTAACAAAATTGAAGTCTTAGGTGCCAGGGAGCACAACCTACAAAACATCGACGTAGAAATACCCCGCAACCAACTGGTGGTGTTCACCGGTCTCAGCGGCAGCGGCAAGTCGTCGTTGGCGTTCGACACCATTTACGCCGAAGGGCAACGAAGATATATGGAAACGTTCTCGGCATACGCAAGGCATTTCATAGGCAACATGGAACGCCCCGATGTGGACTACATAGGCGGATTGAGTCCTGTCATCAGCATCGAACAAAAGACCACTAACAAAAACCCGCGCTCCACGGTGGGCACTCTGACGGAAATATACGATTTCGTGAGGCTGCTTTACGCTCGCATCGGCGTAGCATACAGCCACGTAAGTGGGAAAAAAATGGTGAAATACACCGAAAGCCAAATATTGGAAACCATAGCAAAAGCTTTCAGCGACAAAGAGGTGACGGTACTGGCACCCTTGGTGAAACGGCGCAAGGGACACTACCGAGAACTGTTCGTTCAAGTGGCAAAAAAAGGCTTCCTTCGAGTGAGGGTGGATGGCGAAATCTGCGAGATTACCTACAAAATGCAGGTGGACAGGTACAAAACACACGACATAGAACTGGTGGTGGACAGGATGCGCGTGGGAGAGAAAAACGCAGACAGGCTGAAGGAGGCTGTTCAAATGGCCTTTAAGCAAGGGAAAGGTGTGCTGATGATTTTGGACGACGAAACGGGACAGACACGCTATTTCAGCCGCACACTCATGGACCCCGACACGGGCATCTCCTACCCCGACCCTGAACCCAACACCTTTTCTTTCAACTCGCCCTACGGAGCGTGCCCGCACTGCAACGGCATAGGAGAGGTGTCCGAAATAGACCTCGCCAAACTCATCCCCAACCCCAACGCCAGCATCCGTGATGGCGCTTTAGAAGTGTTGGGCAAATTCAACGAAAACAACACCTTCTACCGGCAAGTGGCCGCGCTGGGGAAACAATACGATTTCGACCTCGACACCCCCATGCAGGACTTTAACGAGGATGCCATGAACGCGCTGTTGTATGGCACCAGCGACTACCCAGGCTACCACAACCTTGATAGCGATGGTCTCGCTGGGTTCCAAGGCATTGTGAACTACATTGAGGAAATGGCAGGCGAAGATAGCCCCGCCGGGCTGCAATCTTGGGCGCGCAGTTTCATGGACAGCGTGCCCTGCCCCCACTGCCACGGAAAAAGACTGAAGGAGGAAAGCCTATGCTTCCTGGTGGACGGCAAAAACATTGGCGAGGTTGCCGACATGAACATCAACGTGCTGCATGAATGGACGAGAAACCTTGAAAGCAAATTAACGCCAGCAGAAAAGAAAGTGGCGCACGAAGTGGTGCGCGAGATACTATCCCGCACCAAATTCATCATTGACGTAGGGGTGGGATATCTAAGCCTCAACCGCAGCAGCAAAAGCCTCAGCGGGGGCGAGGCACAACGCATTAGGCTCGCCACGCAAATAGGTGCAAGACTCGTCAACGTGCTCTACATACTTGATGAACCCTCCATTGGCCTGCACGAAAGGGACAACTCTCGCCTCATCCACTCCCTTAAAACATTGCGCGACTTGGGAAACACGGTGATCGTTGTGGAGCACGACCGCAATATGATTCTCAACGCCGACTATATTGTGGACATAGGGCCGGGCGCAGGCGTCCATGGCGGACACGTAGTGGCGCAAGGCCCCCGCGACGTGTTCTTGAATCAACGTACTCTCACTACCGACTACCTCAACCGCACGCGCGACATAAAAATTCCAATACGCCGTAGCGCAGAAAAACGTCAGCACCTCATCTTGAGGGGTGCCACGGGAAACAACCTGCGGAACGTAACGCTGGACCTACCCCTTGGCCTATTCATCTGCATTACCGGCGTAAGCGGCAGCGGGAAATCGTCGCTGGTAAACGACACCTTGCACCCTCTGTTAAACAAACACTTTTTCAACGCGCAGCGCCGTCCTTTGCCCTACGAAAGCATCGAAGGCATGGACAATATAGACAAGGTCATTGAGATAAACCAATCGCCCATAGGTCGCACGCCACGAAGCAACCCAGCCACATACGTAGGCTTTTTCGACGAGATACGCAGCCTGTTCACTGAACTACCCAGCGCACGAATAAGGGGATACAAGCCCGGCAGGTTTTCCTTCAACGTAGCGGGCGGCAGATGTGAAAACTGCAAGGGTGCCGGCGTGAGAACCATCGAGATGAATTTCTTGCCCGACGTATATGTAAACTGCGAGGTGTGCGGCGGCAAGCGCTACAACCGCGAAACGCTCGAAATAAGATATAAGGGAAAGAGCATTGCCGACGTGCTTGACATGACCATCAACGAAGCCGTGGAATTCTTCAACGCCTATCCAAAACTGAGCCGGAAGTTGCAAACACTCAAGGATGTGGGGCTGGGATACATCACACTGGGACAACCCTCCACCACCCTCAGCGGAGGGGAGGCGCAACGCATCAAACTTGCCACGGAACTGTGCAAGCCCGACACGGGCAACACCTTATTTATCTTGGATGAGCCCACCACTGGGCTGCACTTCGAAGACATACGCGTGCTGCTGCTGGTGCTGCAAAAGTTAGTGGACAAAGGCAACACGGTGCTGGTGGTGGAACACAACATGGATGTCATCAAAACGGCAGACTACATCATAGACATGGGCCCCGACGGTGGAGTTGCCGGCGGAGAGGTGATATTTGAAGGCACCCCCGAAGAATTGGCGGAACGCACCGATAGTTTCACGGGGAAATACCTGCGCTTAGAACTGGAAGCATGCAAAAAGGCCATGCGGTCGGCAAAAAAGAGTTTCCCCGCAAAAGAAGTGCCAGCAGAAAAGGCAACGGCAGCCATGGATGCCCCTGTGGCCACCCAAAGCGAACAACCTAAAAAAAAGAAGGCCTTGACAAACGCCGCGAATCCTGCCAACAAACGCAAGAGCGGAAGACCCAAGAAGAATGAAACCGAATAGCCGTGGCGCCCCTGCTGATATATCTGTCGCTCGTGCCCCTTGGCATCATGTTGCTGGCAAAACGCTGGGCATGGATAGAGAAAATATCGCCCATGACTGTGTTATACGCCATAGGTCTTGCAGTCGGCAACAGCGGTTTTGTGCCCGAAACCAGTGCGGCGCAGTCGGTGAGCGTTGACGCTGGAAATATTGCCATAGCCGTGGCCATCCCCCTAATGCTGATGGGCTGCAACCTAAAGAAATGGAGCACTGGTAAGGCCTTGAAGGCGTTTTGCTCTGGCCTGCTGGCGGTGACGCTTGCCACTTTCGCGGGGTTTTTTCTTTTCCGCAACATGACGTCGCAAAACCTCACACACGATGACTACGCCAAGGTGTGCGCCGTGGCAACGGGCATCTACACCGGCGGCATCCCCAACATGGGAGCCATCAAACAAGGGGTTGACATGGGACAGGAACTGTATCTATGCGTAACGGTCTACGACCTCATCGTCACCAGCCTATATTTGGTATTCATCATATTCCTCGGTAAAACGGTGTTCCGGAAAGCGTTGCCGCACGCAAACACCTTGGCGACAAGCGTGGAGGCGCCAAGCGATGACATTGTCCTCTCTAATGCCGATAAAAGCCAGCCTGGCCCTCACCAAACATGGTTCGCCTCTTTGTTGCCCATTGCGCTGACGGGGCTGATAGTGGCATTGTCCTACCTTGTCACCTCGGCAGAAAAAGGGATAAACATGACACTCTTCATACTGCTGCTCACCACTTTGTCCATCATGGCCTCCTTTCTCCCTCCCATTCGTAGGCAAGACCATTCGTTCAACGTGGGACTTTACTTCGTGAACGTCTTCGCCCTCTCCATAGCCACTTCCTGCGATATTAGCCGACTGAACCTCTTGGGCAACCTTGGCATCTTGGCCTATATTGCCTTCATCGTTTTCGGCAGCGTCATGCTGCAAATCCTCTTGTCCAAGTTTATGAAATTAGATGGTGACACGGTAATGGTAACCTCCGTCGCGCTCATTAACTCCCCCCCCTTCGTCCCGCTGGTCTCGGCTCTGCTAAAGAACAAGGAGATTGTCCTTGTGGGCATCTTCGTGGGACTTTTGGGTTACATGCTGGGCAACTACTTGGGCATCGGTATCTACCATCTGCTGCAACTCTTTGAATAGCCCCCCGCCTCCTACCCTGGATGCAGCGTGTCGGCCTGCCTACACCGAAACTTTCCAAGCACCAAGGGAGCACACATCTCCCACCGCGGTGGGAGGTATGTAGGAGATGAGTGCTGGCACGCCCTTACCTCGATGCTCTCTAAAACCTATGGACAACATACCATGCGCCAAGGGCACAACTGCTTGGGGGAGGTATTAGCACAAGGCCATGTTCGTCTCCCCTTCTCCTTCCCTATGCATGAGCCGCATCGAAGCAGCGAAGTTGCTCCTTTAGTTCTTCTGGAATGAGGGCGCTTGAGCCCACGCTGCGTAAGTAGCCGCACATAACAGTCGCGCACCTGCATGCCAACTTGCCGTTAGCATAGACTTCAAGTGCGAGCCGTATGCTTTTATTGCCGTAACACTCCGTGCAGGTGTGGACTTCCACATCATCATGATAGTGTATCTGGCTCAAGAAGTCTATCTCGTGTCGCACCACCATCACAGTGAAATCGCCTTCCTCTGGCTTTACGGGAACGCCAGCAGCGGCGAAATAGCGGCTCTTCGCCAAATCAAGGTATTCCATGACGATGGCGTTATTGATATGCCCCATCATGTCTATGTCGTTAAAACGCACTTGTATCGGAGTTACATACATAGCGGATGATAGTATGAATATATGATGTTTTTGGGTCGGCTGGAAAAGCTTCGCGGCCAGCCGACAGTGGCAAAACAAAAGAGGGGAAGGCTTTCGTCTTCTCCTCTTCAAGGTGGCATTGATTGGAATTGAACCAATGACACACGGATTTTCAGTCCGCTGCTCTACCAACTGAGCTACAACGCCATCATTTCCATCTTTGAAATCTTTTGCAAAAATACCACTTTTTTATGACATGTGCAAAAAAAACTTCACACGGACCCCAATTATCTAATAGATATTGTTTTATTTCAACATTTTAGCAAAAAAACTTTTTTCACTCTCCCTCTTTTTTGGAAGGTTCTTTTTTGCCATTTCCCCCCTCCAAGTTCACAATATTATCCTTCTCGGATGCAAAAAACAACTGATACACAACTAACATTATGACTCCCACCGTAATAGCACTATCCGCCACATTGAAGATGGCATTAAAGAACTCGAAGTGCCCTCCCCCGATGATCGGCATCCATTGAGGCCAATCAAACTCAAAGAGAGGGAAATAGAACATGTCCACCACCTTGCCAAAGAGAAAGCCCGCATAGCCTCCTTCGGGTGGGAATAGGGTGGCGACGTGGTAGTAACTTTCGTTGAAGATAAGACCGTAGAAAC
>JAXFQM010000114.1:0-2540 GCA_034178965.1 Bacteroidales bacterium | reverse complement strand
GTGTGCGAAGAATTATTTTTTCGCGGAGCGCTGCAAACCACGCTGGCGCGTGCCCTGCGCAGTCCACACTGGGCCATCCTAATCACT
This sequence comes from Bacteroidales bacterium, assembly GCA_034178965.1. Lineage (GTDB taxonomy): Bacteria > Bacteroidota > Bacteroidia > Bacteroidales > P3 > Colimorpha. The sequence continues at coordinate 2,453 of JAXFQM010000114.1, read as the reverse complement.
TCGGTGGTGTTTTCGTTGGCGCATGGAGACATATTTGGTTTTGTGCCACGCGTGGTGATGGGCCTTGCTTTAGGCTATCTCTTCCACTATGGCGGCTCACTGCTGGTGAATGTTTGCGCGCATTTTCTCAACAATTCCATCATCGTGGTGTTCTATTACCTATACTATCGTGGCAACTTTTCAATAAACCCGTCTGAAAGCATCGGCTTTCCAGGCTGGTTGGTGGCCGCAACGGCAGTTCTTAGCGTTGTGGCTTTTGCTTTGATTTTTGTCATAAAACGCAAAAATTCAGCGGAAAAGGCATTCTAAACAAAGGTATTGTTGTAAAGATTACGCATTTTATCTCATCTTTAACAAATACACTTAATATACATATTGTTAGATTATTAATAGTAAAACAAGACGTGTATTCTTAAAAAAAAACGAAAATAATTTCTGCCATTGGGAAATTTTTCTGTATCTTTGCAAATTGAAATTCGCTTTAAAAAGTAAAATATTTAAGTAAACTGTTATTAATTAAACATGACTAAAGCTGAAATAGTAGCAGAAATTGCTCAAAAAACCGGTATCGAAAAGGTTGCCATCCAGGCTACTGTCGAAGAGTTTATGAACGTGATTAAGGAGTCGCTTTCTGAAGGCGAAAACGTTTATCTGCGTGGCTTCGGAAGTTTCATCATCAAAAAGCGCGCCGAAAAAACGGGTCGCAATATTTCGCGCAATACCACCATTATCATACCCGCGCACAATATTCCTGCCTTCAAGCCCGCTAAGACTTTTGTGATTGACGTTAAGAAGAACGTGAAATCGTAAGAATACATAGCAAAGAATAATACAATTAAAATTATCTTGTAATTATGCCTAACGGTAAAAAACACAAACGCCACAAGATGGCGACGCACAAGCGCAAAAAACGCTTGCGCAAGGACAGACATAAGAAGAAGTAGGCTGCGTTCGACCTTTTCTTCCTATAGGCTTTTTATTACTAAAACAAATTGCACAACGAAGCCACGGCTCCGGCTGTGTAATTTGTTTTTTCGATACAAAACTTAATGTAAACTACCACACTTTTGAATAAAGAACTTATTATATCTGCCAATAGCGCCGAGATAAACATGGCATTACTGGAAGACAAGCAATTGGTGGAACTACATCGCGAAAAAACAAGCGACCACTATGCCGTCGGCGACATTTTTCTTGGCAAGGTGCGCAAAATCATGACCGGCCTTAACGCCTGTTTCGTAACCTTGGGAGACGACAAAGACGGTTTTATGCACTATCTTGATTTGGGCGCACAATTCAACAATGTTAACAAGTATCTGAAACAGGCAATGAACGGCGACGCGTCAATGCAAAACCTAAAAGGTTTTAGACCCGAAGCCAAAATCGACAAAGTGGGCGCAATAAGCGATTTTGTGAAAGTGGGACAATACGTACTCGCGCAAGTCACTAAAGAGCCGATTTCCACCAAAGGGCCCAAGTTAAGTTGCGATATTTCGTTGGCAGGACATTTTCTTATTTTAGAGCCCTTTTCAAACAAAGTTTCCATCTCCACCAAGATACGAAGCGGCGAGGAACGCACACGTCTACGCAAAATACTTCAAAACATCAAGCCGGACAACTTTGGCATCATCATTCGAACCCTTGCCGAAGGAAAAACCGTGACGGAACTTACCAGCGACTTGAATGCGCTGCTCGAACGCTGGCGCACGATGACGGCGAAACTGCGCAAGGCCACTGGAGAATGCAAAATTTCCTCCGAGTTGAACGCAACCAGCGCCTTGCTGCGTGATGTGTTGGGCGACGATTTTAACGACATCTATGTAGACAACGAGGCTGTATACAACGATGTGCGCGGGTACATACGCACCATTGCGCCGGAAAAAGTCGATATTGTGCATCTCTACAAACTGGAAACGCCCATTTTCGACCAATTTGGCGTACAGCGCGACATACGCCGCGCTTTTGGTAAGATTGTCACCATACGCAGCGGCGTGTATCTCTATATTGAGCACACAGAAGCCATGCATGTCATTGACGTGAACAGTGGCAACCATATCAAGGCGGGAACGGGACAAGAAGACACTGCACTGCAGGTGAACAGGGAAAGCGCGAAGGAGATTGCGCGACAACTTCGTTTGCGCGACATGGGAGGAATCATCATTGTGGACTTTGTGGACATGCAGAAGGCCGAGCATCGCCGCGAGATATACGACGTAATGTGCGCGGAGATGAAAAAGGACAAATCAAGACATACCATCCTGCCTCTCAGCAAGTTTGGCTTGATGCAAATAACACGCCAGCGAGTGCGCCCTGTGATGGAGGTGGATGTTCAGGAAAAATGCCCGTTCTGCGACGGTACAGGTGCCATCAAGCAAAGCATAGTAGTAGTGGACGACATAGAGAACAATGTGCGTTACATGTCGGCCTCGCAAGGCGAAAAAAGTATCATCATC
>JAXFQM010000049.1:0-15866 GCA_034178965.1 Bacteroidales bacterium | reverse complement strand
AGAAGGTGAGGTCTAAACCGTATTTCTCCACCAAATCGTGGTAGGGCGACTGCTCAATATCGGCCGGTTCGGGCTGCGAAATAAGAATTTTTTTGATTTTCATCTTCATCCTGTTACACTTATAAATATTTGATCACATGGAGATAAACGTCTTCCACGCTACCAAAAGGGGTACAAATTCCAAGATACAAAGATAATAAAAAAGATAGAATTGTGAGTTTTTTGCATTTGTTAAAATTAGTTGCATGCCCCGAATGGTTCTAATTACGAAGAAGGTTGCTACCGCAATTAGAATGGCACTGCCTGTGGCGGGTTGCCAAGGGGCGAAGAAAGAAAGTAATACGATGGGTGCGGTTAGGATGCTGGCGAGTAGTTGGTATATGTAATTGTTTGCAACATAAAGTGCTGCGGAGGCGTCGTTTTCAAAGATGTTGCCCAATAGGCGTATTAGGCCGTTTTTGAATAGCAGCCACACAGATAGCAAGGCGAAGATGCCGAGATAGAGTCCTATTCCGTGCCATGGATTAGTAGGGAGTGGGTAGAAACGGCATGCTGCCAAGGATATGCTGCCTGAATAGAGTAACAACATGGGTAGGATGGAGGCGCGCCGACGGAAGTTGTTGTCGCGCACGAAGTGTTCCATCTCACGTTTTTGCAAGGCCGAACGTATCACATTGCCAAGACGCAGACGATAGGTGTTGAAGTAGAGACTTATTAGCGCGGCCATGACGAGCAGTAGGCAGAATATCCATCCTGGCGCGTTGTAGGATGGCCTTGCCAAAGGGACATCATGTGTCGGCGCCAATGTGTGGCTCTCGAAGAGACTGCGATGACGTACGGGTTCGGTCACGGCGTGGGCGGCAAAGACGCTGTCGAATGACAAGGGTTGCCATTCCTTGGACGCGGCGGTGTCGGGAGCCAGGAGGTAGTTGACAAAGGTGGCATCTTGCTGCTTAACAATGGCTGTGGTATCGTCCATGTTGTGTTAGAACAGAATTATTTTCTTGTGCCCATTTTCGTGGCGCAGGAGGTAGGTACCTTTTGGCAAGTGGTCAAGTAGAAGGGGCAATTCGCTTTCGGGCAGCAAGGTGAAAGAGGAGATTCTGCGGCCATAATTGTCATAAATGGCCAAAGAATGCGGTTGTGAGCCGTTGTTTCTTACCCATAATTGTCCTTTTGTGGGATTAGGAAAAATGGCTATGCTGTCTTCCGTGGCCGGCTGTTCGCCTATGGCCAATGCTGTCAGCATGCTGCCATATCCCGCTGTGGACAAAGGGTAGCAAGAGAAAGGCATTCGGACGTTGTCTATCCAGGCGTGTCCTCCGTTTGGTCCTGTGCTTTCATAGCGCCAAAGAAAAGTGTGCGTGCCGGCAGCAACAACGTACTGTCGCTGTGTCTTTGGGTGTGTGGCGTTCCAATGGGTTCGGCGTGTGCCGTCAATCCAAAACGAGAGAGAGCCTTCTGCCGACGGCGATTGCATCTTCGTGTAGAAAGAGAGTGTGTCCAGGGCGTTCACTTGCAGTTTTATGGCCAATTCGCTGCGTTGCCCTTCGGCCAAAGTGGCGCTGCGCGCCGAGGGGCTGAAAGGGGCTTCAGGCGAAGTGTCAATAATCCAAGGAAGCATCGCGGAGGTATCCCAGGGGAAATGGCTGAAGTCTCCATCGGAAAAAGTCTCTATGTCGTTGTTCACCAAGAATAATAGGTCGTAAACGGTCAAATCGTTGTTGGCATATGCTTCCACATGAAAAGACAGATGGTTCAGCGTGTCGTTAGTTGTGAGGGGTAGGAGTATGGTGTCTATGGCGTGTGCGTCCCTTGCTACCCCTGAATGGCAGGCGTTTGCAAGAAAGATGCCGCCTCTAAAGTCCGTTACGCAAAGGCGTGAGACGGCAGCATGGCAGTCGGTGGGGTTTTCCGCGATAAGACGCAGCCAATAGTTGGTTGTGGGCTTCAATTGGTTTGTGGGTTTGCCGTCCTTTAGCAAGACGGCGTCCTTCAACGCTATTCTTGCCTTTTGCACGTCTAAACGCAGCGGTTGGCTTGAATAAGGCGCGTGCGCTCCCTCTGCCATTGCTGTGGCGAAAAGTGCAATTTCCATTGCTTGGCTGTCCCTCAACAACACTTTGAAGGCGTGTGACGCAGTGCTGTCGGCAGGCAGGCTGTCAACGACGAAAAAGGCAGGGGTAATGGAGGCGTGGAAGGATGTCAAGGTGTCTGCCGTGGCTGTTTGCAGCGCAAGGGTGTGGCGAAAAGCAGTGCTGTCTCCTACGTTTGTCCAACGCACGGTGACAAGTGTTGTGTCGCCGGCCGTAAGGCGTTGCGGCTTGGCCTCCGTTGCTGATAGCCATGCACCGTTACGGGTGGCGATGGGGATCTGGCGAATGTCAGTCCTGTGTCCCTGTGCTGTTGCGGTCAGCAGCACGGTGTCTGCCGAAATGGGGTACCGAAGGCTTATGAAGCCCGACCCCGTGCTGTCTGTGAGACACGAACCCAACAGCGTGCCAGTCTGTGTGATGGCGACGCGCGCATAGGGTGTTCCCTTGAATAGTACATGGTTGTCACCTTTCCTTAAGGTGTCCTCTATGACTATTTGCAGGGGCTCGGGAACTTTAAAGTAGGGCATTAGTGAGGGGTCTCCGTAAAGGCAATATGTCTCGTTGTAGTATCCAGCAAAAGGGGAGGCATATTGCATGACGGCAAAGTTGCCAGCCCACAGCATCTCGCCGGCGGTGCGCGCCTGTTCGGCATACGGTTGCCTGTGTGGATGAATAGTTCTGTCGTAGGCCCCTTGACGTGCGCTGTCAAACGCAGGTTGTAGTGCGAAGGGCGTTTTGCAGCCCACGGCCCAGTAGTAGTCTTCGTCCCAAAGGGTTTCCCCTGTGGCGCCGATAACTCCCACGGCACCCGTACGTAGCAGCGTCTTGCCGAAACTGTTTCCACTTAAGTCGTTGCTGCTACAACAGTTGTTCACAGCAAAGAAATAGTGTCCAGCGCGGCCTATAGTGTCGATGTCTTCGTTGAATATTTGCGGATGGTGCCAACCTGTTGTTAGACAATGAGCTGTGTAATTCACATGCCCCACGCCGCGTCGCCATGCCGATAATATTTCATCCTTTTGCCCGTTGCTGGATGGATTGTAGAAACAAATAGTGTCGTTGCTGGTTAACAGTTGTTTTAGGTAGTTCACTTGACCGTTTGTGAGAGTGTCAGTGTTTTCGCGTTGTTCGTGGCCTGCCACCAGCAGTGTCCGGTTTAAATAAGAGGTGTCGGCGAGTAGTGTTTTCTCATAGGCGATGGTCTTGGCAAGCATCCACGAGAGTTCCTGCACGTTGCGTGCTGGTAAGCGCCCCACGCAGGCGTCGGGCAGCATGTCGCCTGTATACTCGCCGTAATAGAAATCGGAGAGGTGTGTTCCCAGCAATTCCAGTTGCTCTGTGCCAAAACAAGGAGGTATTTGTTGTATGTCTCCCGCCAGAAGCACATATATGGGGCTTGGGTGTAAGGCGTTCGCCGTTTTGTGGCGTTGCTTCAGCATGCTGCGCAGCGTGTCCCTGTCCCAAGATGGCGAGGAGAACACCTCCACGTCATAGCCTTCCTGTCGCTTCCACTGTATGAAAGGTTCTAGTGCGGAGCGGAAACTGTCCGTTGTGGCTATTGCATACACGGGCGTCGCCCCATCCACTTCAGTGTAGGGCTTCGCATAAGCCCCCTTTGCCGTGCCAAATCCAATCGTAACCTCCAAGTTGCGGTGCACTGTCACAAAATTTTTTTCCGGATAGTATTGTACGGGGGCAATTGTTATTAACGCCATGCGCTTGCCGCGCATCACGCCCATTTCTTGCAGTGAAACTAACGATGGTGGGGTAATGCTATCTGCGAGATAGGCTTCGTGTTCGGGAGAAAGGCCAAAAGGGCCGTCGTTTCCTTTCATCCTCGGTGGCGGACAAGGCAACAACTTTCCCGTCAAGAAAAAGGTGTCGCATGCGACCTCGTGAGTTTCCAGCGTTGGCGTGGCGTCGTTGGGCAAAGTCACAAAGGTGCGGTATAGCGGCACTTGTGGTTTGCCGCTTTCCGACGTGTACATCCCAAGTCCTTCTACCCGCAACAGAAAGTAATCCTCTGCAACCTTACTGAAGGTAACCTTGCCCGTGCTACAACGGAAAATAATGCCGTTTCCTTTCCAATCGTGTGCCCATACGCCAAAATCCTGCGCTTTTGCGGAGATCGCATATGTTAGTGCAAGAACTGACAACACTGTGAATAGCAGTGTCTTAAATGTATGTTGGCGCTGCCAAGGAAAAAGGCTTTTCACGCTGCAAAGGTACGATTTTTTTTCCTAATGCGAAAGAATTAATATTTGTACTTGCTATTTGGAAGAATTCAAAAAACAGGTATTGCCTCTTCATTTGAAAGGCTATGTGGTGATAGGCTTGTGGCAAGGCGCCAAAAGACGTTGCGTCGACAACAAAGTGAACCGAGTTCCCTCTTTGTTCATGAAAGAGGTACACAAAGACGCTTTTGCGAGTGGTACGGGTCAAGGCAGCGCCCTTGCTTGTACAATTCGTTCAAGTACCCATTCATTTGTAGTCGCAAGAAATAGTGAGAGGAGAAAGCGGGCGTTACTTTGTACAGAACGAGACTGTGTCACGATAATATGTTTACTATTTTGAAATTCTGCGCATTAAGTATCACGTTGCCCGTTAAGTGCGAAAAGGGATTCTTTTTTGTAGGATCAAGGAAAATGTGAAACAAAATTTGAACGTACAAAGCCCAATCACTGCTAATTTTAGCGCCTTCGCTAAATAAACGTAATCAGTCTGTTATAGAAATATTAACATTTTTAATAAAGTTTTTTTTTGCCATATCGGAAAAAGTGCGTACCTTTGCATTCTAAAACGTAAAGAAAATGTCGAAAAAAAATAAAGATGCTAGAGTGCAAGTCATTTTGGAATGCACAGAGCAAAAAGCCAGTGGAGTGTCCGGCATGAGTCGCTACGTAACGACCAAGAATAAGAAAAATACGCCAGGACGTTTGGAGTTGAAAAAATACAACCCCTATCTAAAGAAAGTAACGGTACACAAGGAAATTAAGTAATCAAGAGAAAGGATTTGAATTATGGCAAAGAAAGTCGTTGCAGCGCTGAAGACTAGCACGGGCAAGGGATTTGCAAAGGTCATCCGCATGGTGCGTTCGCCTAAAACGAATGCTTATGTTTTCGACGAGGAGATTGTTCCTAGCGATAACGTGCAAGAATATTTGAAGAAGAAGTAATAGTAATTTTTCATACGATTTTGTTTTACCTCGCTGCGAAGCGAGGTTTTTTACGTTCTGTAATAATAGAAAGGCTGTGCGCCAGTGTTGCAAGGTGGCACGCACCTTTGTTTATATTTAAGGGAAAGAGGATAAAGTGGGGGTATGGAGGTTTCGAGAAAGGAAAGCACGAGTAGCCAGGCTCGCTTACTGCTAATGGGTGGTGTTGCGATGGTATTCCACCAACCCATCCATGGGGTCGCGCACAATGGAGCCTACGCATATGTTTCGCGCGGCGCACACCTCTCTTATCACTGGTGCTATGGCATACGCCAGTCCGCCCACCAAGTGCAGCGGAAGGCGCACATGATTCACCTGCTTCACTTGCGTGTCGAGGTAGGTCTCGAAAGAATGTCGGCATACATCGTGCAAGTAGGGTAGGTATAGATGGTTGCCGGCGAATGTGGCAAAGTGCGCTATATACCGGTTTGGGCTGGTGTCCTGGTATACCCGTTTCATTACGTCGCAATATTCCATGTTGTAGGCCTTTTGGAAGAGTTGCCTAACGTTGGATGGCATCGTTTTGAGGAAATAGTCTTGCAACAGCCTTTTTCCGATGTGGTTGCCGCTGCCTTCGTCACCCAGTATGTAGCCCAACGAGGGCGGAAAATCCAGCGCTTTCTCTCCGTCGTAGTAGCATGCGTTGCTGCCAGTGCCAAGGATGCCCACGCGCCCTTTATGATTGCCGCAGGTGGCGCGGCAGGCACCAAGGAGGTCGGTCTCCACGGAGACGTAACTGCCAGGGAACTGTTTCTCAAGCAGTTTTCGGATACGTTCATATCCATAAAGGTTTCCGCAGCCCGCCCCATAGAATGCCACCTTGGAAGGGTGTGTGGCAAGCCATTCTTTTACATTTTTTACGCTCTCCGACAACGCCTCATCCGTAGTAACCATAGGATTCATGCCCTTGGTGGCGAAGGTTTGTCCGCCATAGGCCCAAAGGGTGGAAGAAGACCCGCTGTCGGCAATCAAGGTCATATTATACCGATGATTTCTTGTATGTCGCTTATCCCATGTCGGCGGCAGTAGTCCTCTATTCCCTCCACTATCTTCACCGTCACGGTTGGGTCTACAAAGTTGGCGGTCCCCACCTCGATGGCCGTGGCGCCAGCCATGAGAAACTCCAAAGCGTCGTTTGCATTGGTGATACCGCCCATGCCCACTACTGGAATTTTCACCGCCTTGGCCACCTGCCACACCATTCGCACGGCCACGGGCCTCACGCAGGGGCCGCTTAGGCCGCCGGTTATGGTGCTTATCTTAGGCCGCCGCTTCTCCACATCCACCGCCATAGCGAGGATGGTGTTGATGAGACTTACGCTGTCTGCCCCTGCTGCTTCCACCGCCTTGGCGATGTCGGCAATGCTGGTTACATTGGGAGATAACTTCACTATCAGTGTCTTGTCGTATACTTTGCGCACCGCACCTACCACCTGTTCCGCCATCTTGGCATCCACACCGAAAGCCATGCCGCCCTGTTTCACATTGGGGCAACTGATGTTCAACTCTATGGCGGGTATTTTGTCCAGTGCGTTAATCATTTCGGCCACCTTGCAATATTCGTCGATGCTGCTGCCGCTCACGTTGACGATGATGTGGGTGTCCAGCTCCTTGATATTGTCGTATTCTTCTTTGCAGAAGGCTTCCACGCCCATGTTTTGCAACCCCACAGCGTTAATCAGTCCCATGGGTGTTTCGGCCATGCGGGGGTAGGGGTTTCCCTCGCGATGCGAGCCTGTGGTTCCTTTCACCACGATGCCTCCCAAGCGTGAAAGGTCGATAAAGTCTGCAAATTCCAAGCCGTAGCCAAAAGTTCCGCTGGCGGTCATCACGGGGTTCTTCAAGTGCAGTTTGTTTATGTCTACAGAAAGGTTCATGCCATCCATTTTGTTAAGTGGTTTATGTCAAACACTGGTCCTTCGTGGCACACGCGCCGATGGCCTTGGTCGGTCTCCACCACGCAGCACAGACATGCGCCCACGCCGCAGGCCATCAAGTTTTCGAGACTCACCTCGCAGAAGATATTGTTTTTGCGAGCATATCGTGCCACAGCTTTCATCATGGGCGTGGGACCGCAGGCGTAGATGTGGTCGTAAGACATAGTAAAGACACTATGATCGGTAACAAGGCCTTTCTCACCAAGCGACCCGTCTTCCGTGCTGATGGCCAATGTGCCAAGAGGTTCAAAAGACTCTCGTGCTGGGACGAGGCTCGCAGTGCGGCCGCCCAGCAGGAAAGTGGGTCTCACCCCTTTGGCGGCGAACTGGCGGCCCAGCAATAGCAAAGGCGCTATACCAGCTCCACCACCCACCAGCAGCACATCATTGCCTTTTGTGCTGAAACTGTTGCCCAATGGAAGTATTAGGTTAAGCTCGTCGCCCGTCTTGAGGAGCGAGAGCCTGTGCGTGCCATGGCCCACAGTTTGCAAAAGCAAGGATAGTGTGTTGCTTTTGGCATCAACGTCGTGTATGGAAAAAGGACGTCTCAACATCACATTAGGTTCGTTCTCCACCAATACTTCCACAAATTGGCCCGCCTCCACAGCGGGAAGGGTGGCGGGGTGCCGCAGTATGAGCAAAAAATACGCTTCGCCGTATTTTTGCGTGGCCACCACGGAAAAATTTGTCATCTCTTTCTTCATAGCCAACAGATTAGGATAATAGTGCCTTCTCGGGTTTATGATGCAAAGTTACGAAAAAGTTTCGACATGCAACTTTTTTCGTGTATGTCAATATTTTTCCGTAACTTTGCATTTTGTAAACTCGGTTTTGCCAAGTTATGTTAAGTATTGGTAAATATTTTAATATGAAAAAGATAAATATGCTTTTTGGAGCCGTGCTATTAATCACGTCTTTCAGCGCAGAAGCACAGTACATGCAAAACCGCCCAGCGGTGGAGCCCATGTTCAAGGCGGATGTGGGATACGCACCTTTTATAGCTAATTCACATAAGGGCGACAAAGGCTTTATCATCGACCATACGCAAAGTTTCGCCAATGCCGACGTGATGGGAGGAGTCTGCATCAGCCAAGACTTTTTCTTGGGCATAGGGTTGGGCTACAACTATTTTGCTAATCCCAACAACATAGCAGGCGGGTTGCACGGAGCTTCGGCATACGTTGATTTTGATTATCACCCTCTGCAAATCGAGTTTTCTCCAATGTTCTATGCCAAAGCAGGCGCCAGTTACCTCATAAATTCAGAAGGTGCCTATGGCAGCACGCTCACCCCCATGGTGGACTTGGGCGTGGGGTGCAATTGGTATTTCCGTCATGCCGTGGTGAATATGGAGCGCAACTATCGCAGCCTCTTTCTAACAGTGGGTGTCGCCTACATGCAGCAGGCGGTGTTCCTGCCCATACGGTTGGGTTTTAGGTTCTAAGATAGATATCAGTCAGGGCTAACCTTGCGCTCGCCACTGAAAACGATGACCCTCCCCTCAACACCATACTACGAAACAGATATTTGCCACTTCAACGACGAAGGCTCGGCGGTGGTCATACTGGACCAAACGCTGTTGCCGGGGCAGGAGCAGCAGGAGACGCTGCGCACAGCGGAAGAAGTGGCGACCGCCATTCGTAAACTAAAGGTGAGGGGTGCGCCGCTGATAGGGATAGCGGCTGCCATGGGAATATGCGTAGCTTTGAAAAACGCAGGAACCACAGAGACTTTTGACGACATCTGCAAGACCATTCGCAACGCCCGCCCCACGGCAGTAAACCTTGCGTGGGCAGTGGACAGGATGAGGGAAGTGAAGGAGAAGCTTAACTTCGCCAACTTCGACTTCGCGCTTTCCATGATGCGTGCCGCAGCGCACAAAATATTGCAGGCACAAAAGGAAAACGACGGAATGATAGGCATGTACGGCTCGTTCCTCATAGAGGACGGAATGGGCATACTCACACATTGCAATGCAGGGCATTTGGCCACGGGAGGCATGGGTACGGCCACAGCACCCCTTTACACGGCCTTGGCGGCAGGGAAGAAGTTTCGCGTGTATGCCGACGAAACGCGACCTCTTCTACAAGGCGCACGTCTCACGGCATACGAACTCACGCGCAGCGGCGTGCCCACAACGATTCTGTGCGACGGCATGGCTGCCAGTCTCATGGCGCAAGGCAAGATAGACCTGGTGTTGGTGGGGGCTGACAGGATTGCCGCCAATGGTGACGCTGCCAATAAGGTGGGCACGCTCGGAGTGGCCGTTTGGGCAAAGCATTTTGGCGTGCCTTTTTATGTTTGTGCCCCACAGTCCACTTTCGACCCCAACTGTCCCACGGGAAAGGACATCCCTATAGAGCGGCGCGATGCCGAGGAAGTGCGCTCCCTTTGGTATCGTTATCCCATGGTGCCCGAGGCCTGCGACGTGTACAACCCGGCCTTTGATGTCACGCCATGCGAACTTATCACAGGATATATTACACCACGCGGCATAGAAAACCGCATCAACCCATAGATGAATTACCTACGAATGGATTCCACACGACAACAAAAGATTGCCCGTCTCATACAACAGGATATGAGTGAAATATTCCTCAAGGAAATGAAACCTTTCTTGGGCAATAGTCTCATCACTGTCACCGATGGGCGCATTACGCCCGACCTTTCCATCGTGCGCCTGCATGTGAGCCTTATGCCCATAGGGGATTTGCCCGCCACCCCCAACCGAGAAGCCACCAAGGCCACCAAAGAGAACCTGCTTGCAGCCATCAAGGAACTTGCACCTGACCTTCGCCGCCGCCTTGGAACAAAGGAAGGCAAGCAACTGCGCATTATTCCCCAATTGGAATTTTTCCTTGACGACAGTTTGGATTACATTGAGCATATCAACGAATTGTTGAAGAAATAGCAGATGACGCAAATTCCCCCTCTCTGTAACAAGGTGTGTTGCAAGGGGACTGCATAAACTTTGCAGAGAGGGTGAGACAGAGAAGGAATGCGCAGCGTAGAGAGACCTGCGAGGTCGCAGGGTCATTATTGTTTTCAATTCATTCCAAAGCTTGGTGTAAGGAGAAGATGAAAGTCTCTTCCCTATGTATGGTTTGCAAGGTATGAATTGAGGACACGGGTGCATTAGGACAAGGGAATGCCGACCATAAAGCGGGCGGTTGAAAAAAGAGCCTATATTTTGGCCTTTCTTACGGTGAACCACACCGATAGAGACGACAGCCCCATCACCAGCAGAAATGTCGCAACAAAGTCTATTGCATGCATCTCCACAGGGAACGCCTGCACCAAAAAGTCGCTGCCCATTTTTACGATGCCGAACTGCTGTTGGAGCAGGCAAACGACAAAACCCAGCAGCATGCCAACTGCAGCCCCGATGGCGCAAATCATGAGACCTTCGGAGAAAAACACACGTCGCACCTCGTATTTGTTCATGCCCATACTTTGCAATATGCCGATATCGCGCCGCTTGTCGATGATTAGTAAACTGAGCGACGCGATAAGGTTGAGTGTGGCGATAAGCACGATGAGCGACAGAATGAAGTATATACCCAACCGCTCGCTGCGGTACACCTTGTAATAAAGTGGTTGTTGCTCCAAGCGGTTTGCCACACGAAAAGAGTCACCAAGCAATCCGCGCAAATCCTTTATCGCTTTCTTCGAGGCTTTTGGGCTGTCCAGTTCTATGGCCAAAGCGGTCACTTCGTCGGGAGCGTAGTTCATCAACTGTCTCACAAATTCGATGTTGGTCACCACATATTTTGCGTCTGCGTCTTGCTGCACATAAAAGTTCCCTGCTGGATAGGCATATCCCGTGTTGAAGGCGTCAGTGGCTGTCATTCCCACGCCAGCTCCATTGCGCTTGGGAATGTTCACCGACAAAGGGGTGTTGTCCGTGGCGGTGATGCCCAATTGGTCGTAGATGCTAGAGCCCAAGAGCATGTAATGAGTGGGAGGCTGTTGTGTGCTGAGCAGGTATACCCCTTCCTGCAACATGGTGTCGAGCCGTGTGATGCTGCGATAATTGTTGTCCACGCCCCGCAGCGTGACGATGGCGCTATTGCGGCCATGCGTTATCCAGGCATTTTCTTCCACCAGTTGCGACACGCGTCGCACGTGCTTGGTCTTTTGCAGCGCGTCGAAAGGAATGTCGTTAAGATGGAAAGTTTTGCCCTTAACGGGTTGCACCAGTGCTTCAGGGTCAAAGACATTGAACAAGTTTTGCGTCACACGGCCAATGCCGTTGTACACCGATAGCACAACAATGAGAGCTCCCGCTCCCACGCCAAGTCCTATAAGCGAAATCCACGAGATGACGTTGATGACGCTCTTTCTTCTATGGGCAAAGAGGTAATGTCGAGCAATGAAGCGCGAAAGCATGTTTGCGGGCTGCTTTGTCCTTTAATCGAAATATTCCTTGATTTCTTTCTTCAAGAATTCCAACGCTTCGTCGGTAGGAATTTGGTTCTTCGACACATTCTCGAAGATGATGCCCGCAAGCGTGGCGGGATTCGCGTCGGTGGGCAGGTTGGCTGCACTGGCGTTGATGAGATTTATCATTTCCTCCTTGCTCTCGCGCATGCGACTCCACGCCTCGCTGCTGAGGTAGACCTGTTGAGACAGGTTGTGTTCCCATTCGTCGCGGATGCACTTTGTCATCACCCCTTGCAACAAGTGCATGTTCATGCCTGGTTGGTAGCAACGCATGACGAGGCTGTTGGGCGAAATGCGTTCCAAGAAGAGGGCCATGCGTTCGTATGCCTGCAAGCGTAGAGGGGTGACTATTTTCAGTGATTCTTTGTGTTCATCCGCTTTCATTTGCAGCAACTGTTGCTTCTGTTGGTTTTCAAAGAAGTGTTTTGTGATGGCGTTGAAGAGGAGACCTGCCGTGGCCACGGATGCTAAAGCAGTGAGCAGGATGACGATGATCATAACGAATGGGGTCATATAGGTTTCGGTTCAAATATGTCGGAAACGCGCGTACAGAAGTTTTCGACGGGATTACGGGGTTAATTGTCCAGTTTCAGCACGGCAAGGAATGCGCTTTGCGGCACTTGTACGCTGCCCACTTGGCGCATGCGTTTCTTGCCTTCTTTTTGTTTCTCCAAAAGTTTGCGTTTGCGTGTGATGTCGCCGCCATAGCACTTGGCAGTTACGTCCTTGCGCACCGCCTTCACGGTCTCGCGGGCAATGATTTTGCTTCCTATTGCTGCTTGTATCGCCACGTCGAACTGTTGCCTCGGAATCAATTCCTTCAGTTTCTCGCACATGCGCCGGCCGATGGGGTAGGCGTTGTCCACATAGGTAAGGGTGGAAAGCGCATCCACGGGTTCGCCGTTCAGCAAAATTTCCAACTTCACCAGTTTGGAAGGCTGGTAGCCGTTTAGGTAGTAGTCCAAACTGGCATAACCTTTAGAGATGCTTTTCAGTTTGTCGTAGAAGTCAAACACAACTTCGCCGAGGGGCAGGTCAAACACTAGTTCTACGCGGTCGGTGGTGAGGTAGCTTTGACTTTTTAGCAAACCTCTCTTGTCGATGCACAACTTGATAATGGGACCAATGAAATCCGCCTTGCTGATAATTTGCGCATGGATATAGGGCTCGAATACCTCGGCGATGTTGTTCGGTTCGGGCATGCCGCTGGGGTTGTACACCTCCAGTTGCTCCCCGTTGGTCAGCGTCACCTTGTATTCCACGTTGGGGACGGTCATGATGACGTCCATGTTAAATTCCCTCGTCAGACGTTCTTGTACCACCTCCATGTGCAGGAGGCCAAGAAACCCACAACGGAAACCAAAGCCTAATGCCAGCGAACTTTCGGGTTCAAAGGTGAGGGAAGCGTCATTCAGTTGCAACTTCTCAATGCTGGCTCTTAATTCCTCGTAGTCATCAGAATCAACCGGATACACACCCGCAAACACCATCGGCTTCACGGCGCTGAAACCCTCTATGGCCTTTTCGCAGGGGCGGTCTACGTGGGTGATGGTGTCACCCACGCGCACCTCACTGCTGGTCTTGATGCCGCTGATGATGTATCCTACGTTGCCAGCCGACAGTGTGCCGTGAGGTTCCATGCCAAGGCGCAGCACGCCGATTTCATCGGCGATGTAATCTTTGTCGGTATTCACAAATTTCACATGGTCGCTTTTTTTCAGCGTGCCGTTGAAGATGCGGAAATAACTGATAATTCCTCGGAAAGGGTTGAACACGCTGTCGAAGATGAGTGCTTGAAGCGGCGCGTGAGGATCTCCCTTTGGCGCAGGGATGCGATGCACAATGGCTTCCAACAGTTCAGGCACTCCCTTGCCTGTCTTGGCGCTCACAGACAAAATGTCCTCGCGAGGACAACCAAGCAGGTCTTCAATTTCGTCCGCCACTTCGTCGGGCATGGCACTGTCAAGGTCTATCTTGTTCATCACGGGAATAATCGTCAGATCGTTCTCGAGAGCCAAATAGAGGTTGCTAATCGTCTGTGCCTGTATGCCCTGTGTGGCGTCCACCACAAGCACCACCCCCTCGCATGCCGCTATGGCGCGCGACACCTCGTAGGAGAAGTCCACGTGTCCAGGCGTGTCGATGAGATTTAAGGTGTAAAGTTGTCCATCCAGATGGTAATCCATCTGGATGGCATGGCTTTTGATGGTGATGCCACGTTCGCGTTCCAGGTCCATGCTGTCCAGCACTTGGTTTTCCATATCTCGTTGGCTTACGGTATGCGTCAGTTCCAACATGCGGTCGGCCAGAGTGCTTTTGCCATGGTCTATGTGGGCTATGATGCTAAAGTTGCGGATGTGGTTCACAATAGAGACTCTTGGTGTTATTACTTCTTTGAGGTTTCTTTGTGGGGGCAATTCTCGTGTTTTTGCGAGTGGGCACAAGATTTTTCGGCCTTTGTGTCGCCCTTGTCGCCCTTGCAGCAGGCTTTCCCGTCCTTGCTGTTTTTACTGCAAGCCTTGTCGCCTTTGCAACAGGCTTTTCCGTCCTTGCCGTCTTTGCAGCAAGCCTTGTCGCTAGCCTTTTCTGCCTTGCAAGTCTTTACATCGGTTTCAGCTGTTTTGCCAACGGGGTCTACGATGACTTGTTCTACGGAAACTGCCTGTTCGGGTTTTTGCGCCAAGGCTGCGCCTATGCCCAAGCATAATACGGAGACCAAAATGATGATTTTTTTCATAACAACTATTAAATTAAGGTTTTATTGCTTACGTTTTTTCTCTTCGCAGCGGACGAAGAAATAATGGGATAGACCTCGGAAACCACACTTCAAGTTATAGTGTTCCAGGAAGAGTTTCACCACATGGCAGAAAACGGCGTAGTCCTTCATATCTTCCGGTTTTATGGATGTGCCCTCTCTTTGACCATGCAGGTCTTCGATCAGATATTCAGCCATGCAGGTCTCGCTGTAGGAGTCGTAGATGGGAAACCGTTGCGCTTCGTGTTGATTGCAGTATCGCGTGGCAAAACTGTATAGACGATTGCGTTCTTCCTTGTCTACAGGATACAGCACATTGCAGATGTCGTTCACAACACAGACATCTCCCTGTTTCAAGCGTTCGTCAATATTCATGGAGACGATGTGCTGGCTCAATTGGTAGGAGTGGCTTAAGTGGTACCCAAAGAAATCGTCCAGCACGGCTACTTTTACGTGTACTTGATTTTGGTGATGGTTGCCACGATAGGTTTGATAGAGGTATTGCAGCGTGGTCGCTTCGTCGCGGTATTTATGATAGAAATCGTCATTGTAGTACGTCATGAGGGACTTCTCCACTTCCTCGGTGGTTGGTTTCCAATCTTTCATGATTCCATCCTGATTAATCAATTAATTTGCAAAAATACAAAAAAAAAACGACATGCAAGAAAAAAATCGTGATTTTTCTTCAAGAAGAGCACGACACCTTCGCGTCGTCATAGTGGAGTGGCGGCGGCGTAGCGGCATGTAGCAAGCACTCATCTCCTACCTCGGTGGGAGATAAGCAGGAGGTGTGTGCTGCCATTCTCGTCCCTCAGCGCATCTATGGCACCGCCCGATGCGGCGAGCCAAGCCTCAAGGAGGGTGGCCGACAACCCCATCACCCCGAAATGGAAAGCCATGGCGATTGTGGCCTGCCACCACGTTGGTTGTTCCATCGTGTCGAAGCCGTTTGCTCTGATGGCTCGCTACGGCGCGAGCGTGTAAGCAGTGCGATAGCGGAAACTGCGGCGCACAACGGACACCTTACTTTAGGGATAATACACAGAACATAATAAAGATAAGGTGGGTTCAATAAATTGATTACTGTGATTTTGATGAGATTGTCGAACAGATTGCGGTGTAGAATGAGTGCGCATAGCGGACTAAGCAAGAGAGTGACAAATAGCAGGATGCTGATATAACCTCAAAAGCGTGGAAAAGTCGATAGGCGTATAGGTCATTTTGTAGGATGAAAATCGGTACATTGTGTCAATAGGCCAAATTGCGACCTGCCAGGTCTCTTTTTCGTTCTTTTTTCATGCAACTATCTGATTCACAGCTTATAATTTAAATAAGTCCTCCTTAAGTTGTTTTTTTCGTTGAAAAAGCCTATTTTTCGTTTAAAAACGTTGAAATATTCGTGATTCAAACGTTGTATCCC
>JAXFQM010000044.1:0-7378 GCA_034178965.1 Bacteroidales bacterium | reverse complement strand
TTTTTTTTTTCGTACCTTTGCATTTTATAAACCAAGCGCAATGGGCTATTATGGCTGAAGATAAGAATAATATCATTCAAGAGGTTACCAAAGAAGAATACAAATATGGCTTCGTGACGGATATTGCCACGGAAACCATCGGCAAAGGTCTCAACGAGGAGGTGGTACGTCTCATCTCCAAGAAAAAGAACGAACCCGAGTGGATGACGGAATTCCGCCTAACGGCGTTCCGTCGCTGGCAGAAGATGGAGGAGCCGGACTGGGGCCACCTGGATTATCCCCCAATTGACTACCAGGACATCATTTACTACGCTGCGCCCAAGCAGAACCCAAAGTTAAAGAGCATGGATGAGGTGGACCCACAATTGTTGGAAACCTTTGACAAGTTGGGCATACCGCTGAAAGAGAGGAACGTGTTGGCTGGCGTGGCATACGATGCCATCATGGACAGCGTGAGCGTGAAGACAACTTCATCCAAACTGCTGGCGGAAAAAGGCATCTTGTTTTGTCCTATCAGCGAGGCGGTGCAAAAGTATCCTGACCTGGTGAAGCAATATTTAGGCAGCGTGGTGCCCAGCGGAGACAACTTCTTCGCAGCCCTCAACAGCGCGGTGTTCAGCGATGGCTCGTTCTGCTATATTCCTAAAGGCACGCGCTGCCCCATAGAACTCTCCTCCTATTTCCGCATCAACGCGGCCAGAACGGGGCAGTTTGAACGCACGCTGATAGTGGCTGACGAAGGTTCCTACGTGAGTTACATGGAGGGATGCACAGCGCCGCAACGCGATGAAAACCAACTGCATGCAGCTATCGTGGAGATTGTGGCGCTGAAGGATGCTGAAGTGAAATATAGCACGGTGCAAAATTGGTATCCAGGAGACAAGGAGGGCAAAGGCGGCATATACAACTTGGTGACCAAGCGTGGCATTTGTAAGGGCAGCCACAGCAAGATTTCGTGGACGCAGGTGGAAACGGGCAGTGCGGTGACATGGAAATACCCAAGTTGCATCTTGCAAGGCGACGACTCCACGGCGGAGTTTTACAGCGTGGCTGTTACCAACAACTACCAACAAGCCGACACAGGCACCAAGATGATACACATAGGCAAGAACACGCACAGCACTGTGATGAGCAAAGGCATCAGTGCTGGCCACAGCCAAAACTCATACCGCGGACTGGTCTCCGTGGCCAAGAACGCCGAAGGGGCACGAAATTACTCGCAATGTGATTCGCTGCTGCTGGGCGACCAATGCGGTGCACACACTTGGCCCTACGTTAGGGCCAACAACAGTTCGTGCATTCTTGAACACGAGGCCACCACAAGCAAGATTAGTGAGGACCAACTGTTCTATTGCCAACAGCGCGGCATTTCGCCCGAAAACGCAGTGGGACTCATTGTAAACGGCTATGCCAAGGATGTGTTAAAGAAATTGCCCATGGAGTTTGCCGTAGAGGCGCAGAAACTGTTAAACATCTCATTGGAAGGCAGCGTAGGATGAAGAAAAAAAACATGGAGGAACTGCGCCGGCTGTCGGTGGAAGAGTTCAAGGCCAGCGAAAAGACACCTCTGGTGGTGGTGCTGGACAACGTGCGCAGCCAAAACAACGTGGGCTCCGTGTTCCGCACGGCGGACGCGTTTCGTGTGGAGAAAATTTGCCTGTGCGGCATCACGGCACATCCCCCGCACCGAGACATACACAAGACCGCCCTGGGGGCGGAGGATGCCGTGGACTGGCAGTACTACGCAGAGACCGCCGAGTGCGTGAAAGAACTGAAGGGGCAGGGATACGAGGTGTATGCAGTGGAGCAGGTGGACGACAGCGCAATGTTGCACGGCTGGCAACCGAAAGGGCAGGGTAGGGGAGTGGCGCTGGTATTTGGAAACGAAATAGAGGGCGTGCAGCAGGAACTCATCCCCCTGTGCGACGGCAGCATAGAAATACCGCAGTTTGGCACAAAGCACTCGCTGAACATCAGCTGCGCGGCCGCCATAGTCATGTGGGAGGCTTTCAAGAGGCTGCGATGCGACGCGGGGTTGGAAAAGCAACATGGAGGGTAGGTGATGACGTTTATAAAAATCAACGATATGGAACAAGAGGAGATTGATAAACGCAAAAAGCGCGGACGCGAATTGCATGGAAAATGTAACTGTGCGCAGAGTGTACTGCTTGCAGTGAACGACCTTATTGACATGTCGGCCGAAGAAGCCGTGCAGGTGGGCGCTCCCTTTGGTAGTGGCATTTCTGGACTGCGAGAGACGTGTGGTTGCGTGACAGGGATGGCCTTGGTGGCTGCCAAGGCGGTGCCAGTAGCCGACGTGGACGACTTGGCCGCCAAGAAGAAGCAGCGCGAACTTGTGCAGGACATGGCTGCGGAGTTCAAGAAAGAAAACGGGGAACTCGTATGCAGCCGCCTTAAGGATGCCAAAATAATGGGAGATAAGTTCAAGAGTTGTGGAGACTTGATAGCCTCGGCCATTGATATTTGCTGCAAGCGTTTGTGAACAAGAGAAAAATCATTAACGACCCAGTATATGGTTTCTTGACCATAGACGACGACATATTGTATGATGTCGTCGAACATCATTATTTCCAGCGGTTGCGCAATATCAAGCAATTGGGCTTCACCTACTATGTGTATCCTGGTGCTACGCACAACCGCTTTGGGCATGCCCTTGGAACGTTGAACCTAATGGGACGAGCCTTGGATGTGCTAAAAGTGAAAGAGGTGGATATTACTCAGGAGGAAGCCTTGGGAGCCAAACTGGCTATTCTGTTGCACGATATTGGGCATGGGCCTTTCTCGCATGCCTTGGAACAGGTGCTGGTAGACAAGAAGCATGAGGAGATTACTCACCTGTTCATGGAACGAATGAACGAGGAGTTTGGCGGTCGCCTTTCCTTGGCGATAAGCATTTTTGACGACACCTATCCCAAGCATTTCCTGCATCAACTGGTGTCATCGCAATTGGACATGGATCGGCTGGACTACTTGAGCCGCGACAGCTTTTTCAGCGGCGTGAGCGAAGGCGTGGTGGGAACGGAACGCATCATCAACATGCTTAACGTGCACGATGATGAACTGGTGGTGGACGTGAAAGGAGTGTATAGCGTTGAAAAGTTCATTCTTTCCCGCCGGCTTATGTATTGGCAGGTGTATCTTCATAAGACGGTAGTTGCTACAGATATGCTGCTCATTAACATTATGAAGCGAGCAAAGGAATTGATAGGGGAGGGAAGGGCACCCAAAGGACCCGAAATGCTAATGTACTTCTTGCAAAACGGCAAAATGGATATTGATAAGTTCGCTTTATTGGACGACAATGACGTGATGGTTGCGATAAAAGGATGGATGAACACCTCTGAGGACAAGGTGTTGCGATGTCTCTCCGAAAAGCTCATCAACCGCCGCCTCCCAGCCGTGGACATCAGCGACAGGCCAATAGAAGAAACTTATTTGGACACCCTGCGCATGAGGGCACAGCGGCTTTACGGGATAAGTGCAAAAGAAAGCCGATATTTTGTGGGTACTGGCGTGCATGAGAACCATGCATACGATTTTCAGGACCAAGAGGTGCGTGTATTGTTCAAGAATGGAGCATGCAAAGACATAAGTGAAGCCAGCGACCAATTAGACCGCCGTTTTCTGGAAAAGACAGTAAAGAAATATTATGTTTTCTTCCCAAAGGAATTGGCACCCACACGGTGAGGAGATTTAAGGCGTTGTTTTTTGAATTCGGATTGTATTGTGCAAATAACATCTCTGAAAAAACTCTCGCAAAACCATCCACAAACACGAAGGGCAGGAAAGCAAGGCAACCAAAGCATCCCCCTCTAACCTTGATGATTTGATGCCAGACAACCTAAATAATGGAAAAAGACGCATATGAATGTTCATTTTATAGCCATTGGCGGCAGCGCCATGCACAATTTGGCCATAGCCCTCGCAAAGAAAGGCTACAAGGTGACAGGCAGCGATGACGAAATATTTGAACCAGCCAAATCGCACCTGCAACAATACGGCATTTTGCCGTCTGAAATTGGATGGTATACGGAACGCATCACTACCGATTTAGACGCGGTGGTATTGGGCATGCACGCTAAAGCAGACAACCCCGAATTACTGGAAGCGCAGAAACGGGGGCTGAAGATATTCAGTTATCCGGAATTCCTGTATGAACAAAGCAAGGAAAAAACACGTGTGGTGATAGGTGGCAGCCATGGGAAAACCACCATTACAGCAATGATTCTTCATGCGCTCAAAGACGCAGGCATAGACACCGACTATATGGTGGGCGCACAATTGGAGGGGTTTGACGTAATGGTACGACTCAGTGAGAACGCTAAGTTTATGTTGATAGAAGGCGACGAATATTTAACGTCGCCACTTGACCCTCGCTCGAAATTCCACTTATATCGTCCCCATATTGCCGTAATCAGTGGAATAGAATGGGATCACGTGAACGTGTTTCCAACTTTTGAGAAGTATATGGATACTTTTGCAAAATTTGTAGGGCTCATAGAGCCACAAGGCAAATTAATTTACTGCGCGGAAGATGGGAACGTGTGCAAGACGGTGGTTGATGCGGCGCACAACGACATTGAGAGGATTCCATACCGCACGCCAGCATACCACAGGCAAGAGGACGGACTGCAAGTGGTTGAGACACCAAGCCATAAACAACATCCGCTTCGAATTTTCGGGCACCACAACATGCTGAACCTAATGGCAGCATGGAACGTGTGCAAGTTGATGGGACTTGACGAAGAGCAATTCTTCAAGGCGATGGAAACCTTCAATGGGGCAAGTAAAAGGCTGGAACTGGTGAAAAGCGGCAAGTCAAACGCTTTCTACAAAGATTTCGCACATGCCCCCAGCAAAGTACGTGCAACGGTGGCGGCCATGAAAGAGGAATATCCCGACCGCAGTTTGGTGGCATGTTTGGAACTGCATACTTTCAGCAGCCTTACGGGCAATTTCCTCTCACAATATGCAGGTAGCATGGACAAGGCAGAATGGCCCTTTGTGTATTTCAACCCACATGCCTTGGAACTGAAGAGACTTCCGCCGTTGAACTTGCAGCAGGTTAGGGATGCCTTCAAGAACCCCGCCATAGAAACGTTTAACGACAGCAAAGCATTGGAAACACGTTTGAGGAACTTGTTCCCTGCCGAAAACCAAAACATCCTGATGATGTCTTCGGGAGATTTCGATGGATTGGATCTAAAGTGCTTAGCTGATGAATTGTTTTAACGGCATTGTCAAAACAAATTAATACTAATAGACACCATGGCAAAATTTGAAATAGGAGATAGGGTTAAGTTTATCAACCAAATAGGAGGGGGACTTGTCACGAAAATTACTGACGACTTTATATTTGTGCAGGATGAGACGGGATTCGACTTGCCTATGCAGCCAACGGAACTCATCCGTTTGGCCGACATGAAAGGCGCAGGAAAGATGTTTAACGACGCCGAAGCGGATAAGAAAACATTACCAGCAACACAAGCAAAACCGCTCATCAGCGCTTTGCAGCCTACTCCTGAAGATGAAATCAAACAACTGCGTTCGCAAGTGGCCAGTTTGAAAGACCAAGTGTCAAAGTTGAAGAAGCAACTCTCCAACATACAAAAACAGAATAGTAAGCAGTTTGTGGATAACGTATTACTTCAATATGAAGTGTCCCCAGGTGAAGCAGAGGTGAACCTTCATGTCGATATGCTGTGCGAGGAACCAGAAAAACTTACCGCACACGAAGCTTTTGAACTACAAATGCGCTATTTTCGTACCTGCTTGAACCATGCGATTTTGCATCATTATAAAAAAGTCACGTTCATTCATGGAGTTGGAAGAGGTATTTTGAAGGAAGAAATTCAAAAGGAACTGAAGCAGTACAATGGCATACATTTTTTTGATGCTCCTATGAAGAAATATGGAGTGGGTGCCACAGAAGTATTTTTCGGTAACAACGTGAACGCATTGTAGTAACATCAAGTCCTTTATTATTATTTTGACCCTGCAATGAAATCCAAGCAGATTTTTATTGGCAGCCTTGCGCTGGGAGGCGGCGCTCCTATTAGAGTGCAAAGCATGACGAATACCAATACGATGGATACGCGTGCTACAGCGCACCAAATACTTAAATTAGTGGAAGCGGGTTGTGAAATAGTGCGCGTTACTACCCCAGACGTGAAAGCCGCCGAAAATCTGTACAACATCAAGAACGAACTGGCAAAGCATAATTGTTTTGTCCCCTTGGTGGCGGACATTCACTTCAACCCCGCGGCAGCCGAAAAAGCGGCGGCGGTGGTGGAGAAGGTGCGTGTTAATCCGGGCAATTATACCGACCGCAATACAGGCAAAACCCAATGGACGGATCAGGAATATACCGATGAGTTAAAAAGGATAAGCGATAACATGACTCGCCTGATTGGCATTTGCAAGGAACACCATACCGCCATGCGCATCGGAACCAACCATGGCAGTTTAAGCCAGCGAATCATGAGTCGCTATGGCAACACGCCAGAGGGCATGGCACAGAGCGCAATAGAATTTGCGGAAGTATGCGAACAGCAAGGGTATAATGACTTGGTTTTCTCCATGAAATCCAGTAATGTTAAAGTAATGGTTGAAAGCACGCGTCTGTTTGTGAAAAAAATGGAAATGCGCGGCATGGACTACCCAATCCATTTGGGTGTAACAGAGGCAGGCGATGCCATGCCGGCACGTTATAAAAGCGCAGCAGGCATTGGAGCGTTGCTTATTGACGGCATAGGCGACACGGTGCGTGTATCCCTTACGGAGGACCCCGTCGCCGAAATACCTGTGGCATACGATATTTTGCAAGCCGTAGGGGCAAGAATTTCGCAATGTGAGTACATAGCCTGTCCCAGTTGCGGACGCACGCAATATGACATACAAGAGGCGTTACGTCGCATCAAGGAACGAACACATCACCTAAAAGGCATCAAAATTGGCGTGATGGGGTGCATTGTAAATGGTCCTGGCGAAATGGCAGATGCAGATTATGGCTATGTGGGCGCAGGGGCAGGAAAAATAACCCTGTATAAGGGGAAAGAGGTTGTGCGACACAACATAAATCAACAAGATGCGGTGGATGAACTTGTAGCGCTAATAAAAGAAAACGGCGATTGGAGTGATGAATAACTAAGTTTTTTGGGCGCAAAACGACGTTACTAAAACTTGAATTAATAGTCAATAAAAATAAATTTGCATATTATGAAAAGATTAATGCTAATCCTGGCCATCCTTGGGTTCACGCTGTTCTCTTGCACAAAAGATAGCCTTAAAGGCACACAGTGGAATCGCACTATCAGTTATACGCACAAAGAAAACAATGTGCAGAAGTCTTACATCT
>JAXFQM010000031.1:0-7161 GCA_034178965.1 Bacteroidales bacterium | reverse complement strand
CAATGTCGCCGCAGTATTTTAGATAGGAATTCCTAATGCCCCGAGGGAGCGCGAGGTGTGGTCAGAAGAGATACATCGGCGTTCGCACTTCGGCAAAAAAAGAACACCTTATCTCTGCGGACGAAAGGATAGGTTGTTGAGCGGCCGGCATCGGAGATTATTCTTGTAGACCATCAGTGTCGTTACCATATTTGCAACGACGCTGATGGTCTACAAGTTATTTACAAAAGGAAGTTGTTGAGTGGTGGAAGATATGTTTTCACAAGTGGTAGCGCCGTTTTGTTTATTACAACGAGCAAAGGCTGTACCTTGTTGGGCTTTTGTGGGGAGAAAGCATAAAGAGTGATTTTTTTTCTGCCATATCGAAAAAAGTTCGTACCTTTGCAAACGCAAAAGCGGAGGACGGCAATGCACAAAAGGTCTATAACCATGTTGCTATGAGCAAAATGTGTGCAAAAGGACGTCCGAAGCAGGTGGATAGATTTGTAATGATTGCAACCACAAGAAAAAATGCTAAACCAATTTCTTGCTACAACATTCCATCCACATTGCAAAAAAACGTAGGCGGCCAGGAACGTTCCATGGCGCATGCCGACAAAAATGAAAATTAAAACGTTTAAAGCAATGAGTTATTATTTCACTTCCGAATCTGTTTCCGAAGGCCACCCCGACAAAGTGGCAGACCAAATCAGCGATGCCTTGCTGGATGCTTTCTTAAGCCAGGACAGCCAAAGCCATGTAGCCATAGAAACGCTCTGTACGACAGGATTGGTAGTGGTGAGCGGGGAGGTGAGTAGCGGGGCAAGCGTGGACATTCAGCAAACCGTGCGCAACACCATCTCCCGAATAGGGTACAACAAAGGCGAATATCACTTCGACTCCAATTCCTGCGGCATTCTTTCCGCCATTCACGAGCAGAGCCCAGATATAAGCCGCGGCGTGGCACGCGAAGACAAAAAAGAGCAAGGCGCCGGTGACCAAGGCATGATGTTCGGCTATGCCTGCCGTGAGACGCCCGAGTACATGCCCTTACCCATCACATTGGCGCATATGATTATGCAAGAGATAGCCCGTGTGCGCAAAGAAGGGCGCCAAATGCGCTACTTGCGACCCGACGCCAAGAGCCAGGTGACGGTGGAATATACCGATGATGGTGTGCCGCTGCGGGTGGATACCATTGTGGTCTCCACCCAGCACGACCCCTTTGGTACTGACGCAATTATGCAGCGCCGTATTGAAGAGGATGTAGAGAAAATACTAATACCCAGGGTGTTGCAGCGCCTGCCGATGAAACAGCGAGCCTTGTTTGAACCCAATGCGGAGCACGCTCCCTACAAATTGCTGGTGAATCCCACGGGCAAGTTTGTGATTGGCGGGCCAGCTGGCGACACGGGACTTACGGGGCGCAAAATCATTGTGGACACCTATGGAGGTCGCGGAGCTCATGGTGGTGGTTCTTTTAGCGGTAAAGATTCCAGTAAGGTGGATCGCAGCGCCACATATGCCATGCGCCATATGGCCAAAAATATGACTGCGGCAGGGCTTTGTGACGAAGTGTTGACGCAAGTGGCATACGCTATTGGCGTGGCAGAACCGGTGGGACTGTATGTCAACACCTTCGGCACGGCACACGTGGATATGTCAGACGGAGAAATAGCGAATCGCCTACGTGAACTGTTTGACTTGCGCCCTTTTGCCATCATTGAACGTTTCGGGTTGAATAATCCCATTTTTCTGCCCACGGCGGCTTGCGGGCACATGGGTCGCGACCCATATCGCGGCGAGGTGACCGTGAGCAGAGGTGGCAAGAGAGTGAAAAAAGAAGTGGACTTTTTCTCGTGGGAGAAATTGGACAGTGTAGAAAAAATTAAGAAGGCCTTTAAAATAACAAGGTAGGCAAGAAAAATCCATAACGGCTTTAACGTTCAAAATAATATTGTTTATGACACGGTTAAGCGTGAATATCAACAAGGTGGCTACGATTCGCAATGCGCGGGGCGGCCATGTGCCCGATGTGGTGAAATTTGCCCTCGACTGCGAACGTTTCGGAGCGCAGGGCATCACGGTCCATCCGCGTCCCGACGAACGCCATATACGCTATCAGGATGTGCGTGATTTGAAGCCTATACTTACAGAGGAGTTCAACATAGAAGGCAACCCAGTACCGCGTTTTGTCGACTTGGTGTGTGCCACACAGCCGGCACAGGTGACTTTGGTGCCAGATGCCGAGGACGTGCTTACCTCCAACGCGGGCTGGGATACCATCAGGCATTTCGACTTCTTGAAAGATATGGTGGCGTGCTTCAAAGAAAACGGAATACGCGTCTCTATTTTCATAGATGCCATTCCAGCCATGATAGAGCGAGCCGCCCTCACGGGCACAGACCGCATAGAACTTTATACCGAAAACTACGCTTCCAACTATGCCAAAGCCATGCGTGGAACCACGGAGGAAGAACGGCAAGAAGGCTATGCTCTCGCTGTAAAGCCTTTTACTGTTGCTGCGGGAGTGGCACACGAGGCGGGACTTGGCATCAATGCGGGACATGACCTAAACTTGGATAACCTGCACTATTTCCAGCAACAGGTGCCTCATCTTGACGAGGTGAGCATAGGGCACGCACTCATAAGCGACGCATTGTATCTTGGCATAGAAAATGCCATTCAAGCCTATCTCAACTGCTTGAGATAGGCTGCACGCGCGGGCAAGAGTAAGTGGCTATTTCCGCTTTAACCGACGGAAAAGGTGCTGCTCGAGCATCTGATTGATGTCGGGGGAAATTTCCAGTTTATGGACTGCCGCCACCGTGGCCGCCGCAAACACAATGGTGCGCAGCAGCGAATCGAGGACAAGTCTCCAAACGCCAGCGCACATGGCTTGGGACGCCGCGTGGCCCGTGATGAGAGGAGTGAGGATTAAATCCCAAAGAATGCTAAGCGCAAAAAGACACAACACCAAGGCAGCGGTCGCCAGCTGCTGCCGTGAAAAGAGGCACACTTCAAGGTGGCGCCATAGGTAGGTAAGCAGCAAAGCGAAATAGACCACATAGGCCAGCAAGGTGGCTACCGCGCTACCGCTGATGCCCCAAACGGGAATGAGCCATTGGTTGAGCAGAACAGCGCTTAATGTAAGCAGCGCGATGCAAGGCAACGACACGGCGTAGTGGCGGCTGTAGTTCAGTATATTGGTACCGATGGAAAGAGAGGAGTTGAGAATTTTAGCAAGTCCCATGAAAAATACGACCCCCATGCCTCCGATGTAGTCCGCGCCATGGGGGATGATGCCAAAAAGCGTGCGTAGATTGGTCCAGATGAAAAAAAAGATGAGTCCGGCTACCAATAGTTGGTGCAAGCTCACTTGGCCTCCCAGTCGATTCACCTCTTTCCAGTTACCGTCCTTCACGTGCTGTGAGATGACGGGTGCGGAAATGGCACCAAGACTACGATAGGGTACCTCGACAATATTGGCGATGTAACTTGCAATGGTGTACACTCCTGTAGCGGCAAGTCCGCTTTTTGCGCTGAGGAATAGGGAGTTTATGAGGGGGATATTGCCTGCCAACACGGTGGCGGTCATGAAAAGCGTATAGCGCAGGATGTCGCGGCGCATGTCATGCGTGAGCCATTTCCAGTCTATTTTAAAGGTGATTTTGCTGAGACGCGTGAGGTAAAAAAGATTGACGAGCATTGCCAAGCCATAACTGGCGCAGAAAAGGGCAACAAATAGGTCTAAGCCTATCAGCCCTTTCCCATATAGTAAGTAGCATGCCAAGTTGCAAACCCTAATGCCCACCTCCCTCACCATTTTAGGCACGGTGATGTGCATGAGTATGCTGGCATTGGTTTCAAAAACCGTCATGTAAAGTGCGAAGAAGGTAAGTGGCAGAATGAGATAGAAATAGTTTGCCATCAAAGGCGCTTTGTCAGCATACAAGGCCATGATGGGGTGGCTGAAGGCGAGACAAGCAAGCGCAAAGAGGCAGAAGCCAATGAAGGGGATTAAGATGCTCCAACCAAATATGCCATGATTCTTGTCGCCATCGTGGAAAAAAGGGAAGAATCGAATGATGCTGGCGTTGGTGCCCAACTGGGCGAGACTACTGAACAGCATGGCAGCATCGACCAAATTGCGAGTGAGACCCACTTCCTCCTGCGTCAGGCACCGAGTGAGGACAAAAAAGGTGGTAAGGGCTCCAATAATGACCCCTAAATAGTTGGCCAATGCTCCTTTTATGCTTTGTCGTGCAATGACGCCCATGCCTTTAGTTGCTCTATTTTTCAGCAAGATAATAAGTAATATCTCCTGTTTTCCAAGGAAAATATTTTTTGCAAAGATAATAAAACTTTTAGCCATGAACGAAAAAAAACGTATCTTTGCACTTTCAAAGGGAAAAATATGGATACTTGCATAAGCATGAAAAAGATAGTGTTACCTGTATTGTTGGTCACTGTGGCAGTGACATTCTTCGGGTGTTCAAAACAGAAAACGTGCACATGTGCCGTCATTGGTGATCAGAATGTACGTACCATTACGATAGATGGCGGAAACTGCGAAGATGTGCGTTTTCTTTACTATGACTACAACAATCTGCCAAACTATCAAAATATGGTAGATTCCGTGCTCTGCACTGACTATGAGTTTGACACTGTGCGATAATCCTCATTACGCCCCAAACATCTATTGAGAAATGAAAAAAAGAATAATAGCAGCGATTTCCACCATTGCGTTGCTTGTGGCAATGGGCGCATGCGACAAGAACCGCTATTGCTTGTGTACCACCACGAATGCGGAAATTCCAGACACGACCATCGTGAATGTTGACAGAGGTATGAAGTGCAAGAACATTAGCAATATGACAGCAATACGCCAACTTCAAACGATGAGTGAGGATAGTCTGCACGTGGAGACGCATGAAGTGATTGCGAATTACAAATACTCCTGCGTGGAACTGGACAAAGACACCCTTACGATGTTCGATTCATTGCCAAGGTGAAATAAAGCACAGACAAGATGAAATGGGGCAATGCGTTGAAGCTGACTCTCGGCTTTCTTTTTTTGTTGTCGGCTTTCAGCAAGTTTGTCGACATTGACAGTTTTGAAATATACGTCTATTCCCTCGGATTTGTAGGACAGGCTTTCTCGCAAGTGGCATCACGCCTTGTCATTACGGGAGAAGTGTTGCTGGGTGTCATGCTTATCAGTGGACGGTGGCACAAACTTACAATGGCATGCACCGCCCTATTGTTATTAGGCTTTACGTTGCTTTTGGCATACCTTGCCATGAGTGGCCACACAGACAGTTGCCACTGCATGGGCGAACTTATGCCATTCTCCCCAGCGCAGAGTATTTTGAAGAACGCGTTGCTATTGATGGTGACATTGGCTGCGTATCGTTTTTCAAACGTGGCATGGCGAGTGCCATGGTGGTTGGCAGCGTTGCTGGCAGCCTTGCCAATAGCACTTACGGTGATGTTTGGCTACAAAGGGTTGGTGTATCTTACGGGATTCATGCGAGATTATCTTATCGTGTGGTTGGTAGTGCTTCCCATGGTGGCAGCCTTGGCCGTGCTACCAGCGCTGCACCGTTGGTGGGTCACCTTGCTGCTGGCTCTCGCACCTGTGGCTACGCTGTTCATTCAAAACGCACCAGACAACTGGCTGAATAACACTCCCGCAGTGTCTTACGACAAAGAAATGCTTTTGCGACAGACGCAGGTGGGAGGACCTTTGGCTGACGCATACATTACTACTGGGCGGCATGTTGTGGCGCTATATAGTTCCTCATGCCACTATTGCCAAAGGGCAGCGGCCAAGATTGGCACCATACAACAACAGGCCAAATTGCCCGACAGCGCTTTCGTCAACGTGTTTCCCCTGACGCGACGTGACGGAAAAGCGCATCCCGAGTTGTTCTATGCGCAGAGCCGGTCGCCGCAATACCACACACTATCGCTGCCTGCCGATACGTTTCTGCACATCACAAAAGGTCGCTTCCCGCTCATCCTGCTTATGCGTGATGGAACGGTGGATACGGCCATAGACTATCGCGACATCACGGAACGATATCTTATTGAGTTCTTGAAATAGTTTGAGGATAAAATGCCATGGCAAACAAGTTAAAGAAATTGTTACGGAAAGGGTTGCGTGCAGCCGTAGTAGCCTGTGCGGTGTCGTTAGCCTGTGCTTCGTGCCAAAAAGTGTGTCGCTGCTACGCCTATGACGGTACGCTGGTCGATTTCAGCCAAGAGGACTTGTCGCAGATGGGACATACCTGCAGCGGCATGGAAAACACAGACTTTGGTTTGGTGTATTCCATGTGCGAATGGAAGAATTGACAAATGAGACATAGTAACTTTCAAATAAAATAATATTGCTACTGATGGGAAAGGAAAGCGTGGAAATTGTGGTCGCGAACACGGGCGTGAGAATGCAAATAGAGCAAGGCTCAACGTTGGCGGAAGTGGCGACATACTTGCCAAACATCACACGTTACCCTGTATTGGGTGCATTGGTGAACAATGAGGTGACACGTTTGCAGTACCGTGTCTACAACCCTAAGGTGGTTAGATTTTTCGATATTACAGACAAGCAGGGATGGCGCATGTACGTCGCATCGCTGGCTTTCATGTTCTACAAGGCCGTGCGCGACTGCTATCCTGCGGCGCGGCTTGAATTGGTGCACTCTCTTGCCAATGGGTATTACTGCCGGATATCTGGCAGCGAGGACTTGGGCAGCGAAAAAAACAGCATTGAAGTGGCGCAGCGAGTGCGGGAACGCATGATAGAACTGCAAAACGACAACCTGCCGTTTGAAAATGAAAACATGTTGCTGACCGATGCATTGGAATTAATTGAAAGCCAGAATATACCAGAAACGTATCGACTGATGCAAAACTACGGTCGACTGTATATCAACATGCAGTTCCTCGGCGGTACTCCACATAAGATTTCCACCATTATGGTGCCTTCCACGGGCTGCCTAACCACTTGGGACTTGCGCTTGTTCGAGGAGGGCTACCTGCTCTGTTTCCCAGACCAACACACGCCCGACAAGCTGGCCCTTTTCCGAGAAACGCCAAAACTGTACCAAGTTTATCAAGAGCATCATAAATGGGTGGAGTTGTTGCACGTGCCCACCATCACCGATCTTAACCGCATTG
>JAXFQM010000221.1:0-1221 GCA_034178965.1 Bacteroidales bacterium | reverse complement strand
AGTTAACATGTTTAAGTATCACACAAAGAAGATTGAGATGTACTACAATCAGGTGATCGAAATGTACCTTGCCGGATGCTCCACTCGAACAATTTTTCAAAAAACAAAGGTTTCGGATGAAACTATTCGCAGATGGATTCGTATCTTTGCAAACGAAAACAGTATTTCGAATCTATCTATGAAACACAAAACCAACACGGTAGACAAACCACATCTGGTAGAAACAGACAAGGAAGACATCGAGAAGTTCAAAGACGAGATCAAGCAGCTGAAACGCCAGCTGGAAGACGAGCAGCTGCGATCAAAACTTTATGCCAGGATGATAGAGATAACGGAGCGGGAACTCAACATCTCGATCACAAAAAAAGCTGGCGCCAGGCGGTAAACACCCTGCATGCAGAGGACAAGAAGGCTCATCGAGTAGGAATCCTCTGCGGACTGCTTGGCAAGACAAAGCAGGCTTACTACAAGACGAACGAAGATTCATTGATGAGGAAATTGGCCCAGACGGATCTAGTATGTCAGTACGTCAAGGAGATCCGGGAGTAAGATCCCGGTATCGGAGGAGTGAAGCTGTGGCATATGTACCAGAAGGATTTTGGGCAGGTCATCGGAAGGGATCGTTTCATGGATATACTTGATGCACAGAACCTCAAGCTAAGAAAGAAGATGCGGGCACCCCGGACGACGGATTCAACCCACGGACTTCCGACCTACCCCAACCTGATCAAACAGATAATCCCCACACGCCCGAACCAAGTCTGGGTGGGCGACATAACCTACATACCCATATGGATAAGCGACTACGAATACCGATTCTGCTTTCTGTCGATGATACTCGATTCCTATACGGAAGAGATCTGTGGATGGAGCGTGGGAGCGACGCTGGAGACCCGATATCCAGTCGAAGCATTGAAGTCTGCGCTCGGACATTTTGACGGGAAGTGTCCTTCGGACCTCATACATCATACCGACCGAGGCTGCCAGTATGCTAGCCGGGAGTATGTGGCTCTGCTCAAAGGGAACGGAATCCGCATCAGCATGACCGAGAGCGGTGACCCCAAAGACAACGCCCAGGCCGAGAGAGTCAACAACACAATGAAGAACGAACTCCTGAAAGGGAAGGTCTTTTGTAATATCGAAGAGGTACGGAAGGCCGTATCCAAGGCTGTGAACTTCTACAATAACCGGAGGCCACACATGAGCATCGATATGCTCACC
>JAXFQM010000005.1:0-9460 GCA_034178965.1 Bacteroidales bacterium | reverse complement strand
ATATCATTGTATAAAAAATCAGCAAGATTCTGATTCAAGGCACTCAAATTGTCGAGATTTTTTGCGATAAAATCTTCAAGATAGATATTGTGATGTTTTGCTATCTCGTTTGAAATTGAGTCGCAGAGATCATTACTTGACAAGATTTTGTTCCTCATGACATCTTTTGACTTACTTTCTTCTTTTGAGCAGCTGGTAATGACGCAGATGCCAGCGATTGCGGCGACCATAATGGTCGCGAAAAGTTTTTTTTCATCTTTTTGAACTTAATTTACTTTTTGGCAGGTTCTAATTCAATGAAGATTTTTCGAGCGCGACGGAGAACCTGCCTCAACCGCTTTGCCCAAATTTGATTTTGCAAAGTTACACATTTTTTAATTTTTTTTCATCTTTTTGAACTTATTTACTTTTTTGGTAGATTCTAATACAATGAAGTTTTTTTGAGCGCGACGGAGAACCTACCCTAGCCGCTTTGCCCAAATTTGATTTTGCAAAGTTACGCATTTTTTTATAATACTCTGTAAAAAAATATATTATTTATGTTTTATTAACAATCCTTGCAGGGTTTCCTTGTTAGTTTATGCCCAGTGGTACAATTCGTTTCACTCGTAATGGATTGTAAGCCAGCCATGTTAAAAAAATGTTCTTGCAGGCTCTTGCAAAACCCACAGACCTCGCTGTCAGTCCATGCATAGCGCCTTCCATAAAGCCAAACACATGCTCCACCCTGCTGCGGATCTTCGACTTCACCCAGTCAGACTCTTTCTGCTCGTCAGTCATGGGGTGGTCTCGGCAGCCTTTCTCGCAGATATGTCCTATGAAGTTGTATGACACGTGGATGTCACCCCGACCCACATAGGCACTGTCGGCATAAAGTTCCGGGCCATTATGGAGCAGGCGATGCGTGGGTGGGTGGGTGGTAAGAGGAGTTGAAGTGGTCAGGGTGAAGTCATACATTGCCCTGACAAATCTATTTTACAACATGTGCGGATGAGTTCAAATTCATCATTATCATGCTGAAGGGAAACTGAATGAGCCAAAATATTATTGCTTAAATAATTAATTAATTATCAACTGCATATAACCTATACTGCTTTGAATTAACAAATAAAATGATGGTTATATGAAGAAAAATGCGTAATTTTGCAGTCTGAAAATATCAAGGCTGACTGATGGTGATTGGGTTAGTTTCATTTCGGTTGCTGGCTATAGCAGGCCTCATTTTGAAAGCCATTAAGTGAATTTTGTCAGAACCCGCCTGAAGTCATGGAGTTCGTCACACAAACAATAAGTCCGGCGATGGGTCTAACGGGAGTACTATACCATTTGGAGGAAAAAAGTAAATTATGTTTAAAGAACACCCCCTAAAAATAAACATCGGTTGCATGAAAAAGACGTTGTACCTGCTTGCGGCACTTCTGTGCCTTTCCCATTGCCTGCCTGCGCAGGAAAGAACGAAGACGGTGTATTACTTTCACATAGATGAGGAGATAGCTCCTCCCGCCTCCCTGCGTGTGGAAAATGCCATGGAGGAGGCTGAAAAGATAAAGGCCGACATTGTTGTGGTGCACCTCAACACTTTTGGCGGCACGTTGAACGATGCGGACAAGATACGCACCGCCTTCCTTCAGAGCAAGGTGCCGGTGTGGGCATTTGTGGATAACAACGCGGCCAGCGCCGGTGCTCTTATCGCCATTGCGTGCGACAGCATCTACATGCACAGCGGCAGCAGCATAGGCGCTGCCACCGTGGTGAACGGTACCGGCGAGGTGCAACCCGACAAATACCAGAGTTATATGCGCTCCATGATGCGCGCCACCGCCGAGGCAAATGGCCGCCGTCCCGACATTGCCGAGGCCATGGTGGACCCCGACGTGCGTGTGCCAGGCATCGTGGACAGCGGCAAGGTGCTTACCTTTACCACCGCCGAAGCCATAACGCACGGCTATTGCGAAGCGCAGGTGGGGAGCCTGCAGGAGTTGCTGAAACATGCCGGCGTGAAGCAATATGTTGTACGCGAGCAACGCTACACAGCCATCCAGAAATTCATTGGCTTCCTTGTGTCGCCCTTCGTCAGCGGCTTGCTCATCATGTGCATCATAGGCGGCATATACTTCGAACTCCAGTCGCCAGGCATAGGTTTTCCCTTGCTGTTGGCCCTCCTTGCCGCTGCACTCTATTTTGCGCCGCTGTATTTGGAAGGCCTTGCAGATCATTGGGAAATAGCCGTCTTCTTCGTAGGCTTGGTGCTATTGGTATTGGAACTGTTCTTCTTCCCGGGCTTTGGTGTGAGCGGCGTGAGCGGCATCATCCTCATGGTGGCCGGTCTTACCCTCAGCATGGTGGATAATGTGGGTTTCGATTTCAGCCATGTCCCCACGCTGGTCATTGGCGAGCGCTTTGTCATCGTCATCATGGCCGTCATGGTGGCTTTGCCGCTGTCCATCTGGCTGGGAAAGAAAT
Organism: Bacteroidales bacterium; assembly: GCA_034178965.1. Taxonomy (GTDB): domain Bacteria; phylum Bacteroidota; class Bacteroidia; order Bacteroidales; family P3; genus Colimorpha. The sequence continues at coordinate 6,997 of JAXFQM010000005.1, read as the reverse complement.
TCTTTGAAAGCAAGGCCTTGGGCGGCCTTGCCCTCCACGAGGTGCAGGACACCAATCAGGGTTACACCGTGGCGGAGACGTCCATGGCGGACCTAAAGGGGCAGCAGGGTACCGCCGCCACCATTCTGCGCCCTGCGGGCAAAGTGGACATTGGCGGCAAGATTTATGATGCCGTGGCCCTCGTGGCCTACATTGACAAGGGTACGCCCATTTATGTAGTAGGCTATGAAAACCAAAACCTTGTGGTGAAAAAAGCGGAGTGAGGCCGCAGGGAAAGTCCCGTTGTCTCAGCAGGCACGAATGCCGAGGCAACGGGGAGACGCGATGCAGGCACCTTGATAGCACTGCGGCGGCGGAAAAGTGCAGCCACGGTGTAGCCACGGTGCTGCCATGGTGCCTGCAAGGCGCCGTGGACAGGAAATACCAAGCGCAACACGAGACAAGTGCGATTTTTTCTACCATGAAGAAAAAAAAACGTAATTTTGCAAATTCTTGTTCCAAGAGAATGAAAATGCTAATGCCTTGTTTGAAAATGGAGTATAACTTTAATGAGATAGAGCCCAGGTGGCAAAAATATTGGAAAGAGCAGCGAACTTACCATGTGGAGAATGGCGGTGAACGGCCCCACTATTATGTGTTGGACATGTTTCCCTATCCCTCAGGGGCGGGTTTGCATGTGGGGCATCCGCTGGGCTACATCGCCAGCGACATCTACGCGCGCTATAAACGCCAGCGCGGCTTCAACGTGCTGCACCCCATGGGTTTCGATGCCTATGGGTTGCCGGCGGAGCAATATGCCATCCAAACAGGTCAACATCCCGCCATCACCACGGAGCGCAACATAGTCCGCTATCGCGAACAGTTGGACAAACTGGGCTTCAGTTTCGACTGGGACCGCGAGGTGCGCACCAGCGACCCACAGTACTACAAGTGGACGCAATGGACTTTTCTGCAACTTTTCAACAGTTACTATTGCAACCAGGCCCAGCAGGCCCGTCCCATCAGCGAACTGGAGTATGTCTTTAGCCTACAAGGCACGGAAGGACTTGATTTGGCGCAAAGTGAGCCGTTGAGTTTCAGCGCCGACGAGTGGAATGCCTATGATGAGGCAAAGCGCAGCGAGGTGCTGATGAATTACCGCTTGGCCTATTTGGCCGACATACCGGTGAATTGGTGTGCCGGATTGGGCACAGTGCTGGCCAACGACGAGGTGGTCAATGGTTTGAGCGAGCGTGGCGGCTTCCCTGTGGAACGCAAGTTAATGAGACAATGGAGCCTACGCATCACTGCCTACGCGCAGCGCCTGGCAGACGGGTTGGAGGAGGTGGATTGGAGCGAGAGCCTAAAGGAGATACAACGCAACTGGATAGGACGCAGCGAAGGTGCCAGCGTGCTCTTTCCCTTGAAAGACGGCAAGGGTGATTTCGAAATATTCACTACGCGGCCCGACACCATCTTCGGCGTCACATTCATGGTGCTCTGCCCCGAACATGGCATGATAAAGCAACTCACCACTCCCGAACGCCGCAAGGAGGTGGAGGAATATGTGCAGTGGGCCATCAACCGCAGCGAGCGCGAGCGGCAAAGCGAGGTGAAGAAGGTGAGCGGCGTGTTTACCGGCTCCTATGCCGTGAACCCCCTCACAAAGGAAGAAATACCCATTTGGGTTAGCGAATACGTATTGGCGGGATACGGCACGGGAGCCATCATGGCTGTGCCGGCGCACGACAGCCGCGATTTTGCCTTTGCACGCCACTTTGGCCTGCCTGTGCGCCAGGTGGTGGTGCCAGCGGGCGAAAACTCCGACCAATTGGACGACCCTGCCACGTGGCAGGAATGCAAGGACAGCAAGAACGGAGTTTGTGTGAACAGCGGCTTCATCACGGGCATGAAAGTTAAGGATGCGGTGAAGGCCGTGCTGGATAAATTGGACGAAATGGGAATTGGCAAGAGGCGGGTGAACTACCGCCTGCGCGACGCCATTTTCAGCCGCCAACGCTATTGGGGCGAGCCATTCCCAGTATACTATAAGACCGTGGGCGGACAGGCCATCCCTTGCGCGTTGCCTGAAAGCGCGCTGCCGCTGGAACTTCCCGAGATAAAGGAATACAAACCCACCGTCTCTGGCGAACCGCCATTAGGGCACGCGCAACGCTGGGCTTGGGACACAAGTAGTCAAAAAGTGGTGGATAAAAGCCGAATAGACAACAAGACTGTGTTTCCACTGGAATTGAGCACCATGCCAGGCTTTGCGGGTAGCAGCGGGTATTACCTGCGCTACATGGACCCCCACAATGACGAGGCCTATTTCTCGAAGGAGGCAGTGAACTATTGGCAAAACGTGGACCTTTACGTGGGGGGTGCCGAGCATGGAACGGGGCACCTTATCTATGCGCGCTTTTGGAACAAATTTCTATTCGACATAGGTTTGGCGGTGAAGCAAGAACCGTTCCAAAAGTTGGTAAACCAAGGCATGATACAGGGCCGCAGCAACTTCGTGTACAGAAGCAAACGGGACCCAGGTCTCTTCATTTCGAAGGGACGGGTGAAGAGTATGGACGAGGTGTCACCCATACACGTGGACATCAACATTGTGAACAACGACCTATTGGACATTGAACGCTTTAAGGCTTGGCGGCCCGAATTTAAGGAGGCCCGTTTTGAGTTGGAAGATGGCAAGTATATATGTGGGTGGGAGATAGAGAAGATGAGCAAAAGCATGTTCAACGTGCAGAACCCCGATGACCTGGTGGCGCGCTATGGCGCAGATACGCTGCGTCTTTACGAAATGTTCCTCGGGCCCGTGGAACAGGCCAAACCGTGGGATACCAACGGCATTGAGGGCGTGAGCCGCTTCATGAAGAAGTTATGGAGGTGCTATTGCGACGATACGCAAAGTTTAGACGAGGAGGAACCCACCGTGCCAGAACTGAAGTTGCTGCACCAAACCATCAAAAAAATTACCGACGACATAGAGCGTTTTTCGTTCAATACGGCTGTCTCCACTTTCATGATATGCGTGAGCGAACTAGGCAGTCTAAAGTGCCACAAGCGCGCCATTTTGGAGCCGCTGCTGGCTCTCATAGCCCCCTTCGCCCCTCACGTCGCCGAGGAATTGTGGCACAAAGCGGGACACCAAGACAGTGTGACCGCCGAACCATGGCCTTCCTACGACGAAAAGTACCTTGTGGAGGAGGCCTATACCTATCCCGTTAGTTTCAATGGCAAGATGCGCTTCACCCTGTCGCTGCCCATCGACATAGGCCAGGATGAGGCTGTAGCGGCTGTTATGCGGCATTCCGACACGGCGCGCTGGCTCGGAGGCAAACAACCCAAGAAGGTAATATTTGTGCCAAAGAGAATTGTAAATATCGTGCTATAAACCACATATCCACATGTTAAGCAGACATTTTCTTAGGGCTAAGGCCATGCAGGCACTCTTCGGACATATCGTATCGGAGGAAGCGAACCCGCAGCGCGCAATGCAACTATTCACAAAGCGCATGAACCACCTGAATGACCTTGGCATCTACCAAGTTGCCCTTTTGGACGAAACGGCATACATAGCCAGCCGCGTGAATGAAGACGTACAGCGCAAATTTAATCCCAGCGAAGAAGACCGTGACCCCTCGCAACGCTTGGTAAACAACGCTTTCATCGCACAACTGAGCAGCAACGAAGAGTTGGTAAAGCACCAAAAACGCCTTAAGATAAACTGGAACCTGCATGTTTCGGAGTTCCGGCGTTTCTACATACGCTTTCGCGCCACCGACCTGTATAAATCCTACGTCAAGGCCGAGGAAAGCAACTATGAGGTCGACAAGCAGTTGGCATTGGAACTGTTTAGAGCCTTGGTGAACGACGAGGCCTTGAAGCAGGCCTTGTTGGACAAAGATTTGCTATGGGAAGACGACTACGACCAAATTGCTCAGTACAATTTCATGATGCTGAAGGAACTGGATGCCACCTTTGACGTGAGCAGCCATTTTCCCTTGATGAACGACCCGGAGAACCAAAAGGACATGGAGGCCTTTGATTTCGCCAAGAAGTTGGTGGTCAATACATTGGACAGTATGACCGACAATGAGCCACTGATTCGTAGGCGATTGGACAAATGGGAACTGGAGCGCATCCCCATGCTCGACATTGTCATCTTGAACATGGCCATTACCGAACTGAAAACATGCCCATCCATACCCGACTCCGTGACGTTGGATGAGTATGTTGAGTTGGCGAAGGAATACAGCGCGCCAGACAGCAAAAGCAAAATGTTTGTGAATGGCATCCTCAACAAGATTTTGGAGGACATGCGTCACGATGGAATGATAACGAAATAATCATTACGCTAATTTTATGAAAAAGGTATTTCCCATGGTAATGGTGGCTGCGGCGGTGCTGCTTTCCTGCGGACATAAGCAGGAGGAGGCGGTAGACACCGACATTGTGCACAACCCGCAAAGCGCCCAAGGGTATAATACGTCCGAGAAGATGCCCATCATCACCTTCGATGAGGATTTACACGACTTTGGTCGCCTTACCGTGGGCGAAAACATAAGTTATAGTTTTAAGTTCACGAACACAGGCAATGCAGACCTTGTGATTAGCGGATGCAACGCCACTTGCGGTTGCACGGTGGCAAGTTATCCCAAGGAGCGCATAGCCCCAGGACAAAGCGATTACATCACTGTGAGTTTCAGCAGCGAGGGACGGCGTGGACAGCAGTTCCAGGAGGTGACTGTCATGAGCAACGCTCAACCCTCCAGGACCAAATTAAAAATAAGGGCGGAAATAAAGTAATACATGTTATTAATACAATATTGAAAAGACTATGATTGATTTTATTCTTCTACAAGCTAAAGGCCAGGGCGGAATGGGCGGCAGCCTGTTGCTCATACTCGTTGTGATGCTTCTTTTCATGTGGCTCATGGGTGGCAGTCAACGCAAACAAGCCAAAAAAGAAGCAGAGTTCCGCAAGAACATGAAGAAGGGAGACCGTGTCGTTTTTAGCGGTGGTATTTACGGCAAAGTGCATGAAGTGGGTGACACCACCGTGGATGTGGACATAGCCAACGGCACCGTGGTTACCGTGGAAAAAAATATGGTGACGCCGGCTCCAGAACCTACCGCTACGGACAGTAAGGAAGCGAAGAAGTAGCCACTCTCCATAAGGATGAGTAACGGTCGTTGGCGCGTTTGGCGACCTTTCGTCGTCATATTAGGCTGCACCATAGTGCTGTGGCTGGGGATGGCGATGAATGAGGTGAAAGACTATCCTGTGGTATACCAGATAGCGTGGAGGGGGGTGGACAGGGTGCGATACGCCGTCACCTATTGCGACGACGAGTTGCGCGTTACGCAACGCACCAACGGCTTTGTGGCACTGGGGCAAAGCATGCGCCCCCAGCAAGACGACACGGTGGCCATAGACATTTTGGCTGCCGCGGCACAGCAAAAAGGCACGCGTTTCACGGTGGGTATTAATGCACGTGACGTGTTGAACACATATATTAACCAAAAGGGGTTGTCAGGCATTAGGGCGATAACCCCTAACAAGGACTCGTTGTTTATCTCCTTTGCGGAACGAAACAAGAAAGCCTATGTGCCGGTACTGAAGGGAGTGGAATACACTTTCATGCAGCATTACGGTGTGTATGGCAACGCGGTGGTGAGCCCTGATACGGTGTGGCTGTATGGCACGCCCGAGACGCTGGAAAGAATTGACGAGGTGAGCACCACGCCAACCATTCTAGCAAACCTTAGCAAAAGCGCGCACCACAGCATTGACCTCGACACTTCGAAGTGGCATCGGTATGGCGACGTGAAGGCATCGACCACCACGTTGGATCTCTTCATCCCTGTGGAACATTACGTGGAGCGCACCCTCCAATTGCCCGTGCTGCTGACAGGGATGCCTGACAGCACGATGCAAATGCGCATGTATCCCGAAATGGTGAGAGTGACGCTCTCTGTGCCAGAAAAGAGGTACAACGACGCGGGGCTGCAGAATTTGCACGCGGTGGCGCAATACGATGCAACTGCGAAAGATGGACGCATCGCTGTGGAAATGAAGACGTTTCCGCGATTTGCACACATAAAGAAAATAGAACCCCAATATGTGCATGCCGTCATTTTTAAATAAGGAGACACCAAGATGATTGTTAATCCCGAAATGCCAACAACGGACGCTTTTGGCCGCGGAACTTATGACGCGGCCACTCTTGCAAATGGTGACGAGCAAAGAAAACCACTGCTGGTGGGACTTACGGGCGGCATTGGATGCGGCAAAACGACGGTGGCGCATATGTTCCAGCAATTGGACGTGCCTTGTTTTGTGGCCGACGAACAGGCCGCGAAGTATTTTGACGACGCGTTTTTTTTGTCGCAGTTGCGCGTGCTGTTCGGAAACAAGGCTTTGTCTCCGAACGGTAAGGCCGACAAGAGAGCCATAGCAAACATTGTGTTCAATGACCACGAGAAACTGCTTGCGCTCAATGCTCTTGTGCATCCGCGCGTGATGAAGGAGTTTCGGGACTGGGCCTTGCAGCAAACAAAACCGTACGTCATCATCGAAAGCGCCATATTGTATGAGTATGGACTAGATGCGGAAATAGATAAGGTGATATGCGTATACCTTGAACAAGAGGAGCGTTTGCGCCGTTTAGAATTGCGCGACCATGTGGCCCGTGAAGCGCTGCTCGACAGGATGAGAAACCAACTGCCAGCGGAAGAAAAGATGGATAGGGCGGACTATGTAATACTCAACTATGAGGGAAGCCTATTGAGGCGACAGGTGAAACACATAAACCAATTACTTACACAACAAGCATGAAGGCAAAAGGTTGCATACTAACCATACTCCTAGCCTTGTCGGCTTTTTGCGTCACAGCGCAGGAAATGCGCACGGAGGCGGCGCGGCAATGGGCGGACTCCATCGCCGAGGGAATGAGTTTGGAGGAAAAGATAGGGCAATTGATGGTGGTGCGTGTGCCGAAAGACA
>JAXFQM010000135.1:0-3292 GCA_034178965.1 Bacteroidales bacterium | reverse complement strand
TGCGTGATGCCCAGCATATCTTGTAACACGAGCACTTGACCATCCACTCCACCTCCTGCGCCAATGCCTATGATGGGCACCTTTACCTCTCTTGCTATGCGCTTGGCCAACAAGGCCGGTATCTTTTCCAAAACTATGCTGAAACAGCCTGCCTTTTCCAAAACAAGAGCATCCTTAAGGACACGCTCCGCCTCTTCCTCGTCAGTAGCGCGGACGGCATATGTGCCGAATTTATTGATGCTCTGTGGCGTGAGACCCAAATGCCCCATAACGGGGATACCCGCCGTAAGTATTCGCTGTATGCTTTCCAACACCTCTTCTCCACCTTCCAGTTTCACTGCGTCGACGCCTGTCTCTTTCATGATGCGTATTGCGCTGGCCAATGCTTGCTTGCTATTGCCTTGATAACTCCCGAAAGGCATGTCGACCACAACGAGGGCCCTTTTTACTGCGCGCACCACCGATGCTGCGTAAATGATCATCTCATCCAATGTTATGGGTAGGGTTGTTACATAACCTTGCATTGTATTGGCTGCGCTATCACCAACAAGAACAACATCTATCTTTGTCTGTTGCAAAAGGCACCCCATGCTATAGTCATAGCAAGTAATCATAGATATCTTCTCACCTTCACGCTTCATTTTTTGAAGCACATGCGTTGTAACCTTTGTTACGTCCGTTTGTAAATATGCCATGTGTTTATGCTGTTCTGTTCATTGCCTAACATTGGACTCTTTTCGTAGTTTTTTCTATCATCTATTGGACCTTGTTGTTTCTTTGCCTAAATCGGAGCCTTTCTTCGGTTGACAAATCCTTTCGGAGCCTTTATTGCTACCGTATCGGTTTTTGTCTCAATCATTCTTCGTCTTGGATTTCCTCATCTTCCTTGTAACGTCGGTCTGTTTCCTGTTCCATTTTTTCATCCTCTTGGCTGTTGTTTTCGGTTATGCGAAGCAGGGTGCGAAAGTTTTTCTTGTACACATAATCACCGTGTTTATCAAGACTGAATGCTTTGTAGTGTTTGCCGTCCACCGTGAATACACTCTCCTCGATATCTGTTTCCACCTCATAGAAATAATCCTTTAACTCATTGGGCTGTATTCTCTTTGCCAAGAAAATAGTATCCAGTTGCGTTGCATCAATATGGCATTGGACACCAAGTGTAGCCTTGCCTTTGACTTTCTTCGTGGTTAGCGACTTAAACACCACTCCTTTTTCGCTATATTTCTTACCATAGATGCGTATGCCATTATCTATCATTTCCTGCGTCACGGGGAAACGGACAAATATGCTATCGGGAAGCATTTGTTCGCATTCGCCATATTTCCGCAACATGTTGCTGTGTAGCACCACATATCCCACTTGTATGATTAATTGCTTGGGATGTGGAACCAAGAAATAACGCTCCACCACCTCTCGGGGATCCAAATGCTCTTCTATCCAAAAGTTGGCATGCGGACAAGTGTCCAATGTCTGTTCCACGCTATACAGAGCACCCCTCGGCATAAACACTGACGCATAGTATCCCCTAATCGTGCTATCCTCGGCTGGGACGTAGCATCCACGCGACGCGCCCAAGCAGGCGTCTGGGTCGTTCTTGAAAGTCACAAGAACGCAGTTTTCCAAATGTACTTGTCCATCCAACGATTTCCGGCTTTCTGGCAACTGCGAGCAGTCATAGTACTTTCTATCCACTGGTACCTCAAAACGAATGGTTTCTGTCGTGTCCCCGTGACAACTGCTGCGGATGGGGTTAATTGCATAACGTATTGGGAATTGCGCATGGGAACGCATGGCAAAGTAGCTGAATACATTTTGGACGCGAGCTTGCGTTAAACTCACATTGCTATCTCCATAGCCTTCTATGGTCATGGTATAGATATTGGGATTTGCACGAGAAAAGGCCATACCATACACCGAATCAAGGATGTCAAGGTCGGAAGTGCGATAGGTATCTTCGCTGCCTATGAATTGCACTAACAGGCTGAACATCGAAGGATTTTCGATCCTGACTTTTTGCTCCTTGCGCGATGATGCACTTTGTTTTTTGTGAGTCGCGCTTGGCAAGTAGATGCCCGTTTGAGCCGACGCACTCAACACAATACATGTAAAAAGCAGCGTAAATATCGTCTTTCTCATAAGCCAGCGGAGTTTCTTTCTCATTTCTGACAATTTTCAATCAACTGATTGATGATAGCATCGGTAGTAACGCCCTCTGCCTCGGCGTAATAGTTACGGACAATACGATGTCTCAACACTTCGGGAGCCATGGCACATACGTCTTCAATATCAGGTGAATATTTACCGTTAAGTGCAGCGTGTGTCCTTGCGCCCATGATAAGGTACTGCGATGCACGCGGTCCCGCTCCCCAAGAAATATACCGCTCGCTATATGAAGCATTCTTCTTTTCCGCGCTTGCACCTTGATTTACCCTGCTCGAAGACACCAACCTCACGGCATAAGCAATTACATTGTCTGGCACAGGCATTTTGCGAATGGCATGCTGGTACTGCATTATTTCGTCGCCCGTCAAAACTATCTGCACCGCTTCATCGCTATCCACCATAGTGTTTTTCACAATATCCATCTCCTCCTTAAAGGTGGGATATTCCAATTTCACATTCATCATAAAGCGGTCCAACTGCGCCTCGGGAAGCGGATAAGTACCCTCTTGTTCAATGGGGTTTTGTGTGGCAAGTACAAAAAAAGGCGGGTTTAACGGATAAGTAGTGCCGTTCACCGTCACACTTTTTTCTTGCATCGCTTCCAACAAGGCCGCCTGTGTCTTGGGCGGAGTGCGGTTTATTTCGTCGGCAAGGATAATATTGGCAAAGACAGGTCCTTTCACGAAACGAAATGTACGATTTTCGTCCAGTATCTCATTACCCGTGATATCGCTCGGCATCAAGTCTGGAGTGAATTGTATGCGGTTAAACGAAAGTCCCAATACATGCGACAACGTATTCACCATTAGTGTCTTGGCCAACCCGGGCACACCTTCCAACAAGCAGTGGCCACCAGTAAAGACTGTAATTAACAAACTATTAACCACCTCATCTTGCCCCACGATAACCTTGCCAATTTCTTTCTTAAGTACCTTGTATCGTTCCACCAAACTGTCTAACGTTTCCTTGTCGCTCATTTTTTTTGCCAGTTTAGTTTAAAATCACATTCCTTGTATTCGTCTGCAATTTTAATATAGGTGTTCTCTATTTGCTTGGCAGCCCAACTCATCACCTTGTCGTTTTTTGCTTGGTTTAGAGCTGCATTGTAAAGTTTGTCGTAGTCATC
>JAXFQM010000133.1:0-10607 GCA_034178965.1 Bacteroidales bacterium | reverse complement strand
CCAGTTTCTATTTGTTGAGGGGCTTCGCATCGTTTTGCCAATTCGATGATTTCGCTGAAGTCCTTTTTGCCGTTGGCGTCTGCTTGAATGTGTTTGCATCCAGGGAAGCCGGCGCTGTTGGTGGTGAACATTCGGTTTTTGTATTCCGCCCCGTTCATGGGGGGCACGATACAGTTGGTGGTGAACAGCACGGGGCCGTTGAAGGAAGCAAACTCTTCGCGTTGGCGCCACCAAGCGTTGCCATAGTTACCTTTAAGATGCGCATAGCGTTTCAAGCGAGGGTAGTAGTGTGCGGGCAACATTTCGCTGTGGGTGTAGATATCAATACCTGCATCCTTGCTTTGTTCGAGCAGTTGTTCCAAGTCGTTCAGGTCGTGTCCGCTGATAAGGATGCCGGGACGTGTTCCGACGCCTATATTCACTTCCGACACCTCTGGGTTGCCAAATGCCGTGGTATTGGCCTTGTCAAGCAGGGCCATGGCTTTCACGCCCCATTCGCCTGTTTTGAGCACCAAGTCTGTAAGGGCGTTGGCATCGTTGCAGGTAACCAGTTCGCCAAGGGCGTGCAGGATGTATTCATTGATGTCATCGTCCACCATGCCAAGTCGTGCGGCGTGTTCCAAATAGGCCGCCATGCCTTTGAGACCATAGGTAACCAGTTGCTTTAAGGAGCGTATGTCTTCGTTTCCTTCGCTCAACACTCCCACTTGTAGGGCTTTCGTGTCGTAGTCTTTGCGAGAGACATGCCAGTCCAACTCGTCCATTGCAGGCAGTTCAACGCCTTTGCCTTTGGCGCGTTCTTTCCATTGGTCGCGCATTTCGATGGCTTGGTCCACGCGTGCGTAGATGCTCTCCATGTCAAAATTGGCGTTTGTGATGGTGCAGAAAAGGGCATCGTTTACGAACGCGTGGACATGCCGGCGGTATTCACAGTAGTGGCCCTCGTTATCGCATTGCACGCGGTTCGCGATGACTCCCAGTCCTTTCAGTGAGAAAATCAGCAAGTCTTGTGCGTGTGCCACCTCGGGTGTTTTCCCGCATACGCCAGAGATTTTGCAACCGGTACCACCGGCGGTTTCCTGACACTGGAAACAAAACATTTTTTCGTCCATATACTTATTTTTTGATTAATATGTAGCGTTTACTATTGTCTTTTTTGATGGAACCTTCGGCCAGCATTTTAGCCAGCACTCTGCTCAGTGACGGGCGCTTTACGCCCAAATGCTCCGCTGCCATGGCTACGGAACTAATGCCGCCGTGGATCTCCAAATATTCAGATATTCGGCTTTGCAGGTTTTTGGTGGCAAAGCTGCGCACTTTGTCGCTCAAGAAGCGTCCGCGTTCCGATATCATGCCGAGGAATGCTCGCAACACGCTGGGATGAGCGCGCATGAATTCAAAAAACGCCTCGCGATTGATGAAAAGCACTTCCGTCCCATCGTCGGCCCGTACCTCAACAGGCATCGTGTTGTCCTGCGCAAAGAGAAAAATAGGGGCCAGCAGCCGTGGCGCCCTGAAGCTCTCCACTATCACTTCTCGCCCCTCGTCTCCTCCAAGGCGACTTTCGGCTTTGCCGCTCAAGAGCACCATTAGCGACAAGCAGGGGGTGCCGCGCTCAATGACCACCTGTCCCTTGCGATAGACGTTCAGTTTGTGGGGGGCTTGCAGCAACAACTTTAAGTCGGCCTCGTTGCAGGAGGCAAAAAGAGACATGTTTTTGATATCCAATGTATTCATTATATCAATATTGTCGGGTAAGGAGAGGTTTACCGCCACGCTTTTTTCAGTGTTGGGATAAGCGGTATGTTGATTTTACGTTGTGAAACTTTTTTGGCCAAGCAACTTCTCTTGCCACAGGACGCGGGGAAGCGAGTTTCTCCATAGGCCTAAAATCCGGAAAGACGTATGCTGGCTTTGAGCGAAATCGGACAGTGGCAAGCATCGTTTTTTTGTGAACATGCTGCCCGATGCGCTGTTAGCCACATAGTCAACAGCGTTAGGAATATACATTGTTTTTTCCGGTTCCATATCCTGCTTTTTTATTCTGCAAAGATACAATCTAATAGCATAGTGGTGGGTAACATTTGTTACAAAGTAAAAAAAATATGCCATACGAGCCGCCGCTGTGTTGACGGCGAAATGGAGAAAAAATAACGAGGATGATTGCTGCTTGGCGTCGGGGGCAACTTTGCTGTTAACGAAACCTTTCTCGAAAACGAAGGTTGGGCATGTGCTCTCATCATGAGCAACTTTGTTTCATGTTGGCGTGGGAGGGTTCACCAGTTAGTGAAGTGGTGGCAAAACTGGCCGTTTTTCATTGCAGGGTGGCTGACATCGGAGCTTTGGCTGGTTGTGACGGGGTTGTTTCGCTCTTGTTCCGTTTTTCTTTGAATAATCCATGCCTGTAGGCGACGGAAGAAACGTTTTTTAGCGGAGTTCAAGTTCCACTGTTCGGCGTTGTAGGCTTGTTGCAAGGCACTTGTGGATTGGGTTGCGCTCGCAGGCATGTTCTACAGACCCGTTATCAAGGCCATTCTATTTTCAGCTCAGAAAGGCAAGGATTGCACTTTGGGAGCAGAAAAAAAAAGCCCTTTTCCGCCAAAGGAAAAGGAACTTTTGTAAATTGTGCGTCAATTTCAAGGTTATTTCCCGAGATTCTTGCTGGGCTTGAATTTCACAACTTTCTTGGCTGCGATTTTGATTTTCTCGCCAGTGCGGGGGTTGCGGCCAGTGCGCGCTTCTCTCTTGACGGTGCTGAAGGTGCCAAAACCAATCAGTGTGATGGGGTCTTTTTTCTTCAGACCGGCGTTGATGGCATCTACGAGACCTTCGTAGGCTTTGCGGGAATCCGTCTTTGTCAAACCGCTGTTTTTAGCGATGGCATCAATAAGTTCACTTTTGTTCATGTTTGAAACAATTTAAGGATTAATGAAATTTTACGTTGCAAATGTACGCAAATTTTTCATTATGGCGGGAAAAAAAGTCAATTTTTTCGCAAAATATTCAGCCAAGTATTCTATATAATTAAATTCCAATTCATTACATCGTGTCCGCGCAAGAACTCTTCTGCGTTATTTCGCTTTTTTCCATTGAGTTGCAGGCTCAAAATCTCGATGAAACCTGATGAAACCGAGAAAAATAGCCGCTTATTTTGCAAAGTTTTTATGCTAAAAGGCTCGTCATTATTGACTTTTGGGGAGGGTTCGAAGCGTACGTCGAACACTTTTATTTGATGTTCCTTTCCTTTTGCGTCGGTCATCTGCATAGTGGCGGCTGGGTAGGGGGAGAGTCCGCGCACGAAATTCACTATGCGTTCCCCTGACCAGTCCCAGTGGATAGCGCAGTCCTCCTTGAAAATCTTTGGCGCGGGCAGGGGATTTGCCGTCTGTGGTTGTGCCTGGGGTTTCAAAAGGCCGCTTGCCAGTCCTTCAATGGTTTTCACCACTACCTTGCTGCCTATGGTGGCAAGACGGTCGTGCAGGCTGCCAGCGTTGTCGTTGTCGGCGATGGGGGTCTTTTCTTGAAGCAAAATTTCGCCCTCGTCTATGCGTTCGTTTAAGAGGAAGGTGGTGACGCCCGTTTCAGTTTCTCCGTTGATAAGAGCCCAGTTTATAGGAGCAGCGCCACGGTAGTTTGGCAGCAGGGAGGCATGCAGGTTGAAAGTTCCCAACGGAGGCATGGACCACACCGCAACGGGCAGCATGCGGAAAGCTACCACAACGAATAAATCAGCATTCAAGTTCCGCAGTTGCTCAAGAAAATGCTCATTGCGCAGTTTCTCGGGTTGCAATAAGAGCAGGTGGTGTTCAAGGGCATATTGCTTAACGGGTGAGCCTGTCATTTTTAGGCCACGCCCTGTTTGGCGGTCGGGTACGGTGACCACGCCTGCCACCTCAAAACCCGCTTTCACGATGGCATCCAAGGATGCTACCGCAAAGTCGGGCGTGCCCATAAAGACTATTCTCATGAGCGTTTTTGTTTGTTGCCTTGTTCCAAAATATCGCGTTGTGCCTGAACCATCTTGATGGCCGTAACGGCGCATTCCACTCCCTTGTTGCCATGCTTGCCGCCGCTGCGTTCGCGGGCCTGTTGCATGTCGTTGGTGGTAAGCAGGCCGAAAATGACGGGCCTGTTTTCTTGCAGTGCCAAGTGGGTCAGCCCTTGTGAGACGGCTTGGCAAATAAACTCGAAGTGGCGCGTTTCGCCTTGTATCACGCAGCCAAGGCAAATGACGGCATCCAAGTGAAGGTGGCGCAGCTGAAAAGCGGCGCCGGCGGTCAGTTCATAGCTGCCTGGTACATGCGTTACAGTCATATTCTCTGCCTTCATGCCATGCTGCAGCAGCGTTTCCGTTGCGCCGTGCAACAAAGCGTCAGTGATTTCGGGGTTCCATTCGGCTACAACAATGCCAATGCGCATCTCTTTTGCGCTGGGTATGGATGCGGAGTTGTATTCAGATAGGTTGTTTTTTTTCTCCATGGTGCAGGGTTCCTTATGCGTTTTAAAATTAGGTGTTATCTTACTCTTATTTTCAACCCCTCGTATATACGGGGCACCTCGGGGTTTAACTTTTTCAGTTCCTCCACGGAAGTGCTGTGGCGTATGGCCACGTCTTCCCAGGTCTCGTATGGCTTCACCACATAGTAGGCCTCTTGTTTCTTTATGGGGCGTTCTTTCACGTAACTGGCATCGGCCTTGTATGCCACGGCCTTATTGCCACGCGGGCAAGTGACGCCGAAATAAGTCTTGTCCAGCCGCAGGCGGCGTGTGCGGAGCGAATAGGTCTTGAAGTCGAGAATCCATTCGGGGTCAAAGGTTTCGTATTGGAAGCGCACTTCGAAATGCAGATGGGGCCCGGTGCTGTGTCCGGTGCTGCCTCCCAAGCCGATGACGTCGCCAGCCTTCACGATTTGGCGTGGCTTCACCTTGATTTTGCTCAAATGACCATACACCGTTTCCAGGCCATTGTAATGGCGCACCACGATTACGTTGCCATATCCTCCCATAGAGCATGCCACTCGCACCACGCCCCCAAAGGCGGCATAAATGGGGTCACCAGTCTTGAGGTTGATGTCTACGCCGCGATGGGCTCTTCCCCATCGCCATCCATAGGGAGAATTGATGCAACCTTTCGCGGGAAAGCAAAAGTCCTCGGGATTTTGAACCAGTTTCAGGTGAATCTCATCGGGCAGCGAGTCCACGGGGAAAACGCGGGTTTTCACCTTGTGTGAGGAGAAGTTGTCGCCATACCACATGCTTGCAGGCGTGTGGTTGGACATATTGTAGAAGAGGTCGATAGCCTCGTCGGCATCGCGCAGCGCGGTGTCTACGGTCAGGGGGTTTATTTTTTGGCAGCGCCTTTGGCACTGCACCAGCGAATCGCGGAGGTTGTTATTGTTTTGGGAAAGAACGGAGGAACAGGTGAGCAGCAATAGAAAGAAAGGTAGTTTCTGCATGTGCGTTAAAGGAATAAAAAGCAAGAAATGGTGACTGTCAGGCCCAGCAAGGTGCTCATCAGAAGCGAGCGGACGGTCATGCTAGATTCTTCCATCCAAAGGTAGGACTTGATGCCCATAAGCACGATGGCTGCTATGGCTGGCAGCGCAAGGTTGAGCCCAATTTTGAAGGTCAATAGGGTAAGGTAAGTGATAAGCATTGTGAGTGCTACAAAATGGCCGTTCACATCCCCCCATGGGAAAATAATAAGGACCCATGTTGCCACCAAGACCACCAATGTGATAAGCGGCACTACTTTGATGATGGGTGGTATGCCGATGCCGTTGCAGAAAGTGAGCAGCGAGGTGTAGAAGATGAGGTTCACCAAGATGAGCAAGCGTCGGTCGTGCGTGCTGTTGGCGCTCCAATAGGATTTTATCTTCTTTGTTTTTTGCATCACAAGACCGATGGTTACGGGAGCCACAAATCCCAATACCAGCCCAATCCATCGAGCCATGGGGGGAAAAGAGTAGATGGTGAGGAATGTGTAGATGGCTAACGGGTGCAAAACGATGTCCAGGAATTGTTTCGTTGCTCGTTGCACCCAGTGTGCCATTCGTAGCGAAGATGATTTGTGTGTCATCGTTTTAGCCCTTTCCTCATGCGAGCCGTGGGAATGTCCAGTAAGCTTCGGTATTTTGCCACTGTGCGGCGTGCCACATCGATGCCCTTGTCGTGCAGCATCTTCACCAGGGCTTCGTCGCTTAAGGGAGCGCGCTTGTTTTCTGCCTCAATGGCTTCCTGTATGTGTTGGCGAATGACATCCGAGGATACCGCCTCGCCGGCCTTGTTGTTGACGGCGCTTGTGAAAATTTCCTTTAGCAGGAACGTGCCGAACTCTGTCTGCACATATTTTTGGTTCACCACGCGCGATATGGTTGAAATGTCCAGTTCCGTGCGCACGGATATGTCTTTTAGGCGCATGGGCTTTAGTTGAAGGGGGTCGCCGCTCAAGAAATAGTTGTATTGGTAGTTCAGGATGGCATCCATCGTCACGGTGAGTGTGTGGTAGCGCTGTTGTAAGGCGCCAATAAACATTTGTGCCGAATCGCTTTTTGTGCGGAGAAATTTGAGGGTGTCTTTCTCCTCAAGGCTTGGTTTTTTGTTCGTGGCCATCTCTTTCAGCATGTCGAGATAGTAGTTGCTTACTCGCAGGCGGGGCATGTTGTTTTCCGCCAATATAAAAGAGAGTGTGCCTCCGTTTCGGGTTACGATGAAGTCGGGTTCCGTGAGTCCCGTTGCCGTGGCCGAAGCGTCCGCAAAGTCGGACCCAGGCTTGGGATTAAGGCGGCGGATGGCCGCGATGGCCTCTTCCAGCGTCTGTTCGTCCACCGTGAGGGCTTGCTGCAGGGCGTTGTAATGCCTTTCAGAGAAGTTGTCGAAGTGTTGGTCCACTATTGTGGTGGCCAGTTGTTCCGCCGGGTTAGGCTTGTCCAGGCGGTGCAACTGTATGGACAGACACTCCTGTAGGTTGCGTGCGCCCACGCCGGCAGGGTCGAGACTTTGTACCAAACGCAGTGCCTCTTCCATTTCCTCTTTGGTGACCTCCATGCCGTGCCTAAAAGCCAAGTCGTTTTCTATTAAATCTATAGAGCGGCTCAAGTAGCCAGCGTTGTCTATGCTGCCAATTAGTTCGTCGGTGATGGCACGTTGTCTGTCTGATAGGTTCTTCAGCCCTAGTTGGCTTTGCAGGCTGTCGAGGAAGGAGATGTCGTCCGAGATGATGAGTTGCCGGTCCTCTTGGTTGGGGTCGTATTCTTCCCTTTCGCGATAGTCGTAGTCGTCGTCCGATGAAAAGGCCTCGTCGAGGTCCAGTTCGTGGTTGTCAGCAGCCTCTTCACTATCGTTTTCCGCAGTTTCCTCATAGTGGTCTATGTCGGGTGTGGCTGTTTCGTCGTGACCCTCTTCTTCTAAAAGGGGGTTGCGTTCCATCTCTTCCTTCACCGCCTGCTCAAGCATAGAGACGGGCATTTGCAGCATGTGCATCAGCATGACTTGCATGGGGGTGAGTTTCTGCTGCTGTTTTAAGGTCAGTCCTTGGGGTGCCATGATAATAGATGAGGATTATAGGGTTAAACAATATAGGTTGCGAGGCTAGGGTGCAAGCGTTTTCTTATAGTAATAGGAATCTTAGGAGTCGAAGATTCCCAAGATTCCTATTGCTTGGAAGCGAGGAATTATTCCTCTTCGCTCTGCGATTCTTCGTAGGCTTTAAGCAAGGCCTGCTGCACGTCTGTAGGCACTTGCTGGTATTCGGCATACTTCATCTTATAGGTGCCACGTCCGCTGGTGAGGCTGCTCAGCGAGGTGCTGTAGCGAGCCATTTCGGCGATGGGGACACGCGCTTTCAGTGTGGTGTACTTGCCTTCGGCATCCATGCCCATGACGATGGCGCGACGTCCCTGAAGGTCTGTCATCACGTTGCCCATGTTTTCGGTGGGAACCGTCACCGCCACATCGTATATGGGTTCCATGATTTTGGGGTTGGCGTTTTTGAAAGCCTCGCGGAAAGCGGTGCGTCCAGCCACCTTAAAGGCGGTCTCGTTGCTGTCCACGGGGTGCATCTTGCCGTCGTATACGTTCACGACGATGTCGCGCGCATAGCTGCCGGTGAGGGGGCCTTGTTCCATCTTTTCCATGATGCCTTTCAGAATGGCGGGCATGAAACGGGCATCGATGGATCCGCCTACGATGCAGTTGTTGAACACCAACTTGCCGCCCCATTCCAGCGGATATTCCTGCGTGTCGCGGATGGGGTATTTGGTTTGGTTGGGCATGCCGTCGAAATAGGGCTCAATCATCATGTGCACTTCGCCGAACTGGCCGCTGCCGCCCGTCTGTTTCTTGTGGCGGTACATGGCTTCGCTGGCCTTGGTGATGGTTTCGCGGTAGGGCACGTTCGGGGTGGTGAAGTTCACGTCCAGTTTATATTGGTTTTCGAAGAACCATTTCACAGTATTGAGGTGCAGTTCGCCTTGGCAGCCGAGGATGATTTGTCGCAGTTCGCGGCTGTTTTCCAGTGTGAGGCTGCGGTCGGTGTTGACCAAGTCGTTGAGTGCGGCACCCACCTTCTCGTCGTCGGAGCTGTTGGCGGCTTTCACGGCTACGGTGTACACGGGCGCAGGGAATGCTATAGGCGTCACTACGTCGCCGGTGTTCTTTGCACTGGTGAGCGTTTGGTTGGTTTTTACATCTTTCAGCTTAATGGTGCAAATGATGTCGCCTGCTTCCACTTTCTCGATGCGTTGGCGGTTTTTGCCAGCGCACACAAGCAGTTGGCTCAAACGTTCCTTGCTTTGGTTGGAACTGTTGATTAGGTCCATGGCTTCGGTCAAAAATCCGTCGAAGATGCGCAGGTAGGTAATCTCGCCCAACTGTGCCACGGTGGCATTCTTCCAAGCGAAAGCCACGGGAGGGTTGTTGCTGTCGTTTTTCAGTTCCTTGCCGGCCACGGTTTTCTTTGCCACGGGCATTTCATTGGGGGCGCAAACGTTGTCGCACACAAATTGCAGTAGGCGCGCCACGCCCATGTTTTGCTTGGCGCTGGTGCAAAGGATGGGGTAGAGGTCGTGTTTGGCGATGGCGAGTTTGAGTGCTTTGCTCAAGTCTTCTGCCGAGAGGTCGCCGTTTTCAAAGTATTTTTCCATCAAGGCATCATCGGCTGCCGCAGCCTCTTCCACAAGCGCGTTGCGCAACTCGGCTGCTTTGTCGGCAAATTCGGCGGGAATGTCGCTTTCTTCCACTTTGTCGCCATTGAACTTGAGTTGTTTGTTCAAAACGATGTCGATGATGGCGTTGAAGCCCAGCCCTGGGTTCACGGGGAACTGTAGCACGGCGCATTTGTTGCCAAAGTAGTCTTTCAGCTGGTGCACGGCATCATCGAAGTTGGCCTTTTCGGCATCGGTATGGTTGATGTCAAAGATGAGGGGCGTGCCCAGTTGTTGGCCATAGCGGTAGGCCAGTTCCGTGCCCACTTCTATGGCGTTTTGCGCGTTCACGGTAACGATGGCGGCCTCTACCACATTGAAGGCAGCATCCAGTTCGCCCTGGAAGTCGGCGAAGCCCGGAACGTCGAGTATATTGATTTTCTTGCCGCCAAATTCGCTGTACAGCAGGGTGGTGCGCACGCTGTAGCCCTTGGCGGTCTCAATGTCGCGATAGTCGCTGATGGTGTTCTTGTCTTCTATGGTTCCACGGCGGTTGATAACGCCGCCGCAATAGGCCATAGCTTCGGCCATGGTGGTCTTGCCCGATTTGGCACCGCCCACTATGGCGATGTTTCGGATGTCGGTGGTCTGATAAACTTTCATTGAATATAGCTATATTAATTTTTCTTATTATTTCTTTTATACATAGGTTGTTAAACACACAAAGCGGCATTGCCACCACTTGGGTTCAGATTGCAAAAATACGAAAAAAAAATAATATGGCGGCAAAAAACGGACTTTTCCTAAAAAAGTCCAAGGCTGTGAACAAAGTTTCGGCGTCCCTAATGTGTCACTTTTTTATCTGTTGTCAGGATTAATATTTATCTCTAGAGTATACTTGAACCAGCCAATCGGATGATTGTTTGGTGGTTAATATTTTGAGCGATGGTTTGCGTAATGATTTTGTCAGTGATTTTGGCAAACAGTTCTTCGGTTTGTTTTGTATCGTTTCGTGTCACCATAAACTGATCGCAAAGTTGAGAGTACACAGTCTCTATCCCCCTTCTCGTCTTGGTAATAAGGTATATAGGCCAAATTCCAGTTCTTCTAGTTCAAACGGTACGAACACTCCTGTTTTGGTGGCCGTTTCTAAT
The DNA here is from genome assembly GCA_034178965.1 of Bacteroidales bacterium. GTDB lineage: Bacteria > Bacteroidota > Bacteroidia > Bacteroidales > P3 > Colimorpha. Next base: position 310 of record JAXFQM010000133.1, on the reverse strand, counting down.
AAGATATAGTTGAACTGATGCTTTGATGTACTCTTTGTCTCCAAAAATGCTACAGTCGTGATAAAGGGACTTGACGTCGTGAAAGTAGTCGATACTGAGCACACTGGTTTTTGTAAGGTTGTACAAATCAATACTTCGGAAATTAATAATTTAACCAGTTGATTATTAGTGTTTTATTTAATTATTTTTAACTATTAAAATTTGGTCAAGTGGCTGAAAAATGAGTATCTTTGCAAATGTTTACAAGTAAGCACAAAGACATCTCATTTTCGAGCCCGCTCAACCATTATCAGAATGTATGCAGAAGGGC
>JAXFQM010000033.1:0-7928 GCA_034178965.1 Bacteroidales bacterium | reverse complement strand
TAATTTCGTGGGGATAACTGGAGTATATTTTTTCGGGTCGCGGCAGGCGCACCTCCTCAAATAGTTCCACCACTCTCTTGCGCGCCTCTATTATTGAAACTGCCTTGTGCTGCTTCAACATCTCCGCCACCTGCTCACCGCAGCGGTGCACGGGGTTTAGGCTGCTCATCGGCTCCTGGAACACCATGCTTACGTTTCTGCCGCGATATGCTCTTAGTTCTCTTTCTGGGAGAGAAAGCAGGTCCACTGGTTCCGACATGTCGCGACCTTTTAAGAAGACATGTCCTGTTTTCTCGCACGGCGGCAACAACCCCATTATGGCCATGCTGCTCACGCTTTTGCCGCTGCCGCTTTCTCCTACTATGCCCAGCGTCTCTCCACGCCGCAGGGAAAAGGAGACGCCGTCCACGGCACGCCCCACCTGCCCCTGTGAAAGGAAATCCACCGTAAGGTTCTCCACCGATAACAACAAATCTTCTTGCATATACTATGTATGGTGGGTTCTATACATTGATTTTCTGCAATTCTGAAAGGGCATCCGGACAGATGGCTGTGCGAAACGCGGGCACATGGCGGACTATGCGGCAGAATGCCACACAACAAGATGCCGACAGAGTTTCAAAAGCGCGGAAAAGTGTATTGGGATTCACGTATCTTTTTTTTACAAAACGGTGAATTGATAATACCCACCCTGTTTATTATTATAACGCGAGAGTTCGTTATTTATTGTCCGTCCCGCCATTGGCTCGCCACCGAAAAAGCACGTGCTCCCAACACGGTCCGACATGGGGATTGCCGCCCATGAGAAGCGCTCGCACCATGCGGCGCAATCGCGGGAAAGAGCTCTGTCTCCTTGTCGCTTGACGTTCCGTGTCTCCGCCTCGAAGTTGGATGGCAGTGGCGTGCACGGCAGCACCATGCCAGCACTCACCTCCTACTTATCTCCCCCCGCGGTGGGAGATAAGTGCTCCTTCATGTCCACTGGGAGCCTTGTGCCTACCGTCCAAGGCACAGAAGCGGCAGAGGCTTTTCTTCGCGTATCCCTAACTATAGCCATCTCTGCGGAACAGGCACTTTTGCCTTGCATTACGCCGTGCCGCGCGACTACTCCGCTCCGCTCTCGCCATTTTCCTTGCCAGCCCGCTTTTGTATTGCTGTGGGTAAACAATGGGACGAAGTCCTTTTTTCGCAAACATTTTTTTTTTCGTATGAAAAATATTTATTAACTTTGCAAAATAATTAATAATGAATCACTACATTATTTTTTTCATAACACATTTAAATCCAATAAGAAATCATGACAGAATCCGAGAAATTTATGGAATTGGAAGCCAAGTACGGCGCCCATAACTATCACCCGCTGCCCGTTGTGCTGGCCAAAGGCGAAGGCATCTTTGTGTGGGACTGCGAAGGCAAGCGCTATTTCGATTTCCTATCGGCCTACAGCGCCGTAAACCAAGGCCATTGCCACCCTAAAATCATCCAGGCCCTCACCGACCAAGCGCAAAAACTCACCCTCAGCAGCCGCGCATTCTACAACAACTGCCTGGGCGAATGGGAAGAATATGTGACGAACTATTTTGGCTACGACAAAGTGTTGCCCATGAACACGGGCGCCGAAGCCGATGAAACCGCCCTGAAGCTGGCCCGCCGCTGGGGTGTGGTGAAAAAGGGTATTCCCAACGACGAAGTGAAGATTGTATGCTGCGAAGGCAACTTCCACGGCCGCACTATCACCATTGTCACCATGAGCAACGACCCTGAGAGTTATGCGAACTATGGCCCACTGACGCCCGGTTTCATCCGCATACCCTACAACGACCCCGATGCCCTCGAGAAGGTGCTTGAGAAAGAAGGTAAAAGCGTGGCTGGTTTCCTGCTGGAACCCATACAGGGCGAGGCTGGTGTGTTTGTGCCAGACGAAGGCTACCTAAAGAAATGCTACGACATCTGCAAAAAGCACAACGTGTTGTTCATGGCCGACGAGGTGCAGTGCGGCATCGCCCGCACCGGCAAGATGCTGGCCTGCGATCACGAGGGAGTGCGCCCCGACTTGCTCATCCTCGGCAAGGCGTTGGGCGGCGGAGTGATGCCCGTGAGTGGCGTTTTGGCCGATGACGACATTATGCTGAACATCAAACCCGGCGAGCACGGCTCCACCTTCGGCGGCAACCCGCTGGCAGCCAAGGTGAGCATGGCGGCCCTGCAAGTGATTAAGGACGAGCATCTGATGGAGAACGCAGACCGACTGGGCAAGATTTTCCGCGAGGAGATGAACCAAGTGAAAAGCCCCATGATAGAGCTGGTACGCGGCAAGGGATTGCTGAACGCCATCGTCATTAAACCCCACAAGGGCATGGAGGCATGGGACGTGTGCCTGAAGATGCGCGACAACGGATTGCTGGCCAAACCCACACACCGCCACATCATCCGCTTTGCGCCCCCATTGGTTATCAACGAAGATCAACTGCGCGAAGCCCTCGACATCATCAAGAAGACCATCGCAAGTTTCGAATAGCAAGCGATCTTTTGGTTTCGCCACAGCGACAGGGGCTGGCGAAATATGCTAGCCCCTGCCGTTTTTTGTTGCAGGCCACCCCCATCTTTCGGCCCTTCTTGAGAATGGCCGAAAGATAGAAAAAGGCCGTCCGCAAGACATGCGGACGGCCTTATAACTTTGATGTGAAAACGGTTAGAAATTGCGAATTACACAAACCTTGAATTGCAGGGTACCCAAGCGACTCATCGTCAAGTCGGGCCTAAAATCGCTGGCTTGCAGGAGGAAAGTGATACCACCATTCTGAATATCGTAACTAAAGTGGTCTTCCCAATAAGCATCAAACAATCCATCACCGTCCGTGTCCGCTTGGTTGTACAAGGTATAGGGGAGCGGCTTGTCACCCTCATCGGTGCAAAGATAAGCCGTCACCGCTCCGCGCTGGAACGCTTCCGCGTCCAAGTTGGAGTTGCCGCAAGGTGCATAATAGTAGACCAACGTGCCGCTGCCATTGCCGTTATCGGAATATTGCGGCTGCCATTCCGAAGGCTTGATGTTGTAGTAGGTGGTGAGCACCACAGCTTCGGTGTCGTCGCAGCTGGTGAAGACGACAGATGCGAACGCCACGGCCAGCAGAGGTAAGATAAAACGTTTCATGATGTTATTACATTTTTTTTCTTCAACATGGTTTCTTATTTGGAATGCAAAGTTACGAATATTTTTTATATTGACAGTAAAAAAGAACCCAATTAATAACTCTTAACTTTCCATACATGGCGAATTTGATATTATATCTTATTCATTTTCAAATCATATAAACCTTTCTTGTGCCGAAAAAAGTTGTCTTCGCGCTACACAACACCACTGTGTGAACTCTATTGATTAATTCGTTGTTGCAAAAGATGAATAACCCCTATCAACACCCTTGCTCTTTCCTGAGCTTATTACCAACATTGGCCGCTGCCTCCTGACATAGCCCCCTTTCGGCACATCTCCCTGCGTTGCCCACCCTCCTTGCCTTACAGTTCGTTCCAAAACTTCACGAGACGTGTTGCACTTTTTTTTCGCGCCCTTATTACTTTAACTCCGCCACGGTAATGCCTTCTCCACCCAGTTCCAACCGCTCGCTGTGAAACGAAGCCACTTCGGGGTTGCGTTGCAACTCCTTGCGTAAGATGGTCTTCAGTATGCCATAGCCTTTGCCATGTAGCACTCGCAGTTCCTTTTCGCCCAGCAGGCGTGCCTCGTCGATAAATCGTTGCAGTTCTGCCACGGCCTCTTCCGCCCTGTGGCCACGCACGTCCAACGTGGGATTGAAGGCGCTACGTTTTTCATTTAGGTCGTCGTAGACGCTTTGGAAACGCGTTTCGCGACGTGCAACTCCGTCTGCTGGGATGCGCTGCTTGTTGGTGCGCATCAGTCTATTCAAGGGAATGGTGAGCCTTAAATTGTTGTTCTCCACTATCGCTTTCTTTCCTTTTATCTGCACCACCTGTGCGTAGGTTTGCTGGTTGTCGATGCGCACAATGTCGCCCTCTGCAATGGGGCCCTGCGCGCTGTCGTCGTCATGCTGTGGCCTACTACTTTCCGTTGCGCTTCCTTTCGCTGTTTCTCGCTGCCGTTGGCGCTGGTCGGCATGGTGTTGCTGGTCTTGCTGCAATTGCCGTGCCGTCTGCTCTAACCTTTCACGGGCCTGCTGCGTGGCCGCTTTCTCTGCTTGACTGGACCGTATTTCGCCGATAGTTCGTTCCACCGCGCGGTTGGCGTCACCAATAATTTGCTTCGCCTCTTCACGTGCCTTGCTCAAAATGGCAAATCTTTTCTCTTCTAGTTGCTCTGTAAGACGTTGGTACTTTTGCACCACCTCGTTCAGAAAGTCGTCTGTGGCATTTAATTCCTGTCGCTGCCTCTCCACCTCCTGCTTGTCCAGTTCCAGTTGCTGCAATTGATGCTCGAAATTCAGCATTTGTCCGCCCACCTTTTTCTCCGCCTCCTCCAAGATAGTTGTTGGCAAGCCTATATTGGTGGCCATCTCGAAGGCAAAGCTACTGCCGGGATGCCCTATCGCCAAGCGATAGAGAGGCTGCATGCGCTCCGTGTCGAACAACATGGCGCCGTTCCTTATGCCCTCATAGCGGTCGGCCATGAGTTTGAGGTCGGCAAAGTGGGTTGTCGCCACACCAAAACTGCGTCTTCTGTACAGTTCTTCCAGCACGGCTTCGGCAATGGCGCATCCGCTGCGCGGTTCCGTGCCTCCCCCCAGTTCGTCGAGAAGAAAGAGGGTACGTCCGTTGGCCGTTTCCAATAGCTTTTTCATGCTTTGCAGATGGCTGCTGTAAGTGGAGAGGTCGTTTTCGATGCTTTGCTGGTCGCCAATATCGATGAAGATGCTGCCAAAAATACCAAACTCGCTGGTTTCGCGGCAAGGTACCAGCATACCGCACTGTAGCATGTATTGGATGAGCCCCACTGCCTTCAGACACACGCTTTTTCCTCCCGCGTTCGGGCCGCTAATGATGAGGATGAAAGCCTCGCTGGAGAGCGTCATGCCAAAGGGTACCACCTCCTCGCCCTTGCCCATGAAAAGCAGGGGATGCCTTGCGTCCATCCATTGCAGTTTGGGTGCGGCGTGCACAAGGGGCATAACGGCACGCAGTTTCAGCGCGAGTCGTGCCTTGGCTCGCAGAAAATCTACACTGGCGAGAAAATAATAGGCGTTCAGCAACTGGGGAAGTTGGGGCCTAATGCTTTCCGTGAGCCCCGCCAGTATGCGCTGTATCTCGCGCCTTTCGGCAAACTCCAGTTCGCGCAGGTCGTTGTTCAGTTCCACCACCTCGGCTGGTTCGAGGAAAGCAGTCTGCCGCGATGCGCTTTCGTCCTGGATGATGCCTTTAATCTTGCGCCGGTGCGTATCCAGCAGGGGTATCACCAGGCGGCCGTGGCGTATGGTTGGCTCCGCGTCCTCAGGCGCCCAGCCTTGTTGTTTTGCCTTATTCAAACTCCGGATTATCTGCATGTCCACTTCACCTCTCTTGCGTTGCATCTGCCGTCGTATGTCCAGCAGTTCCGGTGAAGCGTCGTCAAATAATTCTCCTTTCTCATCAATCAGTTTGTCGAGTGTCTTTAGCAGTGAGAAGTTTATCTCTACACGTCGCGCCAACTGTTGCAACGAGGAATACTTGTTGCTCCTCTCGCCCTTTTCGTCGTCCAGCAGAAAGCGCAATATGCTCGCCAAAGTCCGAAGCGAGGCTTTCAGGTCGGGCAGCGCTTGAAGGTCTATCACCGTGCCTACCATGCGAATTCGCTGCAGTTCGCCACTCAAGTCGTAGAAGTCTTGCTGCGGGAACCCGTTTTCCATTAATATCAACTGCCGCATTTCCTCGGTCTCACGCAGTTGGCGCACCACCTTCTCATAGTTGTCGGTGAACGACATCTCTTGCGCCATTTGCAGTGCCATTTCGTTAGTGCACTCCTCCGCCACCAACGCCCTTATCTTGTCAAATCCCAATTTTTCCTCAAGGGTTGTCATAATCTGTTTCATATGTAACTCCCGCTTCAGTCCGCGTCGAGCCAAAATGGCCAGTGCTTCCTGAAACGCACCAAATCCTCCTTGTCCATCGTGGCTACTATGGTACAACTCTTCCCAGGTTCGGCTTCCGCCACTGCGGCTCCCATATAGTCCACCACCATGCTATTGCCGCTGTAAGCTATTCCAATGCCGTCTGTGCCTACCCTATTTACGCCCACCACATAGCACTGGTTTTCAATAGCCCTTGCCTTAAGCAGGGTCGTCCAGGCCTCGTGGCGACTGGCAGGCCAGTTGGCGCAAACCAACAGCAGGTCGTAGTCCAGACAAGGGTTCAAATCCTCGGGTACGGGAGCCACCTCCTTCGTTGTGGGAGCCAGGTTCCTATTGCGCAGCCATAAGGGAAAGCGCAGATCGTAGCATACGGCAGGCCTAATCCTCCAGCCCTTCCATTCAAACGTCTCGCGCTTGGTGCCGCGTGCCAGTTGTGTAGCCTCACTGCTCATGCGGAAAGTATGGCCTTTGTCGTAGTGGCCAAGTGTTCCGTCGGGTCTCACCCAGTGCAGCCTGTTCCACACTTTGCCATGCTCCCGTACCGTCCAAGTGCCCACAAAAAGGGCATCGTGTTGTCGGGCCATGCTGACGGCAAAGTGGTAGGTCTCGCCCCGCGGGTCCTCCGCCATGGCGGCCATGTTGTTTCCAAAGCCTGTGCTGAAAGTCTCGGGCACCACCAAAATGTCCGCCCTCGCGTTTTGGAAGGCATCTTCCACCCTGCGGTAATTTTCCTCGGGACTTTCCCAAACTATATCTTGTTGGAAGAAAGCCACTTCCAACTCATTTGCAGTTGCACACATAATCCCAGCGTTTCTTTGGCGAGGGTAGGATGGTTTCCACCTCCTCTTGATTGTCGTATGTCATAGGGCAGGCGCGCATGTCCAACTCCTTTAAGGTTTGGTTTAACGACACGAAAGTGGGCGGGACCTCCACCACCCCTGTCATCCACAATATGAGTTTCTCCAGTTTCGACAGGCTGCACATCTCGGGCGGCAGTTCCAATATGGGGTTTCTACTGAGGTTGAGCACCCGCAAGTTCTTTAGGCGGCCCATTTCGGGAGGCACGGAACGCAGTTTGTTGCGGTGCAGGTTCAGTTCTTCCAAGTTGGCCAGCGTCCCTATCTCGGGTGGCAGCGTGTCTATGAAGTTTTTCGACAAATCAAGCACCCGTAGGTTCTTGCACTCAAAGACCACAAGAGGCACCTTTTTTAGCCGCTTGTAGCGTATTTGCAGTTGGTATACCTGCAAGGGGTTTTTTATTTGGGCAACGCTTGTGTACACCTTGTCCGGCTGCGCCATGCTGTGCACCGTGCACAGGAGTAGCATTGCGACAGGTAAAACGAGGTACTTGGCGGAGGAGGTCATGATTTCAGAGCGTTTTCTTTATCCTGGGCCAACTGACGCGCCAACGCTTCAGGGCTGTCGAAGGTGGCTATGTCGCGCAACCTGCGCAGGAACCTCACCGTGAGCGTGCAGCCATAAAGGTTGCCCTCAAAGTTAAACAAGTTGACTTCAAACTTAGGCTGCGGCTCCCCAAAGGTGGGCTGCGGGCCCAGGTTTGCCATGCCTCTCACTTCCAAGCCTTCCGCTGTTGCCTCCACCGCATACACTCCCTCCTTGGGCAAGGCCTTGCGAGGGTCTTCCACAACGATGTTGGCGGTGGGGAAACCTAACGTACTTCCCACGTTGCGTCCGTGTTCCACCTGGCCTGTCACGCTGTAGGGGATGCCCAGCATCCTGTTGGCCAATGCGATGTCTCCCTCGGCCAAATAGCTACGTATCTTTGTACTGCTCACTTCTATGCCATCCAGCAGCACAGGAGTGTCGGACAATATCTCAAAGCCTTCCTGG
>JAXFQM010000098.1:0-12609 GCA_034178965.1 Bacteroidales bacterium | reverse complement strand
AACAGCAGCAGAAGCAGCAACTCCTCTGCGAACCGCTCCTCAAACTCCTCTTTCAACAGTGGCAGAAGCAGTCGCCCTGCAAAAGGAATTTCTTCCCACAGCAGTTCTTTCTCACGCGGTAACAACTCCAGCACCCCCATTGACTCCTACCGAGGCAGCAGCAACGGGCGCGGGTCGCATTCAACCTTGCGCCTTGACGGCAACCTCAGTAACACGGAAAGAGGCCGAGGCGAAACCCCCGTCGTGAAAGGAGGAAATGGTCGCGACAACGGCAACAGCGGCGTTCGCCCCAGCAACGAGCGCGGCAACAAAGGGAACAACATGGGACGCACCGTCACCTCGGGCAGCGTAAACAGCGACAATAACGGGCACCGCTACGCCACCCCTTACCGCCCCAACGCACCCTTGCCCGCCACGGAGAACCACGTACACATACACCCCGCACCCTACTTCTACCATCCCTATCACCACGTGCACATACACATGCGACCCGTCTATTGGAACCCTTATCCCTTTGTTCCTGTCTACTGGCCAGGGTTTTGGGGCTACTGCAACAACTATTGGTATGACTATCACGTGACCAATACTGTGGTTGTACGCGAATACGTAAGGAACAACTACAACGTGAACTTGGTAAGTTATGTGGTGAGCGGCAACCTAATGTATGCCATCATCGATGACATAGACGGCAAAACATATCTGAAAGTATTCGACGACCGCGACAACCTACTTGCCGAGCAACGCATCAACCACCGTTACAACAAATGTGAACTGGACCGCGAAAATGGAGGGTGCTGGATATTCAAGAACCGCAACAAAAGCCCCATGCTTTTCCTCTATGTTGATGGGCAACTGCTGATTTACGAGGAAGACTAATGGCAAAGAAACAAGTTCTGCGAATGTTCCGTTAACCAATTACTATCACTCTGTTCTTTTGGGCGCCGCTGGGGGCGGCGCCCAATGTTATTATCACTAACGAACACTTCCAACTAAACGTTACCCAGTCCAAACCTATCAAGACATCCCGCAGGCCTCTTGAGGGACAAACAACCTTTCTACACGGGGAATGGAAACTATGCTTCGGGCATCCTGACACCACGTGCGAGACATACACCAGACAGGCACGGCGGCTCCTTTTCTGCACTTTTCTACGATTTTTCGCCTGCACGGTGCCGCCACGCTGCTGCCACGGTGCTGCTACGGTGCTGCCACGGTGCTGCTACGGTGCCGCCTACGTCGTTTTTTGCTGGCCCGACCTTTCTCTTCAAGTTCAAACAGAAACGCCCAACGCAAAATAGAAAGCGCCAACAGTAAAGACTGCCACTGCACAAAATGAAAACCTTACTTTGTTAAGCGTCGCCACGCCTTCCTGCAACTCATCTCCGTACTTGTTCTTTTAATATCTTTATGACTATTATCAACTTCGTTTTTCCTATAACCGTGAGTTCCACCCATTAATTTCTTGCGATTTTGATGGGATTGCCAAACAGAAGGCTGTGCAAAACAAGGGCGCATTGCGAGCAATGCAACAGAGAGCAACTATCAGCAAGATGCTGACAAGACTGCAAAAAAGCAGAAGAGTCTATTTTTGTTTTACGAATCATTTTTGCAAGAAAGAGGAAAGGATAGAACCCGCCTACATCATGAAACGCAGGTATGAGTATTGCATAATGGCACCATTTGATGCAGCATTAGCTTTCTCTTTTTTCAAAAAAATTCTGCCATTCAAAAAAAAAACAGTACCTTTGCAAATTGAAAATATGAAGTTGGGACATTTATCTTTCTATGATAACCATCTCTATTTGAACATTAAAAAAAGAGATGCCCTGTATGCGCGCTAAACCGTGCATGCCCTTTCTTGTTGCAATCCATAAGCAAAAAACACGCGGACGGGGGCATCTCCGTCTATTCGGTTATTTACCAGAAAATACCCTCTCTAATAAATAATCAGTTAAACATCATAATATTATGGAATTACCTTTCGCAGAATCTTGGAAAATCAAGATGGTGGAACCCATCCACAAAAGCACACGCTCCGACCGCGAAAAATGGCTGTCGGCAGCCCACAACAACGTCTTCATGCTCAAGGCCAACGAAGTATACATTGATCTACTCACTGACAGCGGCACAGGCAGCATGAGCCAAGGCCAATGGAGCGCTATGATGCTGGGCGACGAAAGTTACGCCGGTGCCACCAGTTTCTACAAGTTCGAAGGCATGGTGAAGAACCTCTTCGGCATGACCTACGTCATTCCCACCCACCAAGGACGCGCCGCCGAAAACGTATTGTTCTCCTATTTAGTGAAGCCTGGCATGGTGGTGCCTGGCAACGCACACTTCGATACCACAAAGGGTCACATTGAAAGCCGCGGGGCGAAAGCCATCGATGTCACCATTGACGAAGCGCACGATACACAACTCGAACTTCCATTCAAAGGCAACGTGAGTCTCGAAAAACTGGAAAAGGTGTTGAAGGAGAATCAAGGCAACGTGCCCTTCATGGTGCTCACTGTCACTAACAACACCGTTGGCGGCCAACCCGTCTCAATGGAGAACATCAAGGCCACCTGCGAACTGTGTCACAAATACGGCGTACCCGTCAACATGGACAGCGCCCGCTTCGCTGAAAACGCTTACTTCATCAAGATACGAGAAAAAGGCTACGAGAACAAGAGTATCAAGGAAATAACAAAGGAAATGTTCTCTTTCGTAGACAGCATGACCATGAGCGCCAAGAAGGACGCCATTGTGAACATGGGCGGCTTCATCGCCACTCGCAAGCAGGACTGGTACGAAGGGGCAAAAGCTTTCTGCATTCCTTTCGAAGGTTTCCTCACCTACGGCGGTCTGTCGGGACGAGACCTTGAAGCACTCGCCGTGGGGCTGGACGAAAACACAGAGTTCGACATGCTGGAAACCCGCATTCACCAAGTGCAATACTTGGCAACCAAGTTGGACGAATATGGTATTCCCTACCAGCGCCCCGCCGGCGGACATGCCATCTTCTTGGATGCCGACAGAATTTTGCCCAACATCCCCAAAGAAGAGTTCCCCGCACAAACGATGACCTGCGAACTGTATCTTGAAGCCGGCATCCGTGCCTGCGAAATAGGCTACCTCCTGGCCGACCGCGACCCCGTGACACACGAAAACCGCTTCAGCGGCCTCGACCTCGTGCGCCTTTGCATCCCGCGCCGCGTATACACCGACAACCATATGGACGTCATCGCCGCCGCTTGCAAAAACCTCTATGACCGCCGCGACAAAATCACACGCGGCGTGAAAATAACATGGGAAGCCAAACTTATGCGCCACTTCACCGTGCAACTTGAACGCCTCGGCAAGTAACTTTCAGCGCAAAACGCCGCCACGGCTTCACGCCTAACGCCGCGTTATGCCACTGCCACAAAGCCGCCCCCACGCAGCCTGTCTCCGCCAAAACGGCAACGCACGCACAAGGGCGGCTTTCATTTTACCACTTTCCCTTGGCAAACCAACTATGCCGTTATTTGGCCAAGGCAGAATAAGATACATCCGTCAATACGCCATTGCGCTCGCTACAACAGGAAATTAGCCGGGCGTTGTCTTCTAAATACCTGTTTGGGCAAACAACATCGCTTCAAATTACCGCCTCCACCTGCAAACTGGTGAATGGATAAGACCCACCTTTGCAAACATCGATTGACAATCCCTTTCAAAATAATTATTAATTCCACCAACACATTTCGATAATCATTCCGCCATCTCCCTATTTTACCCCGCCACAGCGAACAGGGCCAACAACATTCACGTTCCTTTTTCTGCAGAGAAAACTTTGCTTTTTTGCACACATATGAATTATTTTTCGTATCTTTGCATTGCGCTAAAAAGGCGCTAAAAGAGATTACACTTTTGTTATGGAATTTAATGTGAACACCATAGAAGAAGCCATTAAGGACTTCAAAGCCGGCAAATTTGTCATCGTCGTGGACGACGAAGACCGCGAAAATGAGGGCGACTTCATCATGGCAGCCGAAAAAATCACCCCCGAGCATGTAAACTTCATGCTTAAGAACGGACGGGGCGTGCTTTGCGCACCCGTTACGGAGGAACGCTGCAAAGAACTCAACTTGGACATGCAGGTGCATGACAACACCTCGCTATTAGGCACTCCGTTCACCGTCACTGTGGACCTGCTGGGTAATGGCTGCACCACAGGCGTGTCTATGCACGACCGCGCTGCCACCATAAAGGCGCTGGCCGATGACAAGGTAAAGCCCGCCGACCTGGGACGCCCAGGGCACATCAACCCTCTGCGAGCAAGAAACGGAGGCGTATTGGTGAGAGCCGGCCACACAGAAGCCGCCGTGGACTTGGCGCGGCTGGCAGGGCTGAAACCGTGCGGCGCACTTATTGAAATCATCAATGACGACGGAACGATGGCACGCATGCCACAGCTGCAGGAGGTGTCAAAGAAATTTGGCATTAAGATTGTGACCATAAAAGACCTCATCGCCTATCGCGTGGCGCACGAAACGCTGGTGCATAGGGAAGAGGAGGTGTTTTTGCCCACCAGATGGGGAAACTTTCACCTGTTGGCCTACACGCAACTGGACAACGGCACCACTCACATGGCACTGACAAAAGGCGAATGGAAGGAAGACGAAGCCGTAATGGTGCGCGTGCACAGCAGTTGCGCCACGGGCGACATTTTCGGCAGTTGCAAATGCGACTGCGGCGACCAGTTGCACCACGCCATGGAGATGATTGAGAAAGAAGGGAAAGGCGCCATCGTGTACATGAGCCAAGAGGGACGCGGCATTGGCCTGGTGAATAAACTGAAAGCCTACCATCTGCAAGAACAAGGTTTCGACACCGTGGAGGCCAACCTTAAACTCGGCTTCAAGGCCGATGAACGAGATTACGGCATTGGTGCACAGATATTGAGAGACCTCGGCATTCGCAAAATGCGCCTCATCACCAACAACCCCGTAAAACGCACCGGACTCGAAGGTTATGGTTTGACAATAGTGGAAACCGTGCCCATTATTGAACAACCCAACCCATACAACGAAAAGTACTTGAAAACCAAGCAGGACCGTATGGGGCACGACCTACATCTGAAATAATTAGCCACCTTCCACCCCACCACAAAAGCCACTACGGGGCCACAGGTACAAACGAATGAGAAAACCATGTTAGACTTCGAAACCGCCCTTGCGGGCATCGAATACAAAATCAGACGCGTGTTGGACGACAACGCCACGCTGAAAGCCAACGCACTGCAACACAAAGCGGAGGTGGAGGAGTTGAACGAAACAATAAAAAGACTGAAAGAAGAAAACGAGAACTTAAAAAAAGAAATAGATATTATTAAACTTAGGAATACGCTTGCCACAAAAGGCGACGCCACTGAGATAAAATTAGAAATCAATCGCATGATTCGCAACATCGATCGCAGTCTCGACTTGCTAAATAAAGTTGATTAACAATGGAAGACCAGCCAGTAACAGTCAATATCCTGGGACGCAGTTACAAACTGAAAATAAGCCCCGACGACGAGGCCTACTTGCGCCAAGCAGCGGACAACATCAATTCTCAGGCCAAAGAATACGGACGCCATTTTGGCTACAACGACTTTCAAGACCTGCTGACCATGGTGGCACTGGGACAAATAACAGAACTGGTGAAAATGAAAGCCAGCCTAAACTACAAGGACGACGGCTTGCTGGAAAAACTTGCGAACATAGATAAGATGCTGGACGAATACCTGCACCCAACCCGAAACAGTTTGTAAACTCAACACATTTACATTACCGAGTTGGCTCATGGGTGGGTAGGTTGTATGGCTGAGACACCCGGCGCTCAAATCCTAAATAGAACGGGGTTTACTATAACTCCCAGAGGGAAGGATGCAGGTTTCCTTATCTTAAATTGGCTTGACACTGATGGCAGCACGTTCCGCCTAATCTTAATCAATCACAAATGGAAATCGTAATAGGTATCATCATCGGACTAATCGTGGGTGCCGCAGCTGGCATCTTGATTATCACGAACATCAAAAAAAACAAGTTGCTTGCCAAGAGCGAACAAGTGCTGAAAGACGCCGAGGAGAAGGGAGAAGTCGTGAAAAAGGAAAAAATCCTGCAAGCCAAAGAAAAATACTTGCAACTGAAAGGAGAATACGACAAACAAGTGGCTGAACGCAACAACAAACTCAACACACGCGAACAAGGCCTCAAACAGCGCGAACAAACTCTTAACCAACAACAAAACGATATTCAGAAAAAGAATAATGAATTAAAGAACGCCACCGACAAGTTGAATGGGCAGATAGAACAACTGCGCAAACGGGAAGAAGAGGTGGAAAAGGTGTACAACAAAAGCGTTGAAGAGTTAGAACACATAGCTGGCATGACCGCCGAAGAGGCCAAAAAACGCCTCGTGGAGACTCTGGAGGACGAAGCTCGGAGCGCTGCCGCCAATAGTATCATGGACATCGTTGAGGAGGCTAAAACCTCCGCAAACGACCAGGCAAAGAAAATCGTCATCCAAAGCATACAGCGTACCGCCACCGAAGTGGCCATAGAAAACACCGTATCGGTATTCAACTTGGAAAACGAGGAAGTGAAAGGACGCATCATCGGACGCGAAGGACGCAACATCCGCACCCTCGAAAGTCTCACGGGAGTGGAAATCATCATTGACGATAGCCCCGACGCCATCATCATCAGCGGCTTCGACCCCATACGCCGCGAAATTGCTCGCCTATCGCTACACAAACTGGTGACGGACGGACGTATACATCCCGCACGCATCGAAGAGGTCGTGACAAAGACACGCAGGCAAATTGAACAGGAAATACAGGAGGTTGGAAAACGCACATGCATAGACCTTGGCATTCAAAACATGAATCACGAGTTAATGCGTATGATTGGACGCATGAAATATCGTTCCTCCTACGGGCAAAACCTGTTGCAACACAGCCGTGAAGTGGCGAACTTAGCCGCCACCATGGCCAGTGAACTGGGCTTGAACCCCAAATTGGCAAAGCGTGCCGGCCTGCTGCACGACATAGGCAAAGTTCCCGACAACGAACCCGAACTGCCACATGCAATATTGGGCATGCAGATGGCTGAAAAGTACAAAGAAAACCCCGACGTATGCAACGCCATTGGCGCCCACCACGACGAGGTGGAAATGACCAGTCTCTTTGCTCCCATCATACAAGTATGCGACGCCATCAGCGGCGCGCGTCCTGGCGCACGGCGCGAAGTGGTGGAAGCCTATATCAACAGACTGAACAAATTGGAACAAATGGCCTTGACCTACCCTGGCGTGGTGAAAACTTACGCCATACAGGCTGGGCGAGAACTGCGCGTCATTGTTGGCGCGGACAAAATCAACGACCAAGAGGCCAACAAACTCTCCTACGACCTTAGCCGTCAAATACAAAACGAGATGACCTATCCAGGACAAATCAAGGTAACCGTCATTCGTGAAACTCGATCCATAAACTATGCTAAGTAACTTGCTTTTCATCCATTGGAACGTAAACCCCGTGATGCTCCGCTTTGGAAGTTCTGGCCTCCGGTGGTATTCGCTGGGTTTTCTCCTTGCATTCCTGCTGGGGTACATCATCATGGCCCGCATGTTCAAACTCGAAAAAGTGGACAACAATCTCTTGGATAGCCTGGTAATATATATTTTCTTGGCCGTCTTAATAGGCGCTCGTTTGGGACACTGCCTTTTCTACGAACCCGACTATTTTCTCACAAAAGAACACTGGATAGAGATGCTGCTCCCCATTGGGCGCACCGCACAAGGCGGGTGGACTTTTACTGGATACCAAGGTTTGGCAAGCCATGGCGCAGCGATAGGCATCCTGTTAGCCTTGTGGCTATTCTTCCGCAAAACACGATTAAACCCCCTTTGGACGGTGGACCGCTTGGTGATAGTGATAGCCCTTGGCGGTGTCTTTATACGCCTCGGAAACCTAATGAATAGCGAAATCTATGGCATTCAGACCTCTTTACCTTGGGGCTTCGTGTTCGAACGCAACGGAGAAACCGTGCCCAAACATCCAACCCAACTTTACGAGGCTATCAGTTATCTCATTATCTTTGCAGTGTGCCTGGCCACCTACTTCCGCAAGAAAGGTGCCCTGCACCCTGGCCGTCTCTTTGGCTGGTGGCTGGTAGCGCTGTTCGGGATGCGTTTCCTCATAGAATTTGTGAAAGAGGAGCAAGTAGCCTTCGAAAAAGGCATGTTTCTCGACATGGGGCAATGGCTCAGCATACCCTTCATATTGGGAGGTATCGTATTGGTGGCTCTTTCCTATAAGGGAAAACTGCCGGAAGAAACCTTTATTCAAAAGAAAATAAGTCATAAATAAACCATGAAAAATCTCATCCTTGTTCGCCACGGCGAAAGTGAATGGAATAAAATGAACCTTTTCACCGGTTGGACCGATGTGGACCTCACCCCACTGGGAATGAGCGAAGCCTACCTTGCCGGAGACTTGCTGAAGCGCGAAGGCTATCAGCCCACGCTGTGCTTCACCTCATATCTGAAGCGCGCCGTGAAAACCCTTAATCAAATACTTGACGCCATGAACATGGACTATCTGCCCGTGCAAAAGAGTTGGCGCCTGAACGAGAAGAGTTATGGCATGCTCCAGGGCAAGAATAAGGTGGAAATGGTAGAAAAATATGGAGCTGAACAAGTGCAGCAATGGCGTAGAAGTTATTCCGAGCAACCACCCGCCATTCCAAACGACAATCCCATGAACCCTCGCCTGGACCCTCGATACAATGAAATTCCCGACACAGAACTGCCCCATACCGAGGCCTTGAAAGACACCATTGAACGTCTGATGCCCTACTACGAAGGCATCATTTTGCCCGCTTTCAAAGAACATGACACCCTAATGGTTGTGGCTCACGGAAACAGTTTGCGTGGTATCGTAAAAGTGTTAAAAAATATGTCAGACGATGCCATCACAAAATTCAATATTCCTACCGCAGTACCCTATATTTTTCAATTTAACGATGCCATGCAGTTGAAAAACGACTTTTACTTGGGCAATCAAGAGGACATTGAGCGCAAAATAAATGGCGTTAAAAATCAGACAAGTAAAAAATAATGATAAAAAAAATTGCGCAGTTATGCAGTTTTTTTCTCACATGTCGAAAAAAAGTCGTACTTTTGCAATCGCTTTCGACGAAGAAAACTTCTGTTAAAAGGCGCAGTTTGGAGAGGTGGGTGAGTGGCTGAAACCAACAGTTTGCTAAACTGTCGTACCCGATTAGGGTACCGGGGGTTCGAATCCCCCCTTCTCCGCCAAAAGTAAGGAAAAACACCACGCGACGAGGATTGCTCGTCGCGTGGTGTAAAAAGAGAAAAGGCGAGCGGGTATTGGCGAAGTTGGTTATCGCGCCTGCTTTGGGAGCAGGAGATCCCCCGTTCGAGTCGGGGATACCCGACCAAGCAATAAGAAGTTTACCAAGTAGTAAACTTTTTTTGCTTAATGAGACAAGTGTGCGGCTCTGTAGCTCAGCTGGATAGAGCAACTGCCTTCTAAGCAGTAGGTCCTGCGTTCGAGTCGCAGCAGAGTCACAAATTCATCTCTTGAGAGAGAATATTCCGTTGAAGCCATGCAAGTCTCGTTTTTGCTTACTGCAAAAACGAGACTTGCATGGCTTTTCTTTACAGCCTATAGGTCATTCGGGGGGACAACTTCCTACGTAGAATTGATTGAGTACCTTAGGTATATATCTTCCTAATGAAAAAGCTTACTGACCCGAAAAAAGCCTGCTGCCGAACAAATATGTCGATTTATTCCACTATAGTTCCATTAAACGCATAAATGTGGATGGGTATGGGGTTTCAAACTCCATTTTATTACGTTTTATCGGGTGGAAGAAACATAAACGGAAAGCATGAAGACAAAGGCGCGAAACGGGCGAAATATCGTCCTCGTATCCATACATAGGGTCATGCACTACGGGGTGTTTCATCTCGCGCAAATGCACGCGTATTTGGTTTCTGCGTCCCGTTTCCAAACGAAGTTCCACCAGACTATAGCGACGACTTGTTTTCACCACCTTGTAATGCGTAATGGCTTCCTTGCCTCCGTTGTCGGTCGGGGAACTAAGGACGCAGTATTGCCCGTCCATAAGCCAAGTGCGTATAGTTCCTATACGCGGTTCTATCATGCCCCATGCCACAGCCACATATACACGGTCATAGACCATATTCTTCCAGTCGGCTTCAAATTTTCGACTAACCTCCTTTGATTTGCTAAACACCATGAGGCCGCTGGTGTCTCGGTCTAAACGGTGCACAATGTGTGCATGGCACTTTTGATGTGTTGCCTCAAGGTAGTGGTTCAATAGCGTCACTGCGGTAATGTCACCAGGGTTTTTGCTATTGCTAAGAAGCCCTTCATGTTTGTTTATCACGAGCAAGTATTCATCTTCGTATATCAAATCATATTCGCGGTTACGGAACTTTTCTCTTGCCGTGGGCCTGTCTATGGTCACTTCCATGCCAGGAGAGAGAGGAAAGTCGAATTGCGAAGTGCGATGCCCGTTTACGATGATGTTGTGCGCCAAAATTTTTTTTAATTCGCTACGGCTTGTGGCTGGGAACTGACATTGAAGGAAAGCAAATAGTTCTATAGAGTCTTTTACTTTGTATTTCATCACTTTATGTTTTTAGAGAAAGTATTGCTTCGCAAATCACTCTTTTCCAATACACATTCGTAGTTTTTCAGCGTGTTATCGGGAATAAAACGGACTTTGCGGCAGCTTTGTAGAAGCATTTTTTTATTGCTTCCTTTATGTCCTATTGCACTATTCAGTTGGGAAGGGGATACTCGCATAAGCCATGAAGCGTTGTTTTCTTTCAAGTTATTTGTCTTTCCAAGCACGCTTTCAAAAACTTCTTTCCAAATCTCTGATTGCACCAATTCCTTAAAAGCCACATGGAAAGGTCCTACCATATAATCGGTTCCATTAATAAATCCTTCCGTTGGGTGCAGCCCCACCCGCAACACGGCGACGTTATTTTCTTGGAAAAGCCGCAGCACAGGTGCCGTCCATTCCACAGCCTGCTCAAGGCTCAAAGCTGTATACTTGCCTTGTAGGTATAGAGAGGCAAGTGCCGTTCCCTGCACTACTAAAGTGGGGTAAATGCGTGTGTTGGATGCACCTGCTCTAATAATGCATTTTGCTGTTTCAAGGCATTTTTCGGGTGTATCTCCTGGTAGTCCCACCATCATTTGCATGCCCAAATCCAAACCTGCTTCTTTTATTGACCTTGCGGCCTCGTATATCTGTTTTGCCGTGTATCCTCGACCAGAATTTTTTAGCACATCATCGTCGAAAGACTGCACTCCCAATTCCACCGTTCTCACTCCTCCCCTATTCAGCAAGTTCACTATATCGGGCGATATGCAAAGCGGGTGTGTGGATATTCGAATGCCGTCCACCTCTCCCCTTTCCACAAAAGGTTTTACCAAGCACAATAAACGCCATTGTTCCTCAAGTGGCAGTCCTGTGAAAGTGCCTCCAAAAAATCCTATTTCCTTATGGTAATTTATGGGTATAGTGGAGAGGTTGCGGCAAATTGTCTGTATTATTTCCTTCTCCGTTGGCATGGCTGGTTGTCCTGAAATAATTTGTTGGTTGCAATAAATACAACGATTAGGACACGCCACTCCTGGAATGAAAATAGGAATGGTGCTAAAGTGCATCGTATGTTTCGCGTGAAACATACTACTTTACTTTATGATACCCAGCTGTTTGCTCATATTGAGCATCTTAACGATGGGGCGTCTCGCTTTTTC
Organism: Bacteroidales bacterium; assembly: GCA_034178965.1. Lineage (GTDB taxonomy): Bacteria > Bacteroidota > Bacteroidia > Bacteroidales > P3 > Colimorpha. The sequence goes on along the minus strand of JAXFQM010000098.1, from coordinate 779 downwards.
CATGAGGCGTTCATCCATTACTATTTCCGGGGACTCATTCCTCAAACAATCGTACAGTTTTTCCAATGTATTGAGTTTCATATAGTCGCAATTAGCGCAAGCACAACCTTTTTCTCCTAGTACCATAATAAATTCCTTTTCGGGATACAGTTTTTTCATTTCATACACGATACCTGCTTCTGTGCCCACAATAATGCGTTTAGCTTCGCTTTGTCCTATCCAATTAAGCATCGCTTTTGTGCTGCCCACATAGTCTGCAATAGCTAAAACAGCGCCGTTACATTCGGGATGTGCCACTAATAAAGCATCTAGATTTTGTTTTTTTAACAAGAGTATTTCCTCTGCGTTTAAAGAGTCGTGCACTGTGCATACTCCATTCCATAACAGCATATTGCGTCCCGTGACGCTGTTAATGTATCCTCCCAAGTTTTTGTCTGGTGCGAATATTATCTTTTGGCTTTCCGGTATTGCTCTCACCAGTTTTTCCGCGTTTCCGCTGGTGCAAATCAAATCGCTTAAAGCCTTTATTTCCGCTGTGCAGTTTACATATGAGATAACCATGTGATCGGGGTGTTCGGCCTTAAACTTGGCAAAATCCTTAGCCCCACAACTTTCCGCAAGCGAACAAGAAGCCTCCATATCGGGCAAAATTACTTTTCTCGAAGGATTTAATATCTTTGCCGTTTCTGCCATGAAATGCACGCCGCAAAAAACGATAATATCTGCCTTGGTTTCCTGCGCCTTTTGTGCCAGCGCCAAACTGTCGCCTACATAGTCGG
>JAXFQM010000071.1:0-7306 GCA_034178965.1 Bacteroidales bacterium | reverse complement strand
TATGCAACTATGCGCCTTGACGGGGCGCGTATTGCGTTTAGCAGCACCAACGGCACGGTTAGTATCGTAAAATCTTTAGACAATAATAGGGTGGCAGCGGGAGCGTTTTCAAACATCAGTGCGTTGTGTCGCTGGATTTTGCAAAAGGATGATGACATTATTGTCGTTTGCAGCGGATGGAAGGGCGACCCCTCTTTGGAAGACACCCTGTTTGCCGGAGCCCTTGCATGCAAACTGGGAAATCATGTCATCGCAGTGAACGATGCGGCAAACATGGCCATTGACCTGTACCGTTTGGCACAGAACGACGTGGAAGGGTATTGTCAAAAAGCATCGCATGTGCGGCGCCTTTTAGGTCTTAACTATGACAACGACGTGCATTTTGCCTTTCAGGAAGACACGTGCGGTCTGGTGCCTACGTGGGACAAGGCAACATGTGCGCTACATGTAGAGAAGCCATGAAAATACTTCAAATTACATTATTGTTTCTGTTGTTATACTGCGCTGCGAGGGCGCAAGACAGCATTTACCATAAGTTGCATGTCCGCAGTTTTATGGCTCCTACATTAGGCATAGCGGCGGGAGCATCGTTGACATTCCAGCCCTCGTTAAGGCGCATCAATGAAGAAGTGCGCAATAGTGTGCAAAAATGGCGCAACGAGGGTTTTCTGCGGGGCACGGCCATAAGAGCAGATGACGTCATGCAATATACCCCATTTGCTGCCATGTATTTTTTCAAGTTATGCGGAATGAAAGGCAAACACGATTATGCTGCCATGACGTATCGGGCAACCGTGTGCTATTCTCTTGTATTATTTGGCACCTCTGTGGCAAAGTCATGGTCTCAAGTTTCCAGGCCTGACAATGTTTTCAGTCTTAATTCCTTTTTTTCGGGACATACCTCAACGGCCTTTGCTAGTGCGGAAATGTTGAGATTGGAATATGGCCAAACGTCGCCTTGGATTGGAATAGGTGCGTACGGCGTCAGCACTGTTACGGGCTTGTTGCGCATATACAACAACCGCCATTGGTTTGGCGATGTGCTTGCTGGTGCAGGTATGGGCATTCTTTGCGCGCAACTGTCGTACTGGTTTTGCGATATGCTTCAGTATAGGGACGAACATGGGGAACAAATTTCCCCTTACCATGGATTTAGGCTGTAAGCGGGACTATTATTCGTTTTTGTAAGACAAGCGCACAGACCACAACAACATTCTCCATTGAGTCTGTTTTCATCCAGCCGTGAATTGATTCACTCAATGGCATGGCACCTTTAATTTTCCTCTTAAAAAGCAATATACACCACGTCATGCCTTTTGCATCAAATTACCGACGTTGTTAACCCCCTTCCCCAAAAAGTACTTATCTATCCATGATGGAACCGATAGCACACATTGAAAACGATTATGATGACAAGTTCGGCATCCCTCGGCAAAGCGGGTTGGTGACGGAACTTTCCTCAATCATCGTTTTTGAGCCAACATACCGCATTCCCGAGGCATTGCGAGAGATAGAAACATTTGACTATATCTGGCTCATTTGGCAATTCAATCAAAATCTCCGCGACGAATGGTCGCCCACGGTGCGTCCGCCCCGATTAGGAGGAAATCAAAGAGTTGGGGTTTTTGCAAGCCGTTCGCCTTTCCGTCCTAACGGACTGGGACTTTCGTCCGTTAGACTGTTGGGCGTGGAGCGCAAAGAGGATAGGGGAGACGTGCTTTGGGTAGCTGGAGCAGACTTGATGAATGGCACCCCCATTTTTGATATTAAACCTTACATTCCATACACCGATTCTCATCCGGAAGCGCGCGCTGGATTTGCGCCCGAACGTCCTAAACAGAAACTTCATGTGAATTGTCCCCCCACGCTGCTTAGTGTCTTACCGGATGACGAGAGGCGGCACAACCTGTTGCAAATTCTCTCCCTTGACCCGCGGCCCCCATATCAGGATGACCTAGAAAAGATGTATGGCTTCGTCTTTGCCAAGCATGAAATCCGGTTTCGCGTTGTAGGAGAAACATTGCAAGTGATGGGGGTAGAGAAGGCCTAACGTCTGTAGGCTCATTTCTACGCGATTGTCCACCATCGGACCTCAAATGCGTTCTTCAAGCGTGAGGGGTAAACATTTTTTACGCCGTTTGCAGCGTTATCCATATTACCAGTGTCATAATAACAATGAAATCAGAAGTGGAATGTCTTGTTGAGGCATGCTTAAGGCATGACGAGCAGGCCTGTCAACGGCTTTATGACGTTTATGCACCTAAGATGCTCGGTGTATGCCTTCGCTATGCGCACGACCGTGATGCGGCGCAGGACATGCTTCACGATGGTTTCATTAAGGTCTTCGACAATCTGGGCACCCTTAAGAATCCGGCGCAGTTGGGTGGTTGGATGCGCCGTGTGATGGTAAACACAGCCCTCAATGCTTTGCGCAGCATACGCGAAACCACCTCGCTTGACGACCCTGAGGTGACAAACATCCCCCTTGTGGTGAATTACGACAAATATGACACGGAGCGCATATTGCAGGCTATCCAGCGCTTGCCCGAACAATACAGGGCTGTGTTCAACCTCTACGAGATAGAGGGTTACAGCCACGCTGAGATTGGTGAGAAGTTGGGACTAAAGGAGAATTCGGTACGTAGCATTCTTTCGCGTGCAAAACAAAAGCTTGTAAAAGACCTTGGTGAAAGAAACAATTATTGAAGAACCCATATAGTTATGGATATTAAAGAACGTTTTGAGAACTATGAGAGTAAGCCCGACGCAAAGGTGTGGAAGGGCATAGCGAAGCAGATGCGGCATCGAAAAGCCATGCGTCGTGTCACGGTGGCCAGTGTTGCTGTAGTTGCGATGATTGTCGCGTCATGGGCCTTTTGGCCTCGTCAGCAGAGGCTGGCTTTTGTGGAACAGACACCAGTAGCACCCGCCGCCACAAAGCCAAACATACAGTCTGCAACGCCTGACACTTTGGCTAACAATAGGCCTCTGCCGGAAAAGGAGCGCCGTAGCGGCGCGTCTCAAGCAAAGCAGAAGATGGAAGATATCCTTTCACCTACAACAGTTTCCCAACCTGTGAATGTTTCTGCGGCCTCGCAGTCCCTCGCAACCCCACAGTTTTCGCCAATCCCGCAAGCCACCATTGCCGCATCAACCCCAGTGGAAAAGCTGGATCAGGCAACCGTGGTGCTACCTGACCAGTCCCTTGCCAAGGAAAGCGCAAAAGAACCACTCCCCGTATCCAAGGAAACGCGACAAGCCAGTAAGAGAAATGAATCCACAGAGGAAACGGACGTGATGGTATGGGTGCCTAATGCCTTCATTCCCGAAAGTTCTGACAACGATAAACTTCGCTCCTTTAAAGCCTATACCAAAGAAGGTGCACAGATAAGCCATTTCAAGATGTATGTCTACAACCGCGCAGGCACGCTGGTGTTCCATGGCACCTCCATTGACCAGCCTTGGGACGGAACATACCGTGGAGTCCAATGTCCGAGCGGCAGTTATGTCTACGTTGTCGAATACCGAGATGCCATAAAGGGTATCCAGCATATTAAAGGTACGGTCACGCTGATAAGATAGCACCCATTTCAGTTTGCCAGACGAAGGGTGCAAGCCATTGTGCCATTCTCCTCATACCCCTGCATGAAAACAATGTGCTACATGCCAGGCGCCAATAGGCAAGGTATTTCCATGCACGTGGGGAAAGTGTCTTGTACGCCATTGGCAACGGTAAGGATGAGGTAATACCTCCATGCTAGATTGTTCCCAAGATGTTAGTGCCGTACCTTCGCAAATCTCCTTGTAGCGCAAGGTACCGTGGTGTGCGAAGCAATTTCTTTTCTGTAAACATGTGGCAAATGATTGGTGAAATATGGATGTTGCCAAACGTGTCATGATATCCAAGTTTAGAAAGTAGTCACTTCCTCATCCTTGTGCATGGCTTTGAGTTTGCGTGAAATCCACAAGAAATAGGGTACTGAGAGCAGGAAGGTGCAGATATCGGCAATGGCCTGCGATATGATTACGCCCTGCAGACCAAGATAACAAGGCAGAGCGATAATGGCTGGGATAAAAAATAACCCTTGTCGTCCGATGGAGATGAGGGTGCTGCGAAATGGCATGCGAATGTTTTGAAACAGCATGTTGGTGGCTGTGGATAGGCCGATGAGCGGAAATGTTACGCACTGCCAGCGCATGGCTTTCATGCCAATCTCCGTCAAGATGATGTCCTCTGATCTAAACAGCATGATGATTTCCTTTGCCCACACAAAGCCAACCATGGCAAACAGAAACAGGAAGGAGGTGGAGAGGAGCAAAGCAAAGAGGTAGGATTGCTGCACGCGCAGGAATTTTCTTGCCCCATAATTGTAGCCGCACACGGGTTGAAAGCCTTGGTCGATGCCTAAGGTGAAGGAAAAGGCGAAGTTCATTATCCTCGTCACGATGGCGAAAGCCGCCACCGCCGACGCTTCTTGACCCGGAGCAGCCCAACGTGCGGCAGCATAGTTTAACATGATGGAAGAGACGCAGTTGAAGGTTTGGCGAAACAAAGAAGGCGCACCGCCCATGACAATTTCCTTCAACGAAAAAAAGGTAGGCTTGAAGTTTTTCACCTTGATATGCACCGATTGCGGCTTCATGGTACCCCACAGCAAAAGCAGCCAACTGAAGAATTGGCTAATGGCGGTTGCTATAGAGGCTCCTGTCACGCCCCAGTGCAGCACAGGGATAAAAAGCGCATCCAGCCCGATGTTCAGTAGCGCGCCCGATGCAATGCCTATCATCCCGATTTGCGCGTTGCCTTGCAACCGCAGTTGGTTGTTGAGCGTGAAGGCGCTCATCATAAAAGGCGATGCTATGAGTATATAGCGCAAATAGTCGCAGGCGTAGGGTACAACGGAGGGCGTGGCACCTAGCATCACCACCAGTTGTGGCAGGAAAGCAAGTCCCGCCATGCCAGAGAGGATGCCTATCACCATAGGGGAGAAGAATCCCACTGCAGCCATGTGGCTGGCATGTTCGTGCTGTCTTGCGCCCAATGCGCGCGAGATGAAGTTTCCCGAGCCATGGCCAAAAAAGAACCCCATGGCTTGGATAAAGGTCATGTATGCAAAAGAAATGCCAATGCCTGCCGTGGCCTCGGTGGAGAGGTGTCCGATGAACAGGGCATCCACCACGTTGTACAATGCCGTCACCATCATACTGATGGTGGAAGGCACTGCCAATTTCACCACCAGCCTGGGCACGGGCTGCTGCGTCATTTCTCGGTACTTGGCTTCGAGGGCAAGGTCTTCTCTATACAAGGGCGTTGGTTTTACGAGGGCATTTGCTGGCTAAGGCAATGGAAACTGCCAAGGCCCCAAATGATGTCGGTGCTGTCGATGCCAATGATTTCTCGGTCGGGGAAACAGTCCTCGAGGGTATATGCGGCGCGGTTGTCGCTGTCGCATTTGTAAGTGGGGAAAATCACCATGCCATTGCAGATGTAGAAGTTTGCGTAACTCGCAGGCAACCGTAGTCCCTCCCATATCACGGGGTCGGGCATGGGCAGTTCCACAATAGTAGGCTGTTTTCCGTTTGCCAGTCGGCAACGTTTCAGTTTGCGCAAGTTCTTCTGCAGGGGTTCAAAGTTGGGGTCTGCGTCGTTGTGTTCCACCACAGTGGCAATGGTGTCCTTGTTCACAAAGCGGCTGATGTCGTCCACATGTCCATCCGTGTCGTCGCCAGCAATGCCGTCGCCCAGCCAAATCACGTTGTCCACACCATAGTATTCCACCAAGTATTTTTCAATATCGTCTCTTTTCAGTTTGGGATTACGGTTTTTGTTCAGCAAGCAAGACGTGGTGGTTAGGAGGTCGCCTTCTCCGTTGAAGTCCACGGATCCGCCTTCCATCACGATACCAGGCTTAAAAACATGTTCAATGCCCCAATAGTCGGCGATGCGTTGGGGTATGGCATTGTCCAGGTCGAAGGGCGGATATTTGCCCCCCCAGGCGTTATAATCCCAATCCACGATGGCTTTGAGCCCCATCTCGTTGCGGTTCAGCAGCATGGCGGGTCCATGATCGCGACACCAAGCGTCGTTGGTGGGGAAGAGATGCAGTTCCACGTTCACCATAAAAGTGCCAATTTCCTTTAGTTGTTCGGTTACACGCCGAGCCATGGCTTCGTCCTGCACGTTGATGTGCACAGCCTCCACTTCCGAGAGTGTTTTGATGAACATGTTGTATGACCGGTAAATGGAGTCAATTTTGCCCGGCCAAGAGTTTTCGTTGTGTGGATAACTCAGCCACGTGGCTTCGTGTTTGAACCATTCTGCCGGGAAATAGAATCCAAGTTCTTTAGGTGTCATTCAATGTCGTTTTGTTTGGTAAAGTCTATGTGGGCTAAGGTTTGGTTTTTATTATATTAGTAGAAATCTATTCTTCGTCGAGGTATCGTTTCAGAAGGGGCGCATAGCTATCGATGCGCCTGTCGCGCAGATAGGGCCAATGGCGGCGGTATTTGTCGCTTTCTTCCAAGTCGAGGGTCTCAATATGCATGGCTTCCTCGGTGTGGGACGCTTGGTAGAGCACGCGTCCGAAGGCATTTGTGATGAACGAGCCACCCCAAAACTGCATGTCACCTTCAATCCCGGTACGGTTCACGCTGATGACGGGCACACCGTTTGCCACCGCGTGGCTGCGTTGAATAGTTTGCCAGGCTTGATACTGTTCATTGTTGGTGGCGTCGTCTTGGTTCAGCGCCCAACCTATGGCGGTGGGGAAGAACAGCATCTCCGCCCCTTTCAGCGCGGTGATGCGGGCCGCCTCGGGGTACCATTGGTCCCAGCAAATGAGCACGCCCAAGCGGCCAAAGCGGGTGTTGAACACCTTGTATCCCATGTCGCCAGGGGTAAAGTAAAACTTTTCGTAGTATCCTGGGTCATCGGGGATGTGCATTTTGCGATATTTGCCAAGATAGTTTCCGTCGGCGTCGATGACGGCCGTGGCATTGTGGTAGAGACCTTCGGCGCGTTTCTCGAATTCGGAGCATATGAGCACAGTTCCCGTTTCTTGTGCCAAAGCCATGAAACGTTGCGTGGTGGGGCCTTCGGGGATGGGTTCTGCATAGCGGAAGTTGTGATAGTCTTCCGTGTCGCAGAAATAGAGCGACGCGAAGAGTTCTTGTAGGCAAATGATTTGTGCGCCCTCTTTAGCCAGCAGACGCACCTTTTCCTCGTAGCGTCGCAGATTGTCCTCTACGTTAGCTGTGCATGCTTGTTGTATGATGCCGATGTTTACTTTTCGCATTTTTTGTCTCG
>JAXFQM010000069.1:0-3418 GCA_034178965.1 Bacteroidales bacterium | reverse complement strand
GGCATCTATGTGCTCATCAAAGAGGTAATAGACAACGCCATCGACGAATTCACCAGCGGCTTTGGCAAACGCATAGATGTCAACGTAAACTTTGCCGAACGCCGCGTAAGCATTCGCGACTATGGCCGCGGCATTCCGCTGGGCAAACTCACGGAAGCCGTTTCAAAACTCAACACGGGCGCCAAGTACGACAGCAACGTGTTCCAAAAGAGCGTGGGATTGAATGGCGTGGGCACCAAGGCCGTCAACGCCCTTTCCTCTTTCTTTCGCGTGCAGGCCATACGCGACGGCAAGAGCCGCACTGCCGATTTTGCGCAGGGCAAACTCACCCACGACACGGGCATTGTGGACTGCGACGAGCCGACTGGTACCCTCGTGGAGTTCGTGCCCGACAGCACGCTTTTTGGCAACTACCACTTCGTGGACAATTATGTAGACGAACGCATTTGGAACTACGCCTATCTCAACCGTGGCCTTTCTATCACCTACAACGGCAAGCGGCACGTCTCCAAAAACGGCTTGCTTGACCTGCTGCAAAACCGCATGGATGCCGACCCACTCTACCCCATCATCCACATCGTGGAGGGCGATTTTGAGGCCGCTTTCACGCATGTGAACGGACAAAGCAGCGACTACTACTACAGTTTCGTCAACGGCCAGCACACCACTGAAGGGGGCACACACCAAAGCGCCTTTAAGGAAGGTTACAGCAAGGTAGTGAAAGACTTTTTCAAGAAAGACTACGAGCCCAACGACGTGAGACAGGGACTGGTGTGCGCGTTGTGCGTGAGGATACAAGAGCCCGTGTTTGAGGCGCAGACCAAGACCAAGTTGGGCAGCACACACATGGCTCCCAACAACAAGGACGGCAGCAACGACAGCCCTTTGCTGAAGACTTTCATCCTCGACATTCTCAAGCGCCATCTCGATGACTACCTTCACATTCACTCCGACACCGCCGATGCCTTGCAGCAGAAGATTTTGGCCAACGAAAAGGAACGCAAAGAGATTGCCGGCATTAAGAAAGTGGCGCGTGAAGCAGGGCGCAAGGCCAGCCTCAACAACCGCAAACTGCGCGACTGTCATATCCACTACAACAGCAACCACCCTCGCCGCTTGGAAACCACTGTGTTCATCACCGAAGGCGACAGTGCCAGCGGCAGCATCACCAAAAGCCGCGACGTGCAGACGCAAGCCGTCTTCAGCCTGCGCGGCAAGCCGCAAAACACCTACAAACTGTCGAAGGTGGACATGTACAAGAACGAAGAGTTGAACCTGCTGCACAACGCCCTCGACATCGACGATGGTATTGAAAATCTGCGCTACAATAATGTGGTCATCGCCACAGACGCCGATGTGGACGGCATGCATATCCGCCTGCTGCTGCTCACTTTTTTCCTGCGCTTCTATCCCGACCTCATACGCACTGGCCATGTATATATCTTGCAAACGCCCCTCTTTAGGGTGCGTAATGCCAAGAAAATAAGCCAAACGGCCTATTGCTACAGCGACGAGGAGCGCGTTAAAGCCCTCCAAAACATCCCCAACGCCGAAATAACCCGATTCAAAGGTCTCGGCGAAATCAGTCCCGACGAATTCAGCAGCTTCATTGGCAAGGATATGCGCCTCGATCCCGTACTTTTGCACAAGGATTTCAACGCTACCGACGTGCTTGGGTTTTACATGGGCGACAACAGCCTCGAGCGACGCTCTTTCATTATGGACAATCTGCGCGTGGAGAGCGACGAAAACATCGTTGTCAAATAACAGCAAAAAGGACCTAAAACCTCTCACCCGCCTGCTCGAACTTCTTCCGAAATCGCGCAGGCGGAACTTGACACATACCCTTCTTTCCGCCACCTTCGACCATAGACCACAAACCCGCTTACCGCTCCTTCTTCTGCAAAATACTACTTTGGGCAATATTTTTTCCGCCATGTCAAATAAAGTGTGTAATATTGCAAACTGAAAAAGGAAAAAGAATATGGCACACATTCATAAAAAGAACTTGATTATCAGTTATAAAAACCTCACTGACACACTACGAGAAAAGTTCAAAATGACTTATCCGGAGGGCTACGAAGACTTTTTGCAAAAGACAATTAAACCCAATGGCGAACCCATGTTCACCGTTCCGTTGGAGACGGAAGACACTTTCTACCTCGTGAAGTTCGACGTGAAGATAGACAGCGGCATGGTGGAGGAAGATGACCTCGAAGCCGAGGACAAGGCGGAGGAAGAGGGCGATTTCGCGCCTTTGAGCGAAGCCATAGACAAGGAAGAAGGCCGCACAAGCATGCGAGACCTTTTGCATGGCGCCGACATGGAGGACTTCCTGGCCGACACGACAGAGGAGGAGTCGCTGAAGAAAAGGAAGAAGCGCAAGGAAGAAACCGATGAGGACGTGGAGGACAACGAGGAGGACGACGAAGACTACGACAACGGCGAGGAAGAGGTGGATGAGGATGAGGAGCCTGAAATGGATGAAGAGGGCCCCAGCGACGAAGATTTAGCTGACATTGAAAGAATGGAACGAGAACTGCTGGGAGATGATATCACCGACCTAACAGCGATGCCGCTAAAAAACATGAGGAAAGGAGCCGATGAATCCGCAGTGCCCCAAAAACAGGCCGCAAAAAGCCCTCAAACACGAACCACCGTAAGCAAGGCGTCCGTGAAAGCAAATAAGCCAACCGCGGCAACGAAGGAAAAGAAAAACGAAAAGGAAAAATCCGCCAAAAACAAATAGAGACGTGGCACACTGCAACAGGCAACGGCTTTCCCGTAGGTAGGCGCCATCTTTCGAACACCATTCAATGGAAGTAGGATGTGGGTTCATTCAACGATGCCCAAACAACGCTTCCATATTTTTTTGTCAAAATCAAAACAGCCCTTTCCGTCATGGCTGAAACGGGGTCTAACAATGCCGCCCACCCACAAAAAGACATCTCTGCCCCACAGCTGCATACCGCCCCTTTACACGGTATGCGGCGCGTCTATCACCTACATTACTTTTCGCCCTCGTAAAAGTGCATCTCCGTGCAATATTTCCACACCGCGTCGGGAAGGAGGTATTGCACTGATTTTCTTTGCGCCAGTTGTTGGCGTATATAGCTGCTGGAAATCTCCATCAGCGGACACTGCTCCACCATGCGCACCGCCGGATGGCTCGCCCACTTGGCGGCAGGATGTCCAGGGCGAGGATAAACGTAGAGGCTATAGTTGTCCAAAATGATTTGATAGTTGCGCCAGCGGTCTATGCCTTCCAGGTTGTCGCTGCCCATAATGAGACCGAACTGCTTGTCTGGATGCTGTTCTTGCAGCCTGGCAAGAGTCACCACAGTGTAGGAGGGCACCGGCAGGCGCATTTCCACGTCACATGCGCGCAGACGGTAATTGTCTTCTATGGCGCGTCTCA
>JAXFQM010000043.1:0-8749 GCA_034178965.1 Bacteroidales bacterium | reverse complement strand
AGAAGTTAGGGCTTTTGTAGAGAGGCACGTTGGCGGGGGCTGCGCTGTGTGGCGTTGTCTTGGTTTTGGTCGGAAACACGTTCTCGAGCGGTGCGCTCCAGGCCTTGTAGGCTTCGTCGAGGGTGACAACGGTGTCTCCATATTGGAACTCGGGCTTGGCGATGACTTCGCCAATACAGCAACAGCGGAAGGAAACGTTGTCCAAGTGATTCACCTCAAGGACAATGTCACCGTATTCGCGCCGTACCAAGCAATCGGGAGAAAAGCGAGAGTCTATGCGCACTCCCAGTCTGTTTCCGAACGCCATCTTGGAGACGGCTTCAATAATACCGCCAAAGCCGATACAGTAACTGGCTTTCACTTTGCCTTCAAGGATGGCCATGTGCAAACGCTTATATTGCATGAGCGCGTCGTCGTAGTCAGGCATACCATCTCGGTCGCGCTTGATGTCGAGCAAGACCAACTTATTGCCCGCCTTCTTCAGTTCGGGGGTGACAACGTTGTGTACGTCTCCAATGCCCACTGCAAAGCTCACCAGCGTGGGTGGCACGTCAATTAGGTTGAATGTGCCGCTCATGCTGTCCTTGCCGCCGATGGCGGGAAGTTTAAGCCCCATTTGGGCGTTATAGGCACCCAGTAGCGCGCTGAAGGGTTGCCCCCAGCGAGAGGGGTCTGTGCCTAATTTCTTGAAATATTCTTGGAAAGAGAGACGCACCTTGCTGGCGTCGCCGCCAGTTGCTGCTATCTTGGCCACGGAACTTATCACGGCGTATATGGCGCCGTGGAATGGGCTCCAACTGCTGAGATAGGGGTCGAAACCGTAACTCATGATGGTACAGGTGTTGGTGTGGCCGTGCAGTAGGGGAAGACGTGCCACCATGCTTTGCGTTGGTGTGCTTTGCGTGCGTCCGCCGAAAGGCATCAGCACGCTGGCGGCGCCGATGCTGCTGTCGAACATCTCCACGAGCCCTTTTTGGGAGCACACGTTGAGGTCGCCAAGGATGTCCAGCCACTGTTGGTGCATGTCCTTGCTGGCATGTTGCGCGCGGAAATAGTTCTTTTGGGCATCAGGCAAGGTAACGTGAACATCTGTTTCTTGGTGTGCACCGTTGGTATTGATGAAAGCGCGAGAGAGGTTGACAATTTCCTTTCCGCGCCACGTCAGCACCATGCGAGGCTCTTTCGTGACAGCAGCCACGATGGTGGCTTCAAGGTTTTCTTCTTCGGCAAAGGCAAGCATCTTCTCCGCGTCGTTGGGCGCCACCACCAAGGCCATGCGCTCCTGACTTTCGCTGATGGCGAGTTCCGTGCCGTCCAAGCCTGCATATTTTTTAGGTACTTTGTCAAGATTAATCCGCAGTCCGTCGGCCAATTCGCCGATGGCCACGCTTACGCCTCCTGCGCCGAAATCGTTGCACTTCTTGATGAGTGAAGCCACTTCTTCGCGCCGGAATAGTCGTTGCAGCTTGCGTTCGGTGGGTGCGTTGCCTTTTTGCACCTCTGCGCCGCAGGTGGTAAGTGAAGTGGTATTGTGGGATTTGGAGGATCCTGTTGCACCTCCGCAGCCATCGCGACCCGTGCGGCCGCCCAATAGGATGATGACGTCGCCAGGGTCGCTGCTCAGGCGCTTCACCTGTCGCCGTGGGGCGGCGGCTATCACGGCACCAATTTCCATGCGCTTGGCTACATAGTTGGGGTGGTAGATCTCGTTGACCAAGCCAGTGGCAAGTCCTATTTGATTGCCGTAAGAACTGTATCCTCGCGCTGCCGTGGTGACAATCTTGCGCTGGGGCAACTTGCCGGGCAGGGTCTCGTTGAGGGGCTTGGTGGGGTCGGCTGCACCAGTTACGCGCATGGCTTGATAGACGTAGGTGCGTCCCGAAAGAGGGTCGCGGATGGCGCCACCCAAGCAGGTGGCCGCCCCGCCGAAAGGCTCTATTTCGGTGGGGTGGTTATGCGTTTCGTTCTTGAAGTTCACGAGCCACTCTTCCTCTTCGCCATTAATCTTGACGGGCACAACGATGCTGCAGGCGTTTATCTCGTCCGATATCTCTTGGTCATCCAATAGGCCAGCCTTACGTAGGCGCTTGGCGGCAAGCGTGCCCATGTCCATGAGACAAATATATTTGTCGTTGCGTCCAGCATTTTGTTCGTTGTGGTCTTTCAAATATTGCTTGAAGGCCCGTTCAAACAAAGGCTTGTATGGACCGTCGTCGAAAGTCACGTTCTTCAGCTCGGTGGCAAAGGTTGTGTGGCGGCAATGGTCACTCCAATAGGTGTCGAGGACACGTATTTCGGTCATTGTAGGGTCGCGTTGCTCCTCTTGCTGGAAATAGTTCTGTATGTGCAGAAAATCCTTGAACGTCATGGCCAAGTTAAGTCCCTCGTACAAATCCTTCAGTTTGTTCTCGTCCAAATCTCTGAAATCGTTGAGAATGACTACATCAGCAGGTTCGTCGTAATGGTCCACCAGCGTGTCTAATTTGTTTTCATTGGTCTCGCGCGAATCAACTGGGTTGATGCAATGCGTTAGCACCGCTTTGCGCTGCTCTTCGGAGAGTGAGCCTTCTATGACGTAGGTGGTGGCGGTCTTAACGATAGGTTTTTCGCCCTCGCAGATTAGTTCAATGCACTGCCTTGCGCTGTCGGCGCGCTGGTCAAACTGGCCAGGAAGATACTCAACACTGAAGACAAAGTCGCCATCCTTGTGGGGAAAAGCCTCCTCGTAGATGTCGTCTACGGGAGGTTCGGAAAAGACGGTAATTTTGGCTTTGTCGAAAGTGGATGGAGAAATGCCCTCTACGTCGTAGCGAACAAGGATACGCACAGAATCGGCCTTGATGCCAAGGTAGTTGAGCATTTCGTTATAGAGTTCTTTCGCTTTGACGGCGTAGTCGGCTTTCTTTTCGACATAGATGCGACGGACATTATTGTTCATAGTACTTATTGTATTTTTCGGGGTGTTTGGGGCTGATATTTTCGTAAAACTTCATGATTTTCGGCATGTCGGCGTTGAAGTCGCCAGTAGGGAAAAATGCGGGACCAATGCCTACATGCTTGGATTTGAAGTCGATGTATGACAATAATATGGGGACGTTGGCTTGGCATGCGATTTGATAGAAGCCGCGTTTCCAACGTTTCACACGTTTGCGCGTGCCTTCGGGCGTGAGAACGAGCGTGAAACGCTCGTTCTCATTGAAATGCTTCACGGCGGTATTCACCATGCCTTCGGCGGAACGTGCGTGGGCGCGATCCACGGGAATGGCACCACAAGCCTTAAGAAAATGACGCGTGAAAAAATTGAACGATTCCTTTTTGATGAAGATGCGCGCCTCTATTTGCAGCGAGAACAGGAAGCCTGCGCCTACGAAGAAGTCGGCGTTGCTGGTATGCGGGGCCATGATGATGACGCAATGATGGATGTAGGGCAGTGAGGTGGGGTCTACGGGGTCATAGGTCCAGCCGAGACACTTGATTGTATTAGACCAAACTTTATTCATGGTTGGAACGGGTTAGGGCAGCATTTTGCGATACATTTCGGCTTCGCGTTTTTTGCCTCGCTTCTCGTAACTTTTCCTCATGGCATTGTATAGGCTTACCACAGCTTGTTGCTGGTTGAGCCCTTGCGCCTGCTTTATTTGTACATAGAGTTGCATGAGCATGTCGTTCATTTGATCTGCGTCCATGGCCCGCATCAACTCGTTCTCGGCATCATCGAGATTGCCCATTTGGGCGTGGGCCGTGGCGGGCAACTGATAAGCCATGGCGTACTTGAAGTTATGCTTTTTTATATTGTCGCATAACTCTATCATCTTGTTGAAGTCACCTTTTTGCAGGTAAGCATAGGCAGCGAAATAGTTCATATTGTCGTTATCGGGCTCGAACTCGAAGAAACGGGATGCGGCCCACAACGTGCTGTCGGGCTGATTTTTCTGCAAGAAAATCTCGGCCATGTTCAGTAATACACTTTCATTGTAGGGGTTGACCTTCAAGGCGCGGTGGAAACAAACAAGGGCGGTATCCACCAATCCCTTTTTCTTCAGTTCGCTTCCATAGAAGTCGTTCCAATCCATGCGTTTCAGCACCACGGCAATGGGGACGCCGTCCACTTTTACTTGGTATACCGTGTTTTTGGGTGGAAAGACCTTGTCGGATAGGAGGTATGCTGGGTCTATGCCCGTGACGGGAAACACGGCGTAGTCCCAATCATAGTCGCCTCGGCTGTACCAGCGTATGAAACGAGGCTGGAAATGTGTTGTGTCGTTCCGCAGGAAATAGCGAGTGGAGTTGATGTGCCATGTGCCCACGACAGCCTTCTTTCCGTTCGCAGTCTTTTCGGCATTGTTGATAACCCATTCCGTTGCTTCTCGCATGGAGTGGTAGTAGTAGTCCATCTCGTAGCGTCCAAAGGCTGCCTTTGTGCCGCCCCCAAGTTTATTCCAATAGACATATTCATAGGGGTGGTTGCGTGCTATGTGCGCAGCAGGCCCTATCAGCATGAGAAAAGGGAGTAGCGTGGCACCCATGCCAGCCCATCTGTGCCATTTGGGAGCGTTGGCTTTCTCGAAAATCTTTGCCAGTCCGTCAAACCCTAACCCTGCCATGGCAACCATGGGTGGATAGGCGAAAAGCGAGTGCCGCCAGCCACCATATACATTTGCTTTGGTATAGGCAATCCATATGACGGGAAAGAGGAAAACGAAGTAGAGCATAGTGCTCTCCATGCGGTTTTCTTTTTTCCAAGCTCCCGTGAAATGCGAAAGCAACCATCCTATGATGACAGCAACGGGTATGGTGGTGAGAAGGAATTTGGGCGTATAATACCAAGGCAGCGCATCGCTCCACACCATCTGTCCCTCATAGATCTGCCGGATGCCTATGGCGAACTGGCTCATGGCGCGGAAACTCTCTAAAGAATGGTTTATTGGCGACTGCCAGGCATAGGGCCACAAGAGCAGTCCTGCGAAGAAACCTACAACGCAGATGGCTGCTGCCCGTAGAAGGGTGGCTCCCAGTCCCTCAAAGCATGGCACTTTGGCACCTTTTGTGTTTTCCCGCAGGAACATCCATGCTATGCCCCACAACCCAAAATAGCCAATAATGATGAGGCCGCCCACGCGGATGCTGATAGCGAAAGCCAGCGAGAAAGCCAGCATAAGCATGGTGCTCCATTTGGGTTTTGGCGCTTGGCGGAAGAACATCATGATGTAGTATATGGCCATGGTAATGCCCGCCGCAAAGGGAATGTCTTTGGGATTGTTGAATGAGTGTCCAAGGAAACGGGGTGATAGGAACATGAGCGCCATGGCAATCACGCCGGCTCTCCAGCCTCCTATGCGCCACGCGATGAGTCCCACGAAGAGAACCACTATCCATCCGCACAAGGCGTTGGCTGCGTGGCGTGTGCGGGCTATGTCGTCCACATGGAACACCTGGTTCCATTTCGCCATGACCACGTCGAAAGAGCATCCATAGTACTTAAGGTTTTCAAAAGTCATGCAGGAGGTGTCCTGCCCGTTGGTGGCGTAATAGTTCAGCACGTTTTCGCCTTGGGGTATTTGGAATCCGTCTTCGTCGCCGCTGTTTCCAGCGCCATGGCTCAATATAGGCATGGCGAGCAGCAGCGTCGCTGCCACCGCCAAGAAAGTCCAAAACCAAGGGTTGCCTTTGTTTTCTTGGAAAAACTTCTTCATAAGTCTCTTATCTCTTTTTCATGTAGGTTCGTTTTATTTTCATCAATTCCAAGGGCGCTTTGAAGAAGTCGCGGCTCTTCAACTGGCTGCCTGCCACGTCTTCCCATTGGAAGAGGGGCAGTTCATAGATTTTTTCCGTGGCATTCTTGTTGCCGTAAGTGCGAGCGTAGCGTGCAAATATTTCCACGTCAAACAGCCAGTGTGTGATGAAAGGTTGCGTAAATAGGCTTTCTATCACCTCGCTGCGGAACATTTTGGCTCCGCACTGCGTGTCGTAAACAGGTAGGCGCAGCACCATGCTGGCGCATGTGGCGAAACAGCGTCCCAAATAATGGCGCATTTTTTTTCGGTGTACTTTGGCGCCGAGGCGCATGAGGCGCAGCCCTGTCACGATGTCGTAGCCTTTATCCATCCATGCCACGAAATGGTCTATCTCGTTGAGTGGTGTAGCCAAATCGGCATCCCAAAATGCCACGTAGTCTGGCTTAAGTCCGAGCAGGGCATGCAGCGTGCCTTTGCGCACGGCTTCTGCCTTGCCTCCGTTGGGCTGTATGTCCAGGACATGCAGGTTCTCGTGTTTGTCGCACAATAGTTTCAGCACATCCAAAGTGTTGTCCTTGCTGCCATCGTTGGCAAAGAGGAAGGCGGTGTCGGGATGAGATTTGGCGTAATGCAGAATGGTGTCCTGAGGTAGCCTTTTGGACTCGTTGTAGCAAGGTATTACAATTACGGTCTTCATGGGGTTGGGTCGTAGTTGCGTAACTGAAGTTTCCTTCATGCAAACAGGTTATCGGATGTCAATGTATTTATGTGTTTGCTGCGACAGTCTCCATTGGGGGTGTTCCTTAATGTATTCTACCACCAAGGGGGTCAGCGTTTTTCGCTGGCTCCATTCCGCTTGAAGGTATAGCCTGCAGCCCTTGTTCACCCTTGCAGCTTCCTCTTCCGCCCGCCCAAAGTCGTGTTCGTGGCAAATAATCATCTTCAGTTCTCCAGCTTGTTCGCGATATCCTGGTAATACGGGGTGCCCTTCTTTTGGCGAGAGGCAAATCCAGTCCCATTGTCCGCTGAGAGGTTGCGAGCCGCTGGTTTCAAGGTAGGTGAAGATGCCTTGTTTCTTCAGCTGTCGGCACAGTTCGTCGAGGTTATACAGCATGGGCTCTCCTCCTGTTAGGATTACGGTCTTGGAGGGCATGGAGACGGCTCTCCGCACTAAATCGTCCAATGGCGTGGGTTTTTGTGCACTTGCGTCCCACGCCGCCTTGCTGTCGCAGAAATAGCACCCCACGTCGCAGCCGCCCACCCGAATGAAGTAGGCCGCTTCGCCAGTGTGGTATCCTTCGCCTTGCAGGCTGTAAAACTCTTCCATTACGGGCAGCGTGTCCATGTGCGGCAATGTTTCTTGCGGAGACTTACTTGAGTCCCAAGTGTTTTTTGTATGCTTTCATGGTGTTTTCGAGCAGGCTGACGATGGTTAGTGGCCCCACGCCGCCTGGAACGGGGGTCACGTGGCTGCACAGGTTATCCACCTCGCTGTGTTTCACGTCGCCGCAAATATGGTAGCCGCTTTTGCGTGTCTCGTCGGGGATGCGGTGTATGCCCACGTCTATCACCACCGCGCCCTCTTTCACCATATTGCCCGTGATGAATTCGGGCTTGCCGATGGCCACGATGAGAATGTCGGCCATGCGGGTTATTTCAGCCAGGTTTTTGGTGTGGCTGTGGCATACGGTCACAGTGCAGTTGGCCCATTCGGCCTTGCGGCTCATTAGGTTGGCCATGGGCGTACCCACTATGTTGCTGCGGCCCACAACCACGCAGTGCTTGCCTTGTGTATTTATGTTGAAGCGTTGCAGCAGTGTCACGATGCCCTTTGGAGTGGCAGGCACAAAGCAGTCATCGCCCAGCACCAAGCGGCCTATGTTGATGGGGGTGAAGCCATCCACATCCTTTTCTGGGTTAATGGCATGTATTACTTTCTTTTCGTTTATTTGCTTTGGCAGAGGCAGTTGTACGATATAGCCATCAATATCCCTGTCGTTGTTGAGGAAATCCACCACTTTAAGAAGTTCTTCCTCCGACATAGTGCTTGGGTAGCGGTAAACCGAAGAGGTAAATCCCACCTCGTTGCATCCCTTTTCTTTATTGGCGATGTAGGTTTGGCTGGCGCCGTCGTCGCCAACAAGTACGGCGGCAAGATGAGGTGCGCGGTGGCCATCGCCCGTGAGTTTGCGCACTTCGTTGGCCAATTCGTCCTTAATCTGCAAAGAAAGGGCTTTCCCGTCCAGTATTTCGGTCATAATTTTTTATTAAATATTTAGTTCTTCAATGTTTATTGCGTTATCGGCGGTGCATTAACATGGGCATCTTGCCTTTGTTGGCAGATAAACTTTTCATCATTTTGCGCACGTTGTCGAATTGCTTTATCAGCCTGTTAACCTCCTGTATGCTGCGTCCACTGCCTTTGGCAATGCGGTTTTTGCGGCTGCCGTTGATGCAGGAGGGATGTTGCCTTTCGTAGGGGGTCATGCTACCTATGATGCTTTCGATGGGTGCGAAGGCGTCATCACCTATTTCCACATCCTTCAGTGCTTTTCCCATGCCAGGAATCATGCCGAGGAGGTCTTTGGCGTTACCCATCTTCTTCACTTGCTTTATTTGGATGAGGAAGTCCTCAAAGTTGAATTCGTCGCGGGCAATTTTCTTTTGCAGTTTGCGGGCCTCTTCCTCGTCATATTGTTCCTGTGCCCGCTCCACCAAAGATACCACGTCTCCCATGCCCAGGATGCGGCTCGCCATGCGGTCGGGGTGGAAAATGTCGAGGGCATCCATCTTTTCTCCTATCGAGATGAATTTGATGGGTTTGTCCACGGTGTAGCGGATGGTCAGTGCCGCTCCGCCACGCGTATCGCCGTCCAGTTTGGTCAGCACCACTCCGTCATAGTCGATGCGTTCGTTGAAAGCCTTGGCGGTGTTCACGGCGTCTTGGCCAGTCATGCTGTCCACCACAAAGAGTGTTTCCTGTGGGTTTAACTCTTTTTTCAGTGCGGCGATTT
>JAXFQM010000025.1:0-17209 GCA_034178965.1 Bacteroidales bacterium | reverse complement strand
GATGCCATAAAAGGCTGTTTTGCGGTTTCAACACCCAATGCGTCTCATCGGGGAAATAGAGATAGCGTGCCTCAAGCCCGCGCAACTTGGCGGCATTGTATGCTGCCATGCCTTGCGAGGCCACTATGCGAAAGTCGAATTCGCTATGCACCACACATAGGGGGGTATTCCATTTCTCCACAAAACGATGTGGGCTTTCTTTGTAACTTTTGGCGGTCTTGGCGTTCTTCTCCCAGTAAGGGCCACCGAGATCCCAGTTCGTGAACCAATATTCCTCGGTCTCCAGGCACTGTTGCTCAAAGTTGAACATGCCGTTGTGCGCCAAGAATGCCTTGAAACGATGTCCCTCGTTGTGCCCCGCCAACCAATAGATGCTGAAAGCACCAAAACTAGCTCCGCACGCGCCGATGCGTTCTGGGTCAATCTGCTTTACCTCTTTGGCCAGCACGTCCACACTCTGCATGTAGTCTTTCATGCACAACCCGCCATAGTCGCCGCTAATTTCCTGGCACCATTCCGTTCCGAATCCAGGGCAGCCGCGGCGGTTGGGGGCAATGACGAAATATCCCGCACCACTCATTGTTTGGAAGTTCCAACGCGTACTCCAAAACTGGCTTACCATGTTTTGTGGGCCTCCCTCGCAGAACAGCAGAGCGGGATAGGTTTGCGTGCTGTCGTAGTTATAGGGATATACCAACCAAACAAGCATGTCCTTTCCGTCTGTGGTTTTTATCCAGCGTTCTTCTGTGCGGCCCATCTTGCATTGGTCTAAAATTTCTTTATTCAGCAGGGTGATGTTCTCTCCGTCTGTTTGTTCATTGGCATTAAGTTGGTAGCGATACACTTCGTTCGGATAACTCATGGATGCCTGCTGTGCGTATATCCTGTCGCCTTTCAACTCAAAACCGTTGATGTCGTGCATGCCATGTGTTACCTGTCGAATGGCGCCTGTGGACACGTCGAAAGCAAAAATCTCGTTGGTGCCCCTGTGCATCACCACGGCCAGCATCTCCTTGTCGTCATCGGTCCACTTAATGCCACTCACACCATAGTCGAAGTGTTCCGTATAGTCCTTACGCTCTCCACTTTGCAAATCCAATACCATCAGTCGCAACTTGTCGCTCTCATAGCCATCGTGTTCCATGCTTTCCCATGCCAATTTGGTTCCGTCGTGCGAGAACACTGGGTTTTGGTCGTAGCCCATGATGCCTTCACTTACGTTTCGCGTCTTTCGAGTTTCAATGTCGTATAAATAAATATCACTGTTGGTGCTTAACGAATAGTCCTTTCCCGTCAGTTTTCGGCAGGTGTAGGCTATGGTCTTTCCATCGGGCGAGAAGGTATACTGCTCCGTGCCTCCCCATGGACGCATAGGGCATTCGTAAGGCTCACCTTCCAACACGTCCACAATGGTGGAGCTGTCTATCCTATCGCCTCGGAATTTAGCGTAGAAAATGTGTGGATAGTCATCCACCCAACTGTCCCAATGGCGATACATCAAATCCTCATTGATTCGGCCGGTCGATTTATCCAACCCCGCATACAATTTCTCTATTTCCTCGGGGCGTTTCACGGGCAACGTAGCGGTGTAGAGTATTCCCTTTCCGTCGGGACTCAGTTTAAATCCCTCGTAACCGTTGGCATTCTCGTCCACCACAGAGGTGGCGCACGACGGCAAGTGCATCTTGATGATTTTATTGTCGGCACAGTAGAGCAACGTTTTGTTGTCCATCCATACTGGGCTGAACTCCGTGGCCGCATCGTTGGTGATGCGGCGCGTCTTGTTGCCGTTCTTGAGGTCGACACAATACAAGTCGGTACGATTTTTGTTTTCTGCCATGTCGCTATAGCGCACGGCATATACCATTTGACTGCCATCGGGGCTCACCGCCTTTTCCCCCATCATACCCATGCTCCACATCACCTCGGGGGTGAAACGGCCGTCTTGTACTTTGATTTTGGGCTTGCCCAAGCCTTCATCGCTGGCAGTCTCCTGATTTTTGCAGCTCGCAACTAATAATACAGCCGCTGCTGCCAATGAAATAAATGTTTTATTCATATTATTACCGTTTATTTTCAGCACATTCGCTCCAAAGCCCCCTTGTGCGTTGACTTTGCAAAAATACAAAAAAAAAATCACATGCATGCATCGGTGTTCTTTTTTTTCTTGTACGTTTTTTTCTCTCATTACGTTATTTTTTCGTATTTTTGCAAACGTTTTTATAAAGAGAAATATCGATGCAAGACATTCGTAATGTTGCAATTATTGCCCATGTAGACCATGGAAAAACCACCTTGGTGGACAGGATGCTTTACCAATCCAAACTTTTTCGCGACAACCAAGACAAAGGAACGCTGATACTCGACAACAACGATTTGGAACGCGAACGTGGCATCACCATTTTGAGCAAGAATGTCAGCGTACGCTACAAGGATCATAAAATCAACATTATCGACACTCCCGGACACAGCGACTTTGGCGGCGAGGTGGAACGCGTGCTGAACATGGCCGACGGCGTGCTGCTGGTGGTGGATGCTTTCGAAGGCCCTATGCCGCAGACGCGCTTTGTGCTGCAAAAAGCCGTGGAACTGGGATTGAAGCCCATCGTGGTGGTGAACAAGGTAGACAAGCCCAACTGTGACCCCGAAGCGACACAGGAAGCCGTCTTCGACCTCATGTTCAACCTTGGAGCCACTAACGACCAGTTGGATTTCCCCACAGCATACGGCAGCGCAAAACAAGGATGGATGGGAGAAGACTGGAGAACACCAACGTCAGACATTACCTATCTAATGGACCTCATCGTCAAATATATCCCTGCACCAAAGGTGCAAGAAGGCAACACACAGATGATGATTTCATCATTGGATTTCAGTAGTTACCTCGGACGCATTGCCGTGGGACGTCTGCACCGCGGAACGCTGCGCGCGGGGCAAGTTATCACGTTAGTAAAACGCAGCGGAAAACATATCAACAGCCAAGTAAAAGAACTCTACACCTTTGAGGGGCTGGGCAAAGAACGCACAAAACAACCCGTGGAAGCAGGAGAAATATGCGCTGTACTGCTTGATTTGGAAAAAGAAGTGTCTTTTGAAATTGGTGACAGCATTTGCGACACAGAAGATCCAGAACCGCTGCCGCCCATCAAAGTGGACGAACCTACTATGAGCATGCTCTTCACCATCAACAACTCCCCTTTCTTTGGCAAAGAGGGCAAATTCGTTACCAGCCGGCACCTTCGCGAACGCCTTTTTGCAGAACTGGAACGCAACTTGGCCATGCGCGTAGAGGAAACAAACTCTCCCGACAGTCTGTTGGTCTATGGACGTGGCATTCTGCACCTCTCCATTCTCATAGAGACCATGCGGCGCGAAGGATATGAATTGCAAGTAGGCCAGCCAAAAGTGATCATCAAAGAGATTGAAGGCAAAAAATGTGAGCCGGTGGAACAATTAACCGTGCTGGCTCCAGAAGAATACAGCAGCAAGGTAATTGACTTGGTCACACGCCGAAAAGGTGATATGGTAAATGTTGAAAACAAAGGCGACCGTGTGGAGCTTAACTTCAATATTCCCAGCCGAGGCATCATTGGATTGCGAAACTTAATGCTAACCGCCACCAACGGCGAAGCCATCATAGCACACCGATTCAAGGATTACGAACCATGGAAGGGCGAACTGGACCTGCATAAAATGGGCGCGCTGATAGCCAAGGAGACAGGCGAATCCACAGCATATAGCATCAGCAAATTGCAGGACAGGGGGCATTTCTTCATCGAACCAGGCGACATGGTGTACAGTGGTGAAGTGATTGGCGAAAGCCTACGTCCAGGCAACGACATTGTGATTAACGTAGTTACGGCAAAGAACCTCACCAACATGCGCAGCAAAAGTGCCGACGAAAAAAGTTCCACAACGCCGCCCATACAATTCAGCCTGGAAGAAGCAATGGAATACATTCGCGAAGACGAATACCTCGAAATCACCCCCAAGAGCCTACGCATACGCAAAACCATCCTCGATGAAACGGAGCGCAAACGCGCCCGCATCGCCGCAGGACAAGCCATAATGAACGAGGAATAGCCTGTAATACACAAATTCATCAATAACTGGTGTCTCCCTTAAAGTGGTCCTTTTGGCGTCTCGCCGAAGACCATTTTTGGGTTTGTTGATGCCAATGTGTGTTAGTATTATGCGCTGCGTTTGCAAGCAAAAATAAACGCACCCTGCGCAGATGTCTTTATCTGCAAACCACTTGGCATGGCAGCGTACAAGACTATTGCCCACCACCTGCGACAGAGAAATAATATTAAGCGCAACATGGCAATAAATTACAAAACGGAGTTGCCACGTGTGAGCAAATTATTGATTTTATCCATGATAAGCCCTGCCAACGTGCAGTTTTTGCCCAAAGAGGGGAAGCGTGTAAGGACGGACTATTGCGGCACGTTGGGTCTCTTGAAACCAACGGTCATCTACTTGCCTTCATCGGGGCGGTAGTAGCGTTGGAAAAAGGCGTTGTATGCCTCTACGTTCTTTCGGTTGTAGAAAGTGGTGTAGTTTTGGGTAGAAATGGCGAAGACAGTGTAGTCCTTAGGGTCAAAAGACGACAAGGGGCCACCCTCCAGTTGTATGTGTCGGTAGTAGCGCATGGCCTCCTCGGCGTTCTTGAAACGGTGGATGGTGATGAGTTGCGTACTTTCGGTGAACATCATTGGGCTGGCTCGATATCCGCTGTTTGCGTAATTGGCCAAATTAAAGTCTCCTATCTTGTATTGCAGTTGGGTGGCAGCAATCTTCTTGTCGTCCACAATGATGATGACATAATGCTGCATGCTTTCGCGGTAGCGATACACTTGGCTTTCGGCTGGCAACTCGGGCTCGCTTCCTGTGGTTGTTTGCCTGTCTTCTAATCTCGCCGGACGCATGGCATCATCATAACGTTGCTTGGCCCTTATTTCATCTTCGGCCAAAATATCCTCGGGCGACACCATACCGCCTTTGTCAATGTAGTCCAACTGCGCACGCGCCAATTCCACTATTTGGCTGGTATCGGGATAACGTGTCACAATGCCCAGAAAGGTGGCTTTGGCGGAATCACGTTCGTTGCCTGCCAGCAACGCCATGCCCTTCCAATAGCGGAACTTGCCCACCAGCGACTCTTCTTGGTAGAGCGACAAGGCGCGGCTTACTCCAGACAAAACGTCGTCATATCGGCCTCGGCGGTAGGCGCGATAAACGCTCTCATAGTCGTTTTGCGCACGTTCGGAACGCTTAATGATTTCCTTGTAGTATTCGTCGTCGCGTATGAGGTTTGCGTAATCGCCATCGGGGAATCCCATTAGCACCATATCACGGTAGTAGTTGGCTTGGGGCGTGTTGCCTTGCTTGGAAAATATCCTGTAAAGTTGATAGAAAGCTTGCACAATATTGGGGTCGTCGCTGAACTCGGTGGTCATGCGATGATAACACTCCATGCTACGGGGTACGTTTTTGATACCGTCGTTGTAGATATAGCCTGCATTGAGGAGACAAGCGGCAGTTTGGTAGTGCATGCTGTCGCGCTGTGCCTGCGTGGAGGGTAAGCCTTTAAGGTAATAGGCAATGCTGTAGGGGTCAGATGGATTTCCCAAGGTGCCGTGCTCCGCAGCGCCCATTATTGCAGTGGACGCCGAGGATGCGCTGTCGGTAGATAAGGAATCCTCTGGCAACTCCATTTCCGCCAAAGCGTTGTTTCCGAAAACCGTAATCATTTGGCTCATCATTGCAGGGCTTTTCTTGGACAAGAACCAATAGTCTTCTAACAAGCGATTGCCCCACTTGCGCCGGAAGGATTCCCTGCCTTGTTGCACACTTCGGCTGTTGTAAAAATACCAGTCGCCTTCCAAACTCTTAAATTGCGCCAGTTGTTCCTCATTAAGTTGCTTGAGCATAGCTTGCTCCTTCTCCTCTTCTTCGCGCTGTTTCATCTCCTCTATCTTCTGCCGAATATAACTGTCACGCGAGAGGCTATCCATGTCGGCCACGGCAAGAAGGCTGTCATTGGCTGAGATGGTGCGGGTGAAAGAGGTAAGTGTGGTGAGAAGGTAATGACGTTCTCGGATTTCGTCGTAGTTTGGATATTCCATTGTAATGACCCGCATAGCAGTGTCATAGTAGCACTGCGCGGCATCGTAATTCTCATAAACGTCATATAACACATCGGCCATTTTCAAGGCAGCCTTGGCCTTCATGGCACTTTGTGGCTTGGCGGCGGAAACAGCCAGTTTGTAGTTGTCGCAGGCTTTCTGCGCGTCCTTTATGCCAAGGTACATGTCGCCTTTGGCGTAATAGATTTGATCCTTGTATTCCTCGTTCTTTTTGTCACGCAGCATCTTGTCGAGACTCTTCACAAGGGCTTCTACATCGGCGTTATTCATGTCGCTACAAGCCGCCTGGCTTATGCGCGCATTGAACTCCATGATGTAGGTGGGCTTCATGCTGATTACACGGCCGTAATACTTTGAGGCAGTAGCACGTTTGTCCAGTTTTTGGTAGATTTGCGCCATAATGAAATAGAGGCGCGCACGTGTTTTGCGGTCTTTCACCTCGTCAAGGGCAAGACGCAAGTACTGCACTGTCTTCTTATATTTGTTTTGTGGCAAGCAGCATTCCATCATAGCCATGTAGAGACTGCCTTTCAGCCCACGACTCAAGTTGCCGGCCTCGGCCTCTCGAGCCAACTCCTCCAATGCCGCTTCTGCTTCGGCGTACTGCTTTTGGCATGTGAAAGAACGGGCAAGGAGTATCTTGGCCTCGTCGCCCTCTGCAGTATTGCCAAACTGGTTGATAATTAAGTGGCATGTATTCTCGGTGGAGGTATAGTCCTGTTCATAAAAACTGCCATAAGCAGTGAGAAGATAGCAATTTTTTACATAGGGTACCCACTCCTTGCCTTTTTGGTAGATGCTATGCTTCTTAATG
Source organism: Bacteroidales bacterium (assembly GCA_034178965.1). Classification (GTDB taxonomy): domain Bacteria; phylum Bacteroidota; class Bacteroidia; order Bacteroidales; family P3; genus Colimorpha. Next base: position 10,246 of record JAXFQM010000025.1, on the reverse strand, counting down.
CCTTTAAGCCCTTTCTCGATGGCTACATCGAACTTGGCTTTAGTCTGCAGCGCTTGGTCGCGCGTGCCAAGTTGGTATACGGGTAAAACCTGTGTGTAGTCGTCCTCTGCTTTTTCCTCCAAGTCCTTTAAGCCTTGCTTTAGGCTCTCGTTGCCGTTCCACCACACATTGTAGTGGCAGTTTAGGTTGTGGTAGTGCACGTTGATCCATTTCGTCTTCTGTGTGGAACACCCAACGAAAAGGAGCAGGCAAGTACCCACCATAAATAGATATTGTGGCAAAACCTTCATTATGTATGATAACGTGGGAAAACGCTGTTTATTGCGCTACACGTTAAAACGAAAGTGCATGATGTCACCATCTTGTACCACGTAGTCCTTACCCTCAACGGATATTTTGCCCGCCTCACGGCATTTTGCTTCGCTGCCGAGCGTAATGTAGTCGTTGTACTTGATGACCTCGGCTCTTATGAAGCCTCGTTCAAAATCGCTATGAATGATGCCAGCGGCTTGGGGGGCCTTCATGCCCTTTCGAAAGGTCCACGCCCTGCATTCTTTCGGCCCTGCAGTGAAGAACGTTTCCAAATTGAGCAACTTATACGCAGCCTTTATCAGGCGGTTTACGCCGCTTTCCTGTAAACCTAAATCCTCAAGGAACAACTGTTTCTCTTCATAACTATCCAATTCGGCTATGTCCGCCTCGATACTCGCCGCAACCACAAGAACTTCTGCTTCTTCGCCCTTCACGGCTTCGCGGACAGCATCTACATAATGGTTGCCCTGGGCAGCAGCTGTTTCGTCTACGTTGCACACATATAAGATGGGCTTGGCTGTGAGCAGTTGCAGTTCTTTGGCCGCGTCAAGTTGCGTTTCGTCAAGTTGCACTGTGCGCGCGCTTTTGCCTTGTAGCAAGGCATCACGGTAAATCGTCATTACCTCTACTGATTTCTTGGCCTTGGCATCGCCGCCCGTCCTGGCTTTTTTACTGTCTTTGTCCAAACGATTCTCGATAGTCTCCAAGTCCTTGAATTGTAGTTCCATGTCAATGGTAAGTTTGTCGCGTACGGGATCAACCTTTCCATCCACATGGGTCACATTGTCGTCGTCGAAGCAACGCAGCACATGGATGATAGCATCGCAGGCGCGTATGTTACCCAAAAATTTGTTGCCCAAACCTTCGCCTTTACTAGCGCCTCGCACCAGCCCCGCAATATCCACAATCTCTACTGTAGCGGGTACCACATTGGTAGGGCGCTCTATCTCCACAAGTTTGTTTAATCTTTCGTCGGGCACCGTGATCACTCCCACATTAGGTTCTATGGTGCAAAAAGGAAAATTAGCCGCTTGGGCTTTTGCATTGCTCAAGCAATTAAAAAGGGTTGACTTACCCACGTTGGGTAACCCCACTATACCGCATTGAAGAGACATGGTGTATCTTTGTGATTAGTTCGTGTTGAGGTACGTTGATATGCAGAGTTTTATGAGACGTTAGAGAGATATGTAGTTTATTGTAGGTTCGTCTAACTTGGAAGAGGAGAGTTGTGCAGACTTTTTTTGTGGACTTTTCACCTTGGGTTGTTTACTATATTTTCTGAATGATGCCGCGCTGGGCTCTGAATAACGCTCTGTGGTGGAAGCCAAATTTCCCTGGTATTCTGTGGCACGCAACGTGATGTGGAAACAAGATTGCCTCTGTTCATATTTCACCCAACACAGGCCCTCATAGCGCAGTTCAAAAAGGGCTTTTGCCAACATTTGTTTCAAGAATAGTTCGTTGACCATCTCACCGTTGTCGTTAAGGAAACGTATGTGACTTATGTCCATCGTGGTTCCATAGCAATGGCACGAATTTTCGGTAGCGTTGCGGTTGTGATATCGCAGCAGGTTGACCTGGTTCTGCGTGCGGAAACAACTTGTCACCACCAAGCGGTAATGCGGTGCATCGGGATAGTCTTCAGCCATAACCTCCTGGAACCGACATCCGATTTGATGCAGCAACAGTTTTGCCTCAGGTACCAGCAACGGAAGTGAATAACGCATCGTGTCGATCCAATAAAGGTCGTTTGACGTGATGCACGTCAACTCGTCGCTTTCTTCTGGACACACGAACGATGAAGGATCGTGAATGCCATTACGTATGGCAGACTCCAACTGCACGCCATTTGTGTCGTTAAACAACTCGCGATAGGCCATGGTGTGCATGTCTAAAGGCCGTATTGCTGAACGCACCAAGCGGCGGCGTTTCACAATATGCTGTGCCGTATCGTCAATAGACACGGCCACAGGCGACTTGTATTCAACTAGCCCGCGATGAAACGACAATGTTCCAATCGACACCAATATTATGCTCGCGACACACAATAACCATTTCACCCATCCTTTCTTTTTCGCAGAACGGGCTTTAGGCTGTTGGTTATTACGGCGGTACATCATCTATTGAAATTCTTTTGGAATGTTATTGGCCTTGAATGGCCTGTGTACAATAATGTTTGGCAAATGAAAGAAGGTTCTCGTAATAGGAATCAACGCTATGAGGCGCGGAACGGGCAATATGGTACTCGTCCCCTACCAAAACCGTTTTCATGCCTGCGCGGCGTCCAAAAACCATATCCGATAAGGTGTCGCCCACCATGACGCTTTGCTTCAGATTAAGTCCTGGATGGTCCTTTTTGGCTTTTAATGCCATCCCTATGGAAGGCTTTCTCATAAAGGAATGCTCACTTTTCAAATGAGGGCAAAAATACACCTTGTCAATGCGGCCGCCCTCCGCCGTCGCTTGTTGAATAAAATAGGCATGGATGCCATTAAGGTCTTCTTCCGTCATCAGTCCTTTGCCTATGCCTTGCTGATTGGTGACAATGAATGTATAATCAAACTGCGGTGTTAGCAACGCCAATGCCTCCAACACACCCGGAAGGACAACAAAATCCTCCTTGCGTGTGACATAGCCATCTGGAATGCGCTGGTTGATAACGCCATCCCTATCTAAAAACAACGCACGGCTCATGGGCGTCAAAACATTTCCTTTTCAATGAGGTATGTATTACGGATGGTGGAGTTGCGGCAAATGAGTTCTCCCAAGAAACCCGCCATGAACATGATCAGTCCTAATACGGCGAGAAACATGGAAACATAGAACCATACGCTCGTGGTAAGATTAATGGCATGGCATAGACGCAAGATGACCACCACCGTAAACGCTACAAAACCCATCAAGAAGAATAAAGAGCCATATAAACCAAAGATGTGCATGGGCTGCTTGCCAAACTTGCTCATGAATGTAATGGTCATGAGATCCAGGTATCCGTTGACAAAACGGTTCATACCAAACTTGCTGTCGCCAAATTCGCGCTTGCGATGCTGCACCACCTTCTCCCCTATCTTATTGAAACCAGCCGCCTTGGCCATGACTGGGATGAAGCGGTGCATCTCACTGTAAACCTCGATGCTTTTCACCACATCCTTGCGATAGGCCTTGAGCCCACAGTTGAAGTCATGCAGTTGGATACCACTCGCTTTCCGGGTGGTCCAATTGAAGAACTTTGAAGGTATATTTTTTGCCATCTTGCTATCGTAACGTACTTTTTTCCAGCCGCTTACCAAGTCATATCCCTCTTCTTTAATCATGCGATAAAGTTCGGGCACTTCATCGGGGCTATCCTGAAGGTCGGCATCCATAGTGACCACCACATCGCCTTGTGCATGCTCAAAGCCCACGTTCAGTGCGGCACTCTTGCCATAGTTGCGGCGAAATTTCACCCCTTTATAGCGAGGATTCTTTTGGCGCAAGTCTTCAATGGCCTTCCACGAATTGTCGCGGCTTCCATCGTCAACCATAATCACTTCATAATCGAAACGATATTCTTCCATCACACTGTCTATCCATTCCGCCAAATGAGGCAAACTTTCTTCTTCGTTAAATAGAGGCACAACAATTGAAATGTCCATAAGGTTTATTTCTTTATTAAATTATTAACTGCTTGTCCGAAGGCATTATATTATTTTTTCTCTTTCACTGGTGCTTTTTCTGTTTGGAACAGCAACGCAGCAATAAATGCCCATAGAATAGACATCACAAATGTGCGGAACGCCCCTATCCATGATATGGTGAACAACGTGTAAGCCTCCAACGTGGCTATTGTTTCGGCCCTATCGTTGCCATCTTGCTGCTCAAACTCAATCATTCGGGCCACGCAACGGTTCAACAAATCGCCATCCACACTCGTGCCGTATAGCCATAGCGAGATCCCAAACAAGAGGGCAGCCACAAAACCCGTCCAAATATTATGTTGCATCAATTCCTTCAGCGTCACTTTCTTTTCTGGCAAAGTTCGGCGATATCTGACGGAAAAAAATAACATTGCGGCAAGCACTGCTATGTCGCTACCAAAACCTTGCGGGGCATCCACGGGTTTGTTCAACAACCAGCGTGCCACGAGGTAAAGTGCCAACACAAGCCCTGTCCAAACTCCTGCCACTACACCTGCTCGTCTGTAATGGCCATACATTATTGACTCGTATCGTTTTAATATTGCCACATCTGTCTTTTTCTATTTTGCAAAAATACGAACATAATCACAAACGTCAGCCCCTTTCGGCAAATATTTTTCAACACACCGAAGTTAATTATTGTCACTTAACAAGTTTTACCATTTTGCCGTTGCCGACGCGGACGAAATAAACGCCTTGAGGCAGGGAACTAATATCAATAGTTACTTTGCCGTTGCTTCGTACTTCGCGCACTTGCTGACCAGTGGCGTTGAAAATAGCAATCTTTGCGGGCACTGTCGTGCACACAGTAACATTATGCATCGCCGGGTTTGGGTACACGTTGAAAATATCTCCTTCTCTCCTCCCTATGCCCACACCACTATATGCGCTCTCGTAACATCCCATATCAACCCGCCCTTGCCGTATCCGCTGACCTCCATCCAAATCGTAACGGTAAACATCGCTGGTAATAGTGTCGCCTGCATTTACGCAGGGCGAAGCCGATGTGAGGTGCCAATCGGGAAGGTCTTCCGTTAAGGCATCACGTGGGCGCGCATTTATAAACAGGACTTGGCTGATGTCATCCACGAGCACATTGTCGTTGACCAGCAGCAAACTGTCCAAAGCCGCATCCATGCCTGCCTTGTAGTCAAACAAGGAAAAAGCCGCCTTGCCACACATGCCCATAAGGGCACCCGAATCATTGTCGCAAACAATGCTGTTTCGTATCAATGTAGTTGAGTTTGGAATTATCCCATATTTTGAATTGCTCAACACGCTGCAATTCAGCACCGCGCCTGTGCCTGCCATAACTACACCATTACCTTCATTATATGCTATTAAGCTGTTTTTCAAGTTATCGCGCTCATTGATGTACACTGCATCAGCGCCTTTATTCATAAATGCTACTACTCCATTCAAAAAAGCGCCGCCGGTGGAAAAAAGACCAGCACCATGGTTGCCTACATTGTTGCGTACGACGCAACGGAACAAGGTTACCTTGTTTTGAACGTAAGCTCCTGCGCCTTCGTCTGCTACGCCGTCGGCAAACGTCATGTCACTCACTTTCGTCATAGCGGGGAAGTTGTCGCAATAGAAAGCACGCCGTTCTCCCCTGCCGCTGATGACGGTGGGATGTTCAAAACCATTGGCTTCGCTTTGCGACGTTTCCGTTCCTGCAAATCCGCCATATAGTTCCGTTCCCGAGCGCATTGTGATGGCATTTTGTCCATTGGTGTCACCATAATACACTCCTTCTTTCACCCAAATGGGGAACGGCCCAAATGTGGCACTTAAATCAATGGCGCCCTGAAGGTTGGAACTAGCGTTATTCCAAGAGGAGCCATCGCCCGTGCCGTCAGAAGCTATGTAAATGGGGTTGTTCTGGGTACCAAAGCCTGAAGGATGTATATTGAACACGGCTCCTTGGCTGGAGGAAAAGCCATTCATGTCGTCCATCGTGTAATATCCGTCCTGATAGCCATTCCAGCCCCAATTGAAATGATACTTATTAGTGTTGGCTCTGTAGCCGTCGCAAACGAACGCATGGCCGTATCCGTTGCCGTGTCCGCTGCACACCACCGGCATCCTTTTGTTTAGATCAACAAGCATCAGCGAGTCAAACATGCGCCTGGTGTCTTCGCTAACGCCTCGACTGACGTAGTAGGCATCCAAATATCCGAAGTTCTTCAATCCTTTCGGGACTTTCGGGGTATACGCCCCGCTGCCATCCACGTTGTTCACGCTCTGGTAGTCCATGTCCACGCTCACGCCGCAATGATAGCACAGCAGCGAGAGGGCTGCACGTTGTTCATCGTTGTCATCCCAACTATAGTAACTGTTTGGCATGTTAGCATAGTCGTATCTCACAGTTCTAAAATTGGCCGTTTGTATGCCGTAGGGTGCATCGTAATAGGAATAGGAGCCAAAGCCCGTGTCGGGATATGCCCAATAGCGAATGACCTGCGCCATGGCAAGAGCTACGCAGCCCACCACGGCACGACCATTGCTGTTGCCTGTGCCAGTATATTCCGGACACATGTCGTTGTATCCCTCCCCTTGTCCCCATCGCGTCTGAAGCAGCATGGGAACATCCTTGGTGCCTTTGTTTGAGAAAAACGAGACGTCGCTTGTCAGCAACGCCTCTCGTTCGTCGGCAACGGAGGCGCGGCGCAACGCATATTTGGCATGCCGCATGGCGGCAATGCCATTGCTTTTGCCCGACAGCCAGTTTGAGAAGTTGGGAGCCAACCGTTTCTCGTCAAAAACGCCGTTGAACGAATAGCCCAAGATGGGAGTGACGAGGTCGTCGCCGCTGACAAGGATATAGCCACTATCTGCAATATTGTATACATATAGAGTGGCTTGACCCTCTGCGTCAGTGTAGGTCTTGCACAACGTCAGATGTGGAGCCTTCTTCATGCCTATTGCCATGTTTAGGTAGCGTGAGGCCAAGAAACGGGATTCTTTTTGGGATACTGGAGCCGCCAATGCTACCGTAGCGCAACATAGAACGGCAAGTAATAGAACGAGCGTTTTTCTCATGAGGTTGTATTTGTAGATAAAAATTGGCGTACATGGTCGAAAACGATATCAGCCCTTACGTCGAAAGCCTCGCGCGTGGCAAAGCCAACATGCGGCGCACAGACACAGTTTGGCGCCTGTAGCAATAGATGCTCTTCGGGTAAGGGCGGTTCTTTATCATACACATCTATTCCCGCTCCCGCAAGGCGTCCTTCCTTGAGGGCTGTGGCAAGGGCCTCCATGTCCACCACGTTTCCGCGGGCCGTATTCACAAGCACGGCCGTGGGGCGCATGGTCGCTATGAGTTCCTTCGATAGGAGATGGTGTGTTTCTTGCGTCAGGGGGACGTGCACTGTCACAATGTCGCTTTCCATTACCAATGAGGCCAAGTCCACGTATTGAACGCCCAACTGCTTGATATCTTCATGTTCGCTTCGGTTATAGGCAATCACCTTGCTTTTGAACGCCAGCAACAACTTAATCACTGCAGTGCCAATGGCACCCGTGCCTACCACGCCTACCGTTTTGCCCCGCAGTTCACGTCCTAGAAAGTTTCCCCTGCCCAGCCCTTGGCGAATGGCACCATCGAGAGCGGTGACATGGCGCAGCACATCAAGCATGAGGCCCACTGCCAATTCGCTAACTGCCGTAGTGCTGTAGCCCGCGGCATTCGCCACCTCTATGTCATGGCTCTTGCAATAGCCCAAGTCTATGTGGTCCAACCCCGTAAAAGCCACCGACAGCATTTTCAACTTCACGCATTGGCTCAATACTTCTTCTGGCAACGGTATGTTGGACACGATGACGATGTCCGCGTCATGCATGCGCTGTACCATCGTTTCTACGTCCTCACGACGATCCGTATAGTATTTGAACAAATGTCCTTGGCGGGCAAATTCCGCTTCCAACTCTTCAAAACGCTCCTTGCTGATGCCAAGGGGTTCCACTGCAACAATTTTCATATACTAAAAATAACGAAATATGAAATAAAAAAGTATGCGCGCAGTTACTTTTTTTTCACGCTGAAGCCAAAGCCTCCCAGTTTTTCCCCCAATCCGTAATATTTACCGTGGCTGTAAGCAAGCGGCCTTGCGTGGTTTAATTGGAAAGCTCCTGTGCCTTTGTCTATGAGGCTTTCCTCTGCGTTCACTGCAACAACACGCGCAATGAACATGTCATGGCTTCCCAAAGTCTTCATTTCCTCCACTTTGCATTCGATATTGAGAGGAGATTCCGCTATGAGCGGAGTTTGCACCACCTGTCCCTTTTGTGGTGTGAGCCCCATTTCTTTAAATTTGTTGCACGTTCTACCACTTCGCACGCCACACCAATCAGTGGCATGCGCCAAGGCCTCGGTTGTAAGGTTAATGACGAATTCGCCCGTGCGCACAATCATTTCATGGCTGTACCTTTCTGGGCGCACCGAGATGTAGCACATGGGTGGCTCTGAGCAAATGGTGCCCGTCCAAGCCACCGTGATAATGTTATTTTCCTTAGCAATATCTCCCACCGTCACCATCACCGCAGGGAGAGGATAAATGAGTGTGCCAGGTTTGAAGGGTATTTTCATAACGTTGGTATTTTTTTTGCGGGTTTAAGGAATGGATTTCTTGCAATTTTAGGGATTGTCAAACAGATGGCTGCGCGAAACGACGGCGCATATCAGACTATGTAACAGGGTAAAAAAAACAGCAAGATGCCGATAAGCCACCAATAGTGCGAAAACCTCTCTTTTTCTCATATATCATTATTTTTTTGCAAAAAATGGTGAATTTATTGAACCCACCTTAAAAAATCCATAGCGCCGTGAAAGTTGTTTGCGACGCTATGAACTTCACAATGCCTTGCGGCATTGTCATTAATCCTTATTATTGTTTCCTATTGTTGAAATTTTTGTTCAAGTTCTTCAATTTTGTATCGGAATTGACGGTCTTTCTCAATCTGATTTTTCACGATATTAAATGCGTGCAGCACCGTGGCGTGGTCCTTGTTGCCACATTGTGCGCCTATGGCCGACAACGAATGCTTGGTATATTTCTTGGAGAGATACATGACCACCTGCCGCACTTGAACGATGTCGCGCTTGCGCGTGGCACTTTGCACAGCCTCTATGGGCTGCCCAAAATAGTCGCTAGTTACTTTCAAGATATAATCTATCGTTATTTCTCGTTTGCTGCCTTTCACATACTTGTCTATCATGTGGCGTGCCAAGTCGAGATTTACCTCCTTGTTGTTCAATGAAGCCTGAGCCATAAGCGAAATCAGCGCGCCTTCTAACTCACGCACGTTAGAGTCAACGCTATAAGCCACGTAATCTATTACGTCGTCGGGCATGGTGATACCGCTGGATTTCAACTTTTGCGCAAGAATAGCCTTGCGCGTCTCCACATCAGGCACTGTAAGTTCTGCTGCCAAGCCCCATTTCATCCTGCTCAACAGGCGGGGTTCCAACCCTTGCAACTCGCCCGTCATCTTGTCGCTGGTGATGATGATTTGGTTGTTATGTTGGTGCAGATAGTTGAATATGTGAAAAAATGCCTCCTGTGTCTTCGGTGCCTTGTTGCTCCAAAACTGAATATCGTCTATGATTAGCACGTCAATCATGTCGTAGAAGTTGATGAAGTCGTTTGTTGCGCCTTCACGCCCCGCTTCGGCATACTGCTGCATGAATTGCTCGCTGGTGACGTAGAGAACATTCTTGTCTGGATAATTTTCCTTCACTTTAATGCCAATAGCGTTGGCCAAATGCGTCTTTCCCAGTCCTACCCCGCCATAGATAAGCAGTGGGTTGAAGGCCGTCTTTCCGGGGTTCTGCGCCACGGCGAAGCCAGCAGCGCGCGCCAATCGGTTGCATTCACCCTCCATGAAGTTTTCCAAGTTGTATGACTCTTTCAGTTGCGACTGGATGCGTATCTTCTGTATGCCTGGTATGATGAGGGGATTGGGAACAGATTTGTCGCCGTCGCGGTTTAGGTTCATAGGCATATAGGTAGGGCGGTTCTTGGTATTTTGCGAACCGCTGGAGGGTATTGTTGTGGTGATGGGGTCGTTGGATACGCTATTGTCCATGTGCACGCGATATTGCAGGCGCGCACCTTCACCTATATAATGTCGTATGGTGGACCGTATGATGTTGATGTAGTTTTTTTCGAGCCACTCACAGAAAAAGGCGCTCGGCACATCCAGCGTCAGCACTTCTTCACACAAGGAAACGGGCTTGATGGGTTCAAACC
>JAXFQM010000018.1:0-6090 GCA_034178965.1 Bacteroidales bacterium | reverse complement strand
ATGGGCGCTGACCTCAATTTTAGCCTGGCATACGTCAACTATCTCATAGACAGCAGCAAAACCCCAATCATCATCACCGACCGAGACAGCATCATCACTGTACCCAACGAATTGGCTGGCAAGAAGATGGAGGGCGATTTGCTGAAGATTTACAGCGAAAACGAACCTTTCCACTACAACCTGTGGGGCATGCCCATGACGCTGTATTACAAGGAAACGGAAGTCTATTCCAACCTGCGGCATGTGCTGTGGAATTTCACGCGTAGTTACTTGAACGAAATCACCAACAACGCCGTTTCAGTGCCGGTCGTCATCGTTGACAGCAGCCGCACGCACGTTTTTGAATGCGGCAACATGGACGCCTCCGAATTCAACACTCCCACTAAACTGGCGCTGAAACTAAAGGACATGGCGGGAGAGAATCCCCCCATTCGCATTTCCCTTGTCGAAGGCCATCCCGCCTATGTTTACTACGAGGACACTCCTTTGTTGAAGTTGCTTGAGCGCCTGCCCCTGCTTTACCTCTTCATTGCAATCGTGCTCGTTATCGTAAGTTATTACCTATTTCGCACGGCACAAAGCGACGAGCAAAACCGCATTTGGGTGGGTATGGCCAAGGAGACAGCCCACCAACTGGGCACGCCCATCTCCGCGCTCATGGCATGGAACGAGGTGCTGCAAGGCAAGACATTAGAAGAAAAATACAGCGTAGAAATCAAAAAGGACTTGGACCGATTGGACACTATTGCTCGCCGTTTCTCGAAGATTGGCAGCGTGCCCGAGTTAAAAGACGGAGACGTGGGCGTGGCGGTTCGTAGCGCCGTGGCCTACCTGCAGCCACGTGTGTCGAAAAAAGTGCAATTTATCATCAACACCCCTGATGAGCCCGCCATAGCCCCACTCAATCGCTATCTATTTGAATGGGTCATCGAGAACCTGTGCAAGAACGCCGTGGATGCCATGGACGGCAAAGGACAAATTACACTGACGGTGAGCGACGACGCACGAAGCATTTTCGTAGACGTGGTAGACACGGGAAAAGGCATCAGCCCCAACTTGCAGAAGCACATCTTTGACAGCGGCTTCACCACGAAACAACGCGGCTGGGGGCTGGGCCTTAGTTTGGCACGCCGAATAATCAACGTTTACCACCGAGGGAAAATCGTGCTGAAATACAGTGTTGAAGGGCAAGGTTCGGCATTCAGGATTACGCTCAGAAAGAACAAGTGAACCCGTTTGAAACTTGCTCCCCGGGTTTCCAATAATGAAGATATCCCCGCATGAAGAAAAATACAGCAAAAATAGAGGTTCTTGCAGGCTCGATAACACTTTTGATGCTTTTCTTGCCTGCTGTCTTATGTTCGGCGCAGCAATTGAAATCGTATCGCGGCGAAGTGAAAGGTGGCTACAATTTTTGGGTTTACACCCCAAAGGACTACGACACCGCCACAGAAGCAAAAAAGCCTGTTATCCTTTTCTTACACGGCGCAAGCCTGCGTGGTAGCAACTTGGACCTTGCGCTGCGCTACGGTCCCATAGATGCTCTCCGAAGGGGACGCTGCATTGATGCCGTTATCGTCAACCCTCAATGTCCCGCCCGCTGCCGTTGGGAACCTGACAAGATTATCAAGGTGGTGGATTGGGTGCAACAGCATTATGCCGTGGACACCAACCGCCTCTATGTCTTTGGCATGAGCCTTGGCGGCTATGGCACGTTGGATTTTTGCGGTGCTTTTCCGCACCGCGTGGCGGCGGCCATTGCCATGTGCGGCGGCAGCAACCAAAAGAACTATTGCGGTCTAAACGAATTACCCCTATGGATTATTCACGGCACGGCCGACCGCGCCGTAAGTATTTCCTCCAGCCAAAGGGTTATTGACGCTATGAAGGCTTGCGGACCTGCAGACAGACTGATTTTCACCAAACTGCCTGGACAAGGCCACGGCGCACTGTCACGCATCTTCTATATTTCAGAACCCTACGACTGGTTGATGAAACACAGTCTCGTAGACAGCGCCCGAGCCGTCAACCGCGATTTTTCCATTGATGTTCCCAATATTAAACAGGCATACAGCGGTCTCACGCGCGTTTCCATTCCCACCCAACGCGGCAAAGGCAACGATACGACGCTGAAAGAGTCACTCCCCCAAAAAACGACCGTTTACAAAAACGACCCCTGCAACGCAGAAGGCGCAAAGTATCACAGCATACGCCGCGGCGACAACTTATGTTCCATTGCTAGACGCTACCACACCAGCGTGAAAAAGATTTGCTCTCTCAACAAGGGTCTCAACGAAAGCACCACTTTACGCGTGGGACGCCGCATAAGGGTAAAGTAACCTTTCGTCCGACTCATGCACACTAGAAACGAGCCTCTTTCTTTACTCACACTTGAAAAAATATTCGTAATTTTGCAAAAACAAACAAAGACGCTTTATGAGACGCAACATACATATTATAACCATTTTGGCCACAGTAATATTCTCTGTCGTATCCTGCCATTCCATTCAAGACGCGGCCTACTTCAGCGACGCACGGCGCAACGAGGCTACCGTCATCAAGCAAAATTACAACACATTAATCCATGCTGGCGACAGGCTCTATATCCACGTTGACAGCGAAGAGCCAGCCAGCGCGTTGGCTTTCAACCAAGAAACCAACAAGTTGCTTCAGGGAAACCAAACCGTAGTACAAGCCGACAGAGCCTATCGCGTGGAAGGATATCTTGTATCGTCCGAAGGTACCATAAATTTCCCAATGCTGGGCAAAATGAAAGTCGTCAACCTCACGCACGACGAACTTTCCACAAAATTAACGCAGGCTCTGCGCGACAAAGGCTATATCAACGACCCAACCGTGACAGTTAGGCTCATGAACTTTCGCGTTGCCGTTTTGGGCGAGGTAAAGCAACCCTTGGAGATACATATCGACGGTGAACGCCTCACCATACTCGAGGCGCTCGCCGAAGCGGGCGACATCACTATTTATGGCAAACGAGACAAAGTATCATTGGTGCGCGACACTATGGGCGGCACCTTGCTCGTAGACCTCGACCTCACTAAAAGCGATTTCCTCAACACACCCTATTACTACCTGCAACCCAACGACATCGTTTTCGTGGAAGCAAACAAGTTGCGCAAAAAGCAAGCCCGTACCGAAAAGACCATAACAGAAGCCAACCGCATCGCGAACATCATCAAACAAACCGCGATTATCATCCAACGCAGCACGCAAATCATCGACCAAACCAAACCAAAATAGCATCCTCCAGCTTGCACACACTCGGGGTTTAGCCTCTTTTGTTTTGCTCATTGCGCCTACTGCTGTCTCAAGCGTGTTGCGCGAAGAAAAGTATGTTCGTGTTGGCAAAAAAACCACAGCGGAATACTCCTGCACATGTACCATGTCTACATTTTGCGAAAAGCGTTTCCCGCCAAATCTTCTCCCAAAACTTTCTCCTCCGCTCGGCGGCCTTCCCAAACATACTGTCCCTTGATAAAACCATAACGGCATTACCGTAACTCTTGTGTGGCGGTGCGACTTGGCTGTCATCACACCAGTATTCCACTGGAAGCGACGGGGGCTGTGTGCAAGCACGGCACCATAGGCAAGGCAGCACATATCTCCTGCTTATCTCCTACAGAGGTAGGAGATAAGCAGGAGATATGTGCTGCCTGCATGCCGCCTTGCTGCTGCCTTACGCTGGACGAGCAAGGATGGATTTACACCACCGGTACGCAGAATGTTAGCCTATTTACCCCGTTATTCCGTAGTTTGATATGACCGTAATCGAATTGATAAAAACCACTATGTGCAACGCACCAACTTGGACACAAATAGCAGACAACTATTAAAAGACAATCTTTCTTCTTTCCATACTTTGCTACAACAATGCAATGCGCAGATGTTCTTATTCTCATAACCTTTTCTTTTGAAAACTTTTGGTTTCGGATAACTAAATGAAAATGTTATTTTTTTGTCATATCTCGTTTTTTTTTCGTACCTTTGCAAAATAAAATATCATATTATCACATATACGCATGCAAATCATAATAAAGCAATTAAATAAAATATTTTAGCATGAAAGGGATCATTTTAGCTGGCGGTAGCGGCACACGCCTCTACCCTATTACCAAAGGGGTATCTAAACAAATGCTGCCCGTCTACGACAAACCCATGATATATTACCCTATATCGGTACTGATGCTGGCAGGCATCCGCGACATACTCATTATCAGCACACCACAGGACTTGCCTGGTTTTGAACGTTTACTGGGCGACGGCAGCAACTTCGGCGTAAAATTCAGTTATGCCGAACAGCCCTCACCAGACGGCCTTGCGCAAGCTTTCATCATCGGCGATAAATTCATCGGCAACGACTCCGCCTGCTTGGTGCTGGGAGACAACATCTTTTACGGCAGCGGTTTCACAGGCATGCTGAAAGAAGCCGTAAGAGCTGCAGAACAGGACAAGAAAGCCACCGTGTTCGGATATTGGGTGAGCGACCCCGAACGCTATGGCGTGGCAGAATGCGACAAGAACGGCGACGTCCTTTCCTTAGAAGAAAAACCCCTGCACCCAAAAAGCAATTATGCCGTCGTGGGGCTCTATTTCTATCCCAACAAGGTTGTAGAGGTGGCCAAAAACGTGAAACCAAGCGCACGTGGCGAATTGGAGATTACGAGCGTAAACCAAAAATTCTTGGAGGATGGCGAACTGAAATTGCAGCAACTGGGACGCGGCTTTGCATGGCTGGACACGGGCACGCACGACAGTTTGGCGGAGGCTTCCACTTTTGTGGAGGTTATCGAGAAGCGACAAGGTCTGAAGGTCGCTTGCTTGGAGGGCATCGCATACCGTAACAACTGGATTTCCGAAGAGAAATTGCGCGAGGTAGCGCAGCCCATGTTGAAAAATCAATATGGCCAATATCTGCTAAAAGTAATCAACGAAAACTTATAGGAAACTTTCAGTTCCCCGCTCCTCGCATCCCAATGCAACTTTTTCAATACAAAAGCATGTAAATTCTCAAGACAAATCAATGGAAGCAAAAGAAACCGTAATTAAAGGCGTCTTTGTCATTCAGCCAAAGGTATACGGCGACGCGAGAGGTTACTTTTTTGAGAGTTGGTCGCAACGCGACTTCGACCAAGCCATCGGACATCATGTGGAGTTTTGCCAAGACAACGAGAGCCTCTCGCACCGCGGCGTGCTACGAGGGTTGCATTTCCAAAAGCCACCCCATGCACAAAGCAAATTGGTGCGCTGCGTGATGGGCAAAGTGCTGGACGTAGCAGTGGATATTCGCAAAGGCAGCCCTACATATGGCCAACATGTAGCGGCATTGCTGACAGGGGAAAACCACTGCCAATTTTTCATTCCAAAAGGCTTTGCACATGGTTTTTCGGTGTTAAGCGATACGGCTCTATTCCAATATAAGTGCGACGAATTTTACCATCCAGAATCGGAAGGGGCAATCGCATGGGACGATGCACAACTGGCTATAGACTGGCAACTGACGCAAGAAGAAATCTTGCTTTCGGAAAAGGACATGCAACACCCCGCTTTCAGCAACTTTGAGAGCCCTTTTACACTTGAGTAGCCACAACACGAAAGATACACGTCATGAACATTTTGGTGACAGGAGCCAACGGCCAACTGGGCAACGCCATGCAGTTGGCTACAAAGGATAGCAAGGATAGGTACATCTTCACCGACGTTTGCGAGGGATATGCGTTCCTTGACATTACAGACTCCGACGCCATAGGAAAGATGGTGAAGGAAAACGAGGTGAAATGCATTGTGAACTGCGCAGCATGGACCGATGTGGATAAGGCGGAAACATGCGAAGCGGCGGCAAATAAACTCAACGCATTGGCTCCGCAATACTTGGCCAAAGCCATGAAGGAGGCAGACGGACTGTTGGTACACATCAGCACGGATTATGTCTTCGGCGGAGATCCTTACAACACACCCTGCAAGGAAGACCAATTAAGCACCCCCACAGGCGTGTATGGCAAGACCAAACTTCGTGGCGAGCAATTTATTCAGGTCTCGGGAGCAAATTATATCATCCTGCGCACCGCATGG
>JAXFQM010000016.1:0-12443 GCA_034178965.1 Bacteroidales bacterium | reverse complement strand
CAAAGCCTTCCTGGGCTGCCAAGAGAGGCAGCTGTTCAAAGTCGTTGTCAAGTTTGTTGCCAAAACTGTTGTCGTAACCCAACACCAATGCCCTCATGTTCACCTGCGACAAGAGACGCTCTTTCACAAAGGTGCAGGCTGACATGCGTGCCGTTTCCCGCAAGAAAGGGATCATCTCCACCCGCTCCACGCCACATTCCTTTAGCATCCGCATTCGTTCCTGCCGCGTGGAAAGCAGGCGAAAGCGCTCCAAGTCGGCGTTGAGCACCAGCCTGGGGTGCTCGTCAAAAGTCACCACCCTGGGCGTCAATCCCCTTTTCCGCGCTTCATCCAGCAGCAGGCGTAACAGGTGGCGGTGGCCGATGTGCACGCCGTCGAACATGCCTATGGTTACTATACTTTCTTCTTTGTTCACAATAGATATAACGCAGGTGCAACCATAAAATTGTGTTAAAAGAGGGTTTTTCTGAAAATAATCTCCGCCATTCAAAAAAAAGTTCGTACCTTTGCAAACTGAAACAAAAAGTTAATTATCAATATAACTCATTAAAGAACAGTAACTATGCCTGTAAGAATCAGATTACAACGTGAAGGTAAAAAGCACCAACCCTTTTACCACATTGTAGTTGCGGATGGTCGTGCACCTCGTGATGGACGCTTCATTGAGAAGCTGGGCACATACAATCCGTTGACAAACCCCGCCTCCATTGTCCTCAACGTGGATCGCTCCGTTGAATGGTTGGACAATGGCGCACAACCCTCCCCCACCTGCCGCCGCATTCTCAGTTACAAAGGCGTGCTGCTGCGCCGTCACCTGCAGATTGGCGTAAAGAAAGGCGCCATCACGCAAGAGGTGGCCGACGGTCGCTTCAACGAATGGCTGCAAGCCAAGGAGGCCAAAATTAACCAAGTAATTAGCGATGCAAATGCCAAAGAACGCGACGTAAAGAAGTTGCGTGCCGAAAGCGAAAAGAAACATAACGAGCAAGTGGCCGCCAACGTGGAAGCCAAACGCAAAGCCGCCGCCGAAGCCGAAGCTGCCAAGAGAGCCGAAGCTGCCAAAGCCGAAACAGAGGCCCCCGCTGAAGAAGCCAGCGACGCTCCTGCTGAAAACTAATCATCTTTCCCACACAAGGGATTGCAAAAAGTCCATTGCCCTATAGGGCAATGGACTTTTTCATAAACCCTCTTCCAGTTGTAATCTTTGCCCAACCAATGCCTGCCACCCCGCGCACAACAGCAGCCTTCACGCGTGTTTGCGCGTTCCTGCAAATCATATGGCACTCGCACTTCACACCTTGTTCTCCACAAGAACGCGCAACGATGCCTGTCAACGCCATTCCCCTTTTCTCCTTCTCTACTCCCGCTTCTATCTCCAGCGGGAAGATAACAATAATAAAAAAGAAGAAAATACACATATTAATACAATAATATGCGAAAAAACTCGTTAATGTAGTATAAAGAGTACTGTTTATTATGGAAACGTACAAAGGATATGTTTTGGTAGGCACCGACTTCTCGCAAGGCTCCTATGTGGCCCTGGATATCGCTGTTGACATTGCCAACAAGCTGAACGCCGGCATCCATCTCATTTGGGTGAGGAAAGAGCGAGGTTTCCTCTCCTCGTCAGAACAAATAGAACAGGCCGAACACCTGGCGCAACACAAGTTGCAAGACCTTTGCAACAAGAAGCAACTCTTGTTGAAGGACCCCATCCGCTGGGAAATCCTTGACGGCAAGGTGGCAGACGTGATGAGCGAGATAGCCCGTCGCGACGACACGCCCATCACCGTGATCGGCACCAACGGCGCCAGCGGGTTTGAGAAGTATTGGATGGGCAGCACCGCTGTGCGCATCGTGCAGCAGTCGCCATGCCCCGTGCTCACCATTCGGGAAGGATACAACTTCCACAAGGCGCTGGAACATATCGTGTGCCCCATTCGCATCACCGCCGACAGCCGGCAAAAAGTGCCCCCCACGGCTACGATGGCGAAAATATTCGGCAGCACAGTGCACATCCTTGGTCTCGTAGAAACCGCCAACGACGCCTACACGCTGAACACCTATCTAAAGCAAGTGGAAAAATACTTCGCCGAACGCGATATCCCCTACACCAAATGTGGACGCCGCTACTCGAATTACACCGATACCGTGCTTAAATATGCTGAAGAGGTACACGCCGACTTACTGGTAATCACCAGCGAACAGCGCAAACCCTTGGCCACACTGTTTCTCGGTACAAACGCGCAGCAGATAGTGCACCACGCGCAAATCCCCGTAATGGTCATACACCCTGCCGACATTGGAAGCATATCAAGATAACGTCTATGATCTCATAGTGGTGGGCGCAGGGGCGGCGGGCATGATGGCCACACTGTCGGCAGCGGAACGCGGTAAGCGCGTGCTGCTGCTGGAAAAGATGGACCAGCCTGGACGTAAGTTACGCATCACTGGAAAGGGACGCTGCAACCTCACCAACACCGCCTCCCTGCAGGAGACACTACCACACATTGGCAGCGACCCTCGTTTTCTGCGCAACGCCTATGGGACTTTCTTCAACAAAGAACTGATGGCTTTCTTCGAAAGCAGGGGCGTGCCTTTGGTGGAAGAACGCGGCGGACGCGTCTTTCCCAAGAGTGGCAAGGCACAAGACGTCTTCATGGCTCTCATACAAGCCATCGAGAGCCACAGCAATGTGGACATTCGCAAGGAACGGCGCGTTACGCGCCTGCAAATCATTGATGGTGCACTGAAAGGTGTGCTGCTGAACGACGGAACCATCCTACACGCGCCACGCGTGGTTCTAGCCACGGGCGGCAAGTCCTATCCCCGCACTGGCAGCACTGGCGACGGCTACAAACTGGCCCTAATGGCGGGGCACACCGTAGTGCCTTGCGTCCCCTCCCTCGTGCCACTGTCTTGCGCAGAACACATCCCGACTGAAATGGTCGGTTTTCAACTCAAAAACGTGGAACTTACCGTGACGATGCCCAACGGAAAGGCTGTCTGCAAGGAGTTTGGCGAGATGACGTTTTGCAAGGACGGCCTTGCAGGCCCCATTGTGCTCAGCGCCAGCCGAAAGATAACACGTCTGCTGAACGAAGACGCCGACCCTGGCCTTGTGGCCCACATAGACCTCAAGCCCGCCCTGTCGCGCGAAACGCTTGACAAGCGGCTCATCAACGACCTAAACGCCAACGGCACCCGCATCCTCAACGACGCCATGCGCCTATGGCTGCCACAGGAACTCATCACTTTCGCATTGGGCCGAATGCGGCTACCGCAATACTATCGCCTAAACCAGGTGAGCGGCGAAATGCGTCGCAAATTACTCAACTTCCTTAAGGACCTTTCTTTCACGCTGACGGGCACGCACGATTACGACGAAGCCATCGCCACGCAAGGCGGCGTTTCACTAAAGGAAGTCAACCCTAAAACCATGGAAAGCAAGTTGCTTGCAGGCCTATATATTGTGGGCGAACTGCTGGACCTCGACGCGGACACGGGCGGCTACAACCTACAAATAGCGTTCTCCACGGGCCGCGCGGCAGGACTGGCCTGCGCGACAGACGGAACCTCGAACGAGTGATATGAACAACCATTTAGACCCCACTGGAAAGAGTCTCACCGAGAGCGAGAAAGCCTTGGAAAAGGCACTGCGTCCGCAACTCTTCAACAACTTTGCCGGACAACAGCAAGTGCTGGACAACCTGAAGGTGTTTGTAGCCGCCGCCAAAGCTCGCGGAGAGGCGCTGGACCACGTGCTTCTGTTTGGCCCGCCAGGTCTCGGGAAAACCACTTTGGCCTACATCATTGCCAACGAATTGGGCGTAAACATCAAGATGAGCAGCGGTCCCGTGCTGGACAAACCAGGCGACCTTGCAGGCCTACTCACCAGCCTGGAAACCAACGATGTGCTATTCATCGACGAAATACACCGTCTCTCGCCCATTGTGGAGGAATACCTCTACAGCGCGATGGAGGACTATAAGATAGACATCATGATTGAGAGTGGCCCTGCGGCGCGCAGCGTGCAACTACGCTTGAAACCCTTTACTTTAGTGGGAGCCACCACACGCAGCGGCATGCTCACCGCACCCCTGCGGGCGCGGTTCGGCATCAACAGCCGACTGCAATACTACGACCCCGACACACTAACGAAAATTGTGAACCGCAGTGCCGCGCTGCTAAACGTGAAGATTACGAGTGAAAGCGCCATGGAGATAGCCCGAAGAAGCCGGGGCACACCCCGCATTGCCAACGGACTGCTGCGCCGCGTGCGCGACTTTGCGCAGGTGAAAGGTGACGGCACCGTGACGCTGGACATTGCTCGTTACGCATTGAGCGCCCTCAACGTGGACAGCCATGGACTGGACGAAATGGATCTGCGCATCCTGTGCACCATCATAGACAAGTTCCACGGAGGACCCGTAGGACTGAACACCATAGCCACAGCCGTTGGAGAGGATGCCAGTACGGTGGAGGAGGTATACGAACCCTACCTCATACAAGAGGGCTATCTCATGCGCACGCCGCGCGGCAGGGAAGCCACGGAACTGGCCTACAGCCACCTCGGCAAAATGAAAGAGGGTGACCAGACAAGACTATTCTAACATATCCCACATAAACACCGGCAAGTGCACACGGCACAATGCCATGACAACCCATAAAGGAGACCTTAATTTCTTATGAAACGCACACTAATATCCAACATCAAGCAACTGCTGCAAGTGGAATACTTGCCGCAACCCTACGTAGCCGGAAAAGAGATGGCCAAACTGCCCACCATACGCGACGCTTACGTCGTCATCGAGGAGGGCCGCATTGCCGAATTTGGCGCCATGCAAGACCTGAACAAGGAACAGCATTTCGACGAGACTCTCGACGCCACTGGGCGCATGGTGATGCCAGCTTTCTGCGACAGCCATACGCACATGGTCTATGCCGGCAGCCGCGAAGTGGAATACATAGACAAAATCCGCGGTCTGAGCTACGACGAAATAGCCAAGCGCGGCGGCGGCATCTTGAACAGCGCAAAGCGCGTGCAGGAAGCCAGCGAAGAACAACTGTACGACGATGCCATGGCACGACTGGAAGTGATGGCGCACTACGGCACTGGCGCCGTGGAGGTGAAAAGCGGGTACGGAATGACCACGGAGGCCGAACTGAAGATGCTGCGTGTCATTCGACGCATACGCGAAAACAGCCCCCTCACCATCAAAAGCACCCTGCTGGGCGCGCACGGCATCCCTTTGGAATATCGCGGCAGGCAGGAAAAATTTGTGGACATTGTCATCAACGAGATGATTCCCAAAGCCGCCGACGAAGGGCTTGCAGACTTCATTGACGTGTTTTGCGACGAAGGATTCTTCTCCGTGGAAGACACCGAGCGAATGCTGGAAGCCGGCGCAAAGCGGGGGCTGCGTCCCAAAATACATGCCAACGAAATGGCCTATAGCGGCGGTATACAGGTAGCCGTGAAATACGATGCGTTAAGCTGCGACCATTTGGAATACACTGGCGAGGAGGAGATACAGTGCCTTCTCAAATCCCGCACTATGCCCACCGTACTGCCCGGAGCCGCCTTTTTCCTAAACATGGTTCACGCCCCCGTGCGCAAGATGATGGACGCTGGCCTGCCCGTGGCGTTGGCCAGCGACTACAACCCCGGCTCTTCCCCCAGTCCCAACATGCAACTCATATTGAGTTTTGCGTGCGTGAATTTTCGCATGCTGCCCGAGGAGGCCCTCAACGCCATGACCCTCAACACTGCCTACGCCATGGACGTAGTGAAGGACCTTGGCAGCATCGCCGTGGGCAAAAAGGCCAACCTCATCGTCACCGTCCCCATCCCCACCTACGAATATCTCCCCTACGCCTACGGCGAGAACAAGGTATTCAAGGTGCTTATCAACGGAAAACCGTTCTAACCCACCGAAATAATCCATTGAATAGATGTTGGAAGCAAAAGATATACACAAATCTTTCGGTAATTTGGAAGTACTGAAGGGCATCGACCTCACAGTGCAGCGGGGCGAGGTCATCAGCATAGTGGGAGCCAGCGGCGCCGGCAAAACCACGTTGCTGCAAATCATCGGCACCTTGATGCGACCCGACAAGGGCGGAATAGCCTTTGACGGCATAGACGTGACAAAATTGAGCGACAAAGCGTTGGCGCAATTCCGAAACAAGCACATCGGCTTTGTCTTCCAATTCCACAACCTACTGCCGGAATTCAACGCCGTGGAAAACGTATGCATGCCCGCCCTCATTGCAGGACGCAGCATGGAAGAAGCTCGCCGCGACGCCCTTCCCCTCATGGAAACCTTGGGCGTGGCTCAACGCGCCACGCACCGCCCCGCCGAACTCAGCGGCGGCGAGCAGCAACGCGTGGCGGTGGCGCGCGCACTCATCAACCGCCCCGACGTGGTGCTGGCCGATGAGCCCAGCGGCAACCTCGACAGCCAACACGCCTCCGACCTGCATCAGTTGTTCTTTGACCTGCGCAAACAATTCAACCAAGCGTTCGTCATCGTCACGCACAATCCCCAATTGGCCGAAACGGCGGACAGAAAGATAACCATCTCCGACGGAAAAATATGAAGGACATGAACATATACGGGATACATCCCATAGAGGAAGCCTTGGCTTCTGGCAAAAACATAGACCGCATCTTTGTGCAGAAAGGTCTTTCCAGCCCCATGCTGAACCAACTCCTTTCACAGTTGCGTCAAGCCAACGTGCCCATGCAATTTGTGCCGTCAGAAAAGCTAAACAAATTAACGTCGGGCAACCACCAAGGTATCGTGGCTACGCTTTCTAATATTTCCTACTGCCATTTTGCCGACTTGCTTGCCCGCTGGCAGGAAGAGGAGACTGCTCCTTTCGTGCTGGCGTTGGATCGCGTGACCGACGTGCGCAACGTGGGGGCTATTGCCCGTACCGCCGAATGCGCCGGTGTCTCTGCCATCGTTATTCCCGACCATGGCAGTGCGCAACTGAACGACGACGCCGTGAAAGCCTCGTCGGGCGCACTGATGCGCATACCTGTTTGTCGCGAAGGAAATTTGAAAACCGCCCTCAACTTGGCCGCGCAATACGGCCTTCAGTTGGTAGCGGCCACGGAAAAAGGCGCCGCGAACTACCTTGACGTCGATTTCCGCAAACCCACTGTTCTGGTGATGGGCTCCGAGGGCACTGGCGTGTCGCCCGAACTGCTGCGCCTTTGTGGCGCAAAGGCACGTCTTCCCATCGTGGGGCAGACCTCGTCGCTCAACGTCTCCGTCGCCGCAGCCGTCTTCGTATATGAGATGTTGCGCCAGCGCGGCGCAAAGCCCTGAAGCACGCTACAACGCGTCGCCAGGCGAAACGTACCACACCACGTCCCCTTCGTACAGCACTTGCGATGCGGAGGGGTTCGTTATATTCTCCTCGCCATGCTGGATGGCAATCACCAAGGCATGGTGCTGCTGACGTATATTGCTGTGATGCAAATCTTTTCCTATCAGCGGACTATCATGTTCCACCACGATATGGGCTATTTGAAGTTCGTTGTCGGTATGGTCGTGTATCAACATGTCGGGTTCCACCTCCACCGTGCTGCGCAGGAGAGCCAGTTGCTCGTCGTTGCCAAGGAACGTCACCTGATCCTGGGGCATTAGGACGGTGTCTGTCGAGGGAAGGTCGCATATCATACCCGCGCGCTCCACACTCACCACGTTCACACCGTAATTTTGCCTTATGCCGCTGTTTGCCAACGTGTTCCCCACATGGGGCGAATAGGCTGACATCGTCATACGTTCCATGTGGAAATTCATTTCCAGTTCTCGCGGGATCTGGAAACTTTGCTGATGTTGTCGCTCGTTGAAGTTGCTCTTGAAAGTATCCTCTATCCTGTTGTAGAAATTCACCGCACTCTTGCTCAATGGGAACAAGAACGTGGCCACCAGCGTGAGCACTATCAGCAGCCCCGCCGCCAAGTGTATGTACCGACTGATGACGAATCCCATTGCCACCAAAGCAAGGAAATCCCTCAGCAGCAAAAACGCCACCACTATGCCTTGGCTATGCGCATGCTCTTCCAGCATCGCCTTTATCTTGCCGCGGTTCACATTCTTGGCTATGAGCGCCCATAGGAAAGGTGTCATGGCCACCAATGTCCCCAAGCAGCCTATCAAATTGCCCCAAAAGGAGGGGGCGCCATTCTCCGCTACGAAGGTTCTGTTGAGGATAGGCTTCAGCATACCCAGCGAAAGCAGCACGATGGCGGTGATGATGGCTCCGTAGATGAGTATGGAGGCTAACTGCATGCGCATGAAACGCCGCAACGACGGCTCGGGCCTGTCGTTGCTGGCGTTGGCGCTGTAGCGTGCAAGGGCTGACTGTGCCTTGGCAGGCAGGAGACATATCAACACCTTGTCGTGAAATGGTAAGGCTCCCTTTATCATGTAGGGCGTGGCAAACGTAGTGAGGATGGACACCGAGACAATGATGGAGTATATGTGCTCTCCCACCACACCATAGCCAAGTCCCAGCCCCGCGATTATAAAGGAAAACTCGCCTATGTTGCAGAAACAAAAACCACTGCGTACAGCATCCTTCAACGGCTTACCACTGACGAGGATACCCGTAGTGGCGGCAAAAGGCTTCACTACAAGCACCGCAATAGTTATGGCAAGGATGGGCACGATGTATTGTGTCAGCACCTGGGGATCCACCATCATGCCCACCGACACGAAGAATACAGTGCCAAACAAATTCTTTATAGGGGAAAGAATGCGTCCAATGACGTCCGCCTCTATAGTCTCGGCAAGAATGGTTCCCATAATAAAAGCCCCCAAAGCCGTAGAGAAGCCAGCATACGATGCCGCCACCACCATCAAGAAGCACAACCCTGTCGCTACGATGCAAAGTGTCTCCTCGGTCATATATTTCCTCATCCAGCGCAGGAACGTGGGAATTAGAAAGATGCCAAACAGAAACCACGTTAAGAGGAAGAACGCTAGTTTCACCAAACTCATCGCCAGTTTGCCGCCATCCAACTGGTGCCCCACGGCAATGGTACTCAGCAGCACCAGCAGCAACACGGCCACCAAATCCTCCACCACGAGCACTGCGGTGGCGGCGGAGGCGAATTTCTGCCGCTTCAGTTTCAGGTCTTCGAAACTTTTCACAATAATAGTGGTGGAAGAAATGGAAATCATGCATCCCAAAAAGACGCATTCCATGGGTTTCCAATCCAACATGTGTCCCACGGTAAAGCCCGTGAGGAACATGAGCAGCAACTCCGTGAGCGCAGTGATGATGCCCGTGCCGCCCACCTTCTTCAACTTCTTCACGCTAAAGTCTAACCCCAGCGCGAACATAAGGAACACGATGCCAATATCGCCCCACACTTTCACGTCGGCAGTGTCGGTTATGGCGGGAAACCAAGGAAAATAGGGGCCAATGAAAAAACCCGCTACAATATATCCCAACACAAGGGGCTGTTTAAGCCATTTGAAAATTATCGTGATAACGCCAGCCGTCATCAAGATGATGGCAAGGTCTAGGAACAGAGGTGGTAGGGAATTCATGGCGCAGTTGATTTTCGATTTGCAAAGTTACGAAAAAAAATCCTAATGCAAGAAAAAAAGGGCTCGTCTCGGCCAAGCGCCCACACCCCTTGCTGCATGTGCCGCTCCCAATCACCCTTCCAATTGCCAGCGGCATGCGCTGAAACCCACCCTATCGACATGCGCTTTTGTTCCCATTAGAACTTTTTTTCGTAACTTTGCAAAAAAATCCCCGCAAGGTAGGAAACATGTAAACAACTCATATACAAAACGAAAAAGAGAAATGAGAAGACAAGACTGGTTGCTTATTTTATGCGTTGCCGCTGCGCTGACGCCATTTTTTATTCCCTCCACAGGCTTTCTACGCGGCTTCAATAGACTCACGGCCGCCTTCCCCTTCGTGATGAGCTTCTTTAAATTCGCCATTTTGGCCACGCTGGGCGAGATGATTGGCCTGCGCATTCGCAAGGGGGCATTCCATGAAAAGGGCTTTGGCGTCTTGCCGCGCATGGTGGTGTGGGGCTTTTTGGGCATGGGCATAGCCTTGGCCATGATGGTGTTTAAGAGCGGCGTCCCCGTGGTGCTCGGAACCGTGGGTAGCATGCCCGAAAGCCGTGCCGAAACCATAGCAAATCTCAACGCAACATTTTCTGGCCCCCTCTCGTGGGGAAAGGCGGGGATTGCCTTCGCCGTCAGCGTTGCAATGAACTGCATCTTTGCACCCGTCATGATGACCCTCCACAAAATCACCGATACCCACATCCTGCAACACGGCGGCACCCTGTGCTGCCTGCTGCACCCCATAAAAGTGCGCAATATCATCACACACCTCGATTGGGACACACAATGGAACCTCGTCTTCAAGAAGACTATTCCTCTCTTTTGGTTTCCTGCACACACCGTCACCTTCCTATTGCCGCAAAACCTGCAAGTGCTGTTTGCTGCACTATTGGGCGTGGCGCTGGGCACCATATTAGCCTTGGCAAACAACCGCAAAGCCAGCGCAGAGGTACAACAATAACGCAAAAGCAATCATCGGCGCTCCGCGTGCCGCCGCGAAACGACACAAAAACGACATGTACATTGATTTTCTCAAACGCCTGCTCCAAACCGTCTTGCTCTTGCTTCCGGCGCTTTGCGCCGCCGCACCCGCCGACACCAGCGGTGCACCCTTCAACCTGGCGTGGCATGGTTTCGTGAACCCGCACCTTTGGTTCGACAGCCGACAGGCACTATATGGCCGCGAAGAGATGATGCTGTTCTATCCCCTACCCGTGACCCCCGACGCCGACGGAAACGACCTCAATGGCGAGCCCCTACTGAGAATGCTTTCCATCACCGCGCGCCTGAACCTCTCCATACAAGGGCCCACCATGCTGGGCGCGAGAACGCGGGGCTACATCGAAGCCGACTTTACGGGCAGCCCTGGCGTAGCCAGCAACAGCATGCGCTTACGACACGCCTACATCCTCTTCTCGTGGCGCAACAACGCTCTATTGGCCGGACAGTTTTGGCACCCCATGGTGGCACACGAAGTGATGCCTGGCACCAATCCCTTGAACATGGGAGCCCCCTTCCACCCCTACGCCCTATATAATCAACTACGCTTCACACAACGTCTGGGTAAGGTTGAGGCGCTGGCCGTGGCGGCATTCCAACTGGACAACAAGAGCCAAGGGCCCAATGCGACAACGCACATTCCCTCCTCCACGCTACAAAGCACCCGTTTCCACTCCCGCAGTCTCGTGCCCGAAACCAACCTGCAACTGCGCTATTGCGGCGAACGACTGCTGCTTGGTGCGGCGGCAAACATGCTGGCACTGAAGCCACGCGACTACGTGCTCGACACCACGGGGGGAAAACACCTCTCCAACAAACGCTTTGCCGCCTTCTCCTACACCCTGTTCGGACGCTACGAAGCGCACGGGTGGACGCTGAAGGCGCAAACACTGCTCAACGACAACCTTTACGAATGCAGCACGCTTGGAGGCTACATTGAAACTATGACCCTGCTGCCCCAAAACGGCAAGCCTGCACAATACAGCTACAGTTACAAGAACTGGAGCTACACCACTGCGTGGGCCGACCTGTGCCGCTCGAGAGGAATGTGGCGTCCTGGACTCTTCGTGGGCTTCGCCAAAAACAACGACTTTGGTGAAACCGTGAACCCCGACCACGCAGCCGCATACGGACGCGGCTTTGAGATTGAGACCCTCTGCCGCATACAGCCACGACTGGTTTTCCAAACACCCAATGGGCTGGCACTACAGGCCGAAATGGAATATACTGTAGCACGCTACGGTAAATACGACGCGGCAAGCCATGCCTATCTTCACGACCCCAATGGACGCGCGGACGTGATGCGCCTATCGCTGGGTGCCACCTATTTCTTCTAAACCACGCAACACAGCACATGACACACATCGACATGAAAACAAACTTTCACACCCACTCTCGCTATTGCGACGGCCGCGGCGAACTGCGCGATTATGTGGAATACGCCATTGCGCACGGCTTCTCGCAACTGGGATTCTCGGGCCACGCCCCCATGCCCATGGACGATGGGGCGTGTATGAGCATGGAGAACTTCAAACGCTATGTGCAGGACGCACGCGCCCTACAGCGGGAATACGAAGACCGCATACAACTCTTCCTCGGGTTAGAAATAGACTATATACCTGGTCTACAAGAGGATTTCCGCCCACTCATAGAAATGGGAGGACTGGACTATTGCATCGGCAGTGTGCACCACGTGAACGACCCGCGCGACCCAATGAACCTGTGGATGATAGACGGTAGCAAGCAGGAGGTATACGACGAAGGGCTGGAACGCGTCTTCGGCGGCGACATGAAGCGCGGACTCACCGCTTTCTTCCACCAAAACAATAT
>JAXFQM010000008.1:0-7553 GCA_034178965.1 Bacteroidales bacterium | reverse complement strand
CATTTGACAAAGAATATTTTGCCATAATTTTGCGTGGTTAGGTGGTAATGAGTTGATATTATGCTCATTGCGTTGTAATTAATTTTAGTTGGTATTTTTTGATTTGCACCAGGCGGCACATATTGTATACGAGGTTTGTCAATGCGATGTTGGCTTTTGCCCTTATCATTCCGACCCCTCTGAAGATTAGGCCGCCCATCGTCTGCTCCATGAATCCGAAGACGTGTTCCACACGGCTGCGCACCGTCGACTTCTGTCGGTTGTGTTCCCTCTACTCCTCCGTCAAGGGATGGCCTCTCCGGCCTTTCTCGCAGATTATCGGTGTCAGATGTTTTGCCCTCACGACATCCTACATCCCCGCATATCTCGCATCAAACCATGCCGGCTTCCCGTAGGCTTCCTTGGGCGCTCCGTCATCACACGCTCCTTCTCCTTGGAGTCGTGGCGGCTGGCGGCACACACCGTGTATTTGCGGAGGAACTTGGTCTTGTTGCATATCTCCACGTTGTCCTTGTACCCATAGAACCGCTTGCCGCGTTTCTTCACCCATAGGGCGTCGATGTCCTTGTGGTATTTCTTGTGGGGATTGTCGTTCCATAGTTCATCACCTTTGCCCTCCTTTATCTTCTTGTTCTCCTCGCGCATGTTGCGCTGGCGCGGGGCAATGACAAAGCTGGCATCGATGATCTTTCCTTCGTGGAGTATTAGTCAGAGCGTGGTCAGATATTCGTTGAAGCGTTTGTTGAACAACAGGTCGAAAGTCCAGGACTGGACGAGTGCATCCTTGTACTTCCACATTGTCTTCTCGTCGGACACATCTTCCATACACACAATGTCCAGAAAGTTGCGGAAGCTGGTGCGGTCCTTTATCTGGTATTCAATCTGCGCGTTGCTCAAGCCGTAAAGCCGCTGCAGGAAAATAACCTGTAACATAAAAACTGGGTCGATAGGTTTCCTGCCGGCATTTGTCTTCCTCTCCTGTCTCACGAATACAGACTCCAACAAGTCACAAAACTGCTCGAAATCAATAATCTCCTTTAAAACAGGCAACGGGTTCCCTTTTTCGAGCAGATCCTGAAGCGTATTCTCTCTGTCGAAAATTGCAACCTGTTAATTGTCAAGGCATTTCATATTGGGTGTCATTTTCTGTTGCCGATACAAAAATACGAATTATTATTGATTCAAGCAACTGATCAATAATATTTTAATTTATAGAACTCCCCCTTATCTTTATTGATAACAAACAGCTATTTTTTCTCACTAACTACCCATCAACTACCCATAAAGTATCCATAAACTACCCATAAAGTACCGATAAATTATTGGTAGTTGACGGGTAGTTTATGGGTACTTTATGGGTAGTTAGTTCATACTTAGATGCATGATTGCCCCCTACGGAGACTTTTTCCTAATATTTTTTCTTGAGACATGTTCTTGTACGAAGACAGGCTTGCCCACAATGGAAACACCGTTAGTCACATGCCTGTCTACAGGCAGGCAGGCACGCTCCCTCCACTCACATGGTTTTCCCTCCTTGTCACACAGCAATGTACTCTGAAACACTTGGCACATCAATCATATGTCATGAATATAAAACGTCCGCTCGCCCCAAATCGGCGCGCGGACGCTATGTGGCAACGGTGTCGAGACTTCGTCCCGCCAAAACTCATGCCGACAGTTCTTTTTCGAGGAATTGGCGTAGTTGCACAGGAGTCACGTCGTGATGGATGATGCCCTCCACGGCATAACTAATGGCACCCGTCTCCTCGCTGACCACAACAGAGATTACGTCACTTTGCTCGGTGACGCCGATGGCACTGCGGTGGCGCAGCCCCAAAGACGGACTGATGCTGCTGTTGCTGCTAACAGGCAGGATGCAGCGGGCGGCCACGAGGGTGCTGCCCTTCACGAAGAGGGCGCCATCGTGTAGAGGCGTGTTCTTGAAGAAAATGTTTTCGATGAGTGCCGAGGAGGCCAGCGCATCCAATCGTTCGCCCGTGGCAACGAGGTCGCTGACATCATTCTGGCGCATGAAACAGATAAGACCACCCGTTTTGCTTTGCGACATGTGCATACAGGCTTGTATGTAGGGTTCTATATTGGCGCTTTTTTCACTGTTGGTTATGTGGCGGCGCCAGTGCATGAAACGCTTGCGCGTGCTGTCGCCCGCTATGGAAGTCTTAGTACCCACCAACAGCAACAAGCGGCGTATCTCGGGCTGGAAGATAATAATGAGGGCTATGAGACCAATGCTCACCACCTGGTCCAAGATGCCCGAGGATAGGCGCATGTTGAGCAGTGTGGTGATTAAGTAGGCCACGTAGATGATTACTATGGCCCAAAAGATGCGCAGGGCATTGGTGCCACGCAACATGCGGTATATCTCGTAAATAAGCGCGGCCACCAAGACGATGTCGATGATGTCGATGACATGTATCTTGGGCAGCCCCTGAAGTGCTAACAATGGGGTCATAACTGAAGCAACTTAACTGTTTGTACGGCCTCCTTCACGTCGTGCACACGAATCAACTTTGCGCCCATGTGCAGCGCGATGGCGTTGAGCGCAACTGTGCCAGGCAAAGCCTGCTCCGCAGTTATTCCAAGAGGTTTGTATATCATACTCTTACGGCTCATTGCCACTAAAAGTGGCTGTTTAGGAAAAAGCGCGAGCAGGTCGGGAATGTGGTGAAACAATTCGTGGTTGTGGGCTACCGTTTTGCCAAAGCCGAAACCTGGATCAATGATGATATCGTTGACGCCCTTGCGATAGAGAACGTCCAATTTTTCGGAAAAATAGTAGGCCACCTCCTTGAGAATGTCGTCGTAGCGCGGGTCGTCCTGCATGTGGTCGGGCGTGGTGGTGGTGTGCATGAGGATGTAAGGCGCGTGGTACGAGGCCACCACGTTCCACAGTTCGGCATCGAACATGCCGCCGCTTATGTCGTTCACGATGTCGGCGCCGGCATCCAGCGCTTTCTGCGCGGGAAGGGCAAAGCAGGTATCCACAGAAATCACCGCGTTAGGCAATTCTCGGCGTATCAACTGCACGGCGTGCGACAGTTTCTTGGCCTCTTCCTCGGGGGGGAGCAACTGTGCGCCAGGCCGAGTAGAGACGACGCCAACGTCGATAATATCGGCGCCCTCATCGGCAATGCGCCGAGCCTGCTCCAGCATCTTGTCGTCGGCAAGATAGCGCCCACCATCGTAGAAAGAGTCTGGCGTGACATTCAGAATCCCCATCACTGCGGGGCGGTCGAACTCATGCAACGTTCCCTTGCAGACAAAGGAGAACGGCACGAAATGTGATTTTTTTTCTTGTGCCATACAATATTAAAACGAGGCTGACGTTATTTTATTGTATAAATTGAAAAAAATGTTCAATACCAACGAAGAAATCATCGAGCAGACCCGACGCTGCCGAACCGTGTACGAGAGGAAGACTCGCGATTACGGCACCTCGTGGCGCATCTTGAGGTTGCCTTCGCTGACCGACCAAATCTACATCAAGGCCAACAGAATACGCAGCATCGAAGAGACTGGCGAGAACAAAGTGGGAGATGCCATTGAGTCCGAATTCATAGCCATGGTGAACTATGCCGTCATGGCACTGATGCAATTGGAACTGCTGGAGGCCCACGACAACGAACTGGAATTGGATGCAGAACGCGCCATACAACTATACGACAAGCACTTACAGAAGGTACTCTCCCTGCTGCAAAAGAAAAACCACGACTATGGCGAAGCCTGGCGGCAAATGCGCGTGAGCAGCATGGTGGATCTCATCTTGATGAAACTGTTGCGAATTAAACAAATTGAAGACCACGACGGTAAAACCCTGGTAAGCGAGGGCGTGGAGGGTGGTTATGCCGACATCATCAACTATTCCTTGTTTTGCCTAATAAGATTGAACGAAAAAACATGAAAGAGAGCAATTTTACCCGTGCCATGGATATCCTTTCCCGCTGGATAGTGGGACTGGTGTTCATTTTTTCGAGTTTTGTGAAGGGAGTAGATCCCTTGGGGACTTCATATAAAATACAGGAATACATGACCGCATGGAGCGTGGGAAGCATGGGCTTAGAATGGGCTCTGCCTATGGCCACTTTCCTATCCATGACGCTGATTTGCCTTGAATTTCTCGTCGGCGTGCTGATGCTCACTGGAGCGTGGCGCAAGCCAGGGGCCACCTTGCTGCTCCTCTTGATGACATTCTTCACCGTCACCACGCTCATTGACGCACTTACCAACAAAGTGACAGACTGCGGATGTTTCGGCGACGCCATAAAACTGACAAATTGGCAGACATTTGGCAAAAACGTTCTCCTTTGCATACCCACAACCTTCATATTCCTCTGCCGCAATTGGCCGCGCAAAAAACATTTCGAGAGAGATAGTCTCATTGCTGTGGTGGCCGTGGTGGCAATGGTTCTCTTTGGGACATATAACATCAAAAACGAACCCGTCATTGACTTCCGGCCATGGAAGGTGGGAAACCAAATGATTCCTTTCGGCGACAACTTAAAGGTACAGAGCTTCGTCACCTACAAGGACAAGGCCACAGGAGAGGTAAAAGAACTTATCTCAACGGATGTACCCTACGCAGACAGCGCATGGATGGCGGCGCACGAATTTGTGGATAGCCGCGTGGTAGACCCTTACGAAATTAAGGCCGATGGTTTTAGCATGCTGGGCCCCGACGGAGAGGACTATGCACGCGACATCGTGGGCAGTGGCGACTATACAGTCATCGCCACCATACACCACCTTGAAGACATAGATGATAGCGGCATACGCGCTCTGCGCACCACACATAACTACTGCATGGAAAACGAAATCAACATGGTTTTGCTCTCCAGCGCACTTTCCGAAGACGTGGAAGCGTTCCTCTATGAAAACAATCTGAGCGACATGGCTTACTACTTCGCTGACGCAACGGCAATAAAAACCATGCTGCGCAGCAACCCCGGCTTTGTCTTGTTGAAAGATGCCAAGGTGCTGGGCAAATGGAGCCTATCCAACGCGCGCGGCTTGCAGGACTACCCCTTTGAAATAGAATAAGGATGCCCTGCTTTCTCTCCGCTGCACAACATTGGAATTAGGAAGGCCGACCTAATAACTCTTCACCACTTAAAACCTCACAATCAAAAAATATGATCCAACGAATTCAATCTCTCTTTTTGCTGCTTGCTGCACTGGGCATGGCACTGCTGCTGAAATTTCCCATAGCCTCATACATGGCCGAGCCAGGCATTCAGAACTACACCATGGCGGCTTCGCTGGAGCTCATCCCCAAAAGCAATCCCAACATGTTGCGGCAAATAGAGGCCGGGAGTGGCCTTGTGACTATGGATCCCTCCAACGCAGCCCTGCACACATGGCCCGCCTTAACGCTGGCCGGAATCTGCTTTGTACTGGCACTGACATGCATTTTTCTTTACAAAAACCGCATCCTGCAAATGCGCCTGGTGGCGTTTGCGCTTTTGGTCAACGTAGCATACGTGGGACTTCTGTTCCTTTGGCTCATAGACAAATATGGCAAGGCTGCGGAGGGTTTCGCGGCAACCCTGCAATGCGGCCCCATGCACACCATATACGAGGCGGGCACGTGGATACCCTTGGCAACCTTGGCACTCTTTTTCTTTGCCCAACGCGCCATTCGTAAAGACGAACTGAAAGTGAGGGCGGCCGACCGTTTAAGATAAAGCCACTGCCATGCTTTCCTTTGACATCCCATCCATTGAAACCTTGCCCGAAGTGGCTAAGCAATTGCTGCAAACTTTCCCCGAAGAACGACTCTACGCATTCTTTGGCAAAATGGGCGTAGGAAAGACCACACTCGTCAAAGAACTATGCGCACAACTGGGCGTAACACAAAACGTCACCAGCCCCACCTTCGCAATAGTAAACGAATACGTGGCAGCCAACGGAGACCCTGTCTACCATTTTGACTTCTACCGCTTGAAGAACTTAGCGGAAGTTTTCGACATTGGCTATGAGGAATATTTCTACAGCGGCAACTTCTGCTTCACCGAATGGACCGAAAAAGTGGAAGAACTGCTCCCCGATCACTACCTGCGCCTGTTGATAGAGGAAAAGGATGGCATGCGCCACCTCACCGCAATGGCAACGTGAACGATTTCTGCCCGCATGTGGCTTTTTTTTCGTAACTTTGCACCATGGAAACCACAGACATTATGACGGAAAAAACATTTTGGCTGCCTGCCTTTTAGTACATTGGCATGTTTTTTGCAAACACTTCTATATATTGAATATTTTACTTAATTGATGATAAACCATAATAAAAAGAGTTCATCCGACAGCGAAGCGCTGGCCCGCCTCGTAGCACAGGGAATGAGCAACAAGAAAGGCATCGACATCGTCATCATAGACCTACGCGAAGTGCAACACGCCCCCGCCGCATTTTTCGTGGTAGGCAGTGGCAACGTGCCGTCGCACGTGGATGCCATGGCCGATGGAGTATACGAAACCGTGAAGCAAGCCACTGGGCAAATGCCACGCAAAATGGAAGGGTATGATAACGCTGAATGGGTGTTGCTGGACTACTTCGACGTGATGGCACATATGTTCCTAAAGGAGAAACGCGACTTCTACCGCCTTGAAGAATTGTGGGCGGATGGCAATCTCGTGGCTTTTGAACCCGAAGAAAACCTGCCCGAAGAAAAACCATCCATAAAACGCACCAAGGCCGCCAGTTCCAAAAAAACGCAATGCCAAGGCTGCCCAGGCTCTCGGCCTTAAAGACATACATGACGCGGAAGACGGAGACACGCAAAAACCTAAACGGAAAATGACGGCACGCGTATCAACAACTACGCGCAACACACAAACAAAGAAAAAAAACTAACCCATGAGTGAGCATAACAACCAAAACGGCAACATGAGGCGGAAGCCTAACTTGAGCCAAGATTCACCACGGCGCAACAAAGGCATGTACGTCATCTACCTATTAATCCTTGCCGCATTGGGCGTGCTGTGGTTTAGCGGCGACACCGTAGAGAAAGACCGCAAGATTACCTGGAACAGGCTGGAGCAAATATTGCTGCAAGGCGACGAGGAGCGCATCGTCGTTGTGAACCAAGAGTTCGCGGAAATATTCATCAAGCCTGAAGCCATCAAGCACGACACCGCATACCGAGACCTGGCCAACAAGAACGCATTAGGACAACCAGTGCCCTCCAACAAGTTTTATACTTACCAATTCGTCACATTCGAGAGTTTCGAAAAAGACCTTGAAGAAGTGGAACACCACATCGTGGCGCGCGACACCGTAGGCGTAACCGATCCCGACAAAGTGCAGCAAATCATACGCAACAGTCGCATAGACCTAACCCCAGAAAAGCGCACCAACCAATGGCGAGAAATTTTCGTAGTTCTGTGGCCCCTATTGCTGATGGTGCTGTTTCTTGTGCTGATGTTCCGCATGAGCGCAAGGCAAATGGGTGGAAACGGAGGTGCCGGAGGCATCTTCAACGTAGGCAAGAACAAAGCAAAAATGTACGATGGAAAGACGCCCACCAACGTCACCTTTAAGG
>JAXFQM010000003.1:0-5453 GCA_034178965.1 Bacteroidales bacterium | reverse complement strand
GGCCTGCGCGGACACACCAGCGGATACTGCATTCCTACCTTCGTGGTAGACGCACCCGGCGGCGGCGGCAAGACGCCCGTCATGCCCAACTACGTCATTTCGCAAAGTCCAAGTAAGGTGATACTACGCAATTTCGAAGGTGTGATAACCACCTACACCGAACCCCGCGAATACCATGAAGACTGCCAATGCGCCGACTGCAAAGCCCAACACAAGATTGAGGAAGGCGTGGCAAGCCTACTGGAAACCGACCGCATGGCTCTCGAACCCAGCCACCTACTGCGGCACGAACGCAACAAGAAGCGCAACAAAAACCAATAATCCTCCCCCTGTATCGAGGATTTTCGATACCTGTCGGCTAACCCGCAAACAGGGCTGCCGTCAATGCTTCGAAATCCTCGATACTTTCTTTCAGTTATTCACGCCATGAAGAGCGTAGCATTCATTTTGCCTTTCCTGCTCTTGGGTGCCGCGGCCGAAGCCCAGTTGCCGCAGGAATCTTACGTGCCGCTCCAAATACACACAGCCTATCCCGACTACTACCCCTGCCAAGCGGAAGAAGACGGCAAATGGGGCTATGTGAACAAAAACAACGAATGGGCCATCAGCCCCCTCTATGATGGCGCACTTTACGAAACCAACGGAGGCATGTATGCCGTGAGCCTTAACGGCAAATGGGGATTCGTGGGAGCCAGCGGCGAGCCACTGACGACCATCGACTACGATGCGGCTGTGTGCGAGATAGACTACAA
This sequence comes from Bacteroidales bacterium, assembly GCA_034178965.1. Lineage (GTDB taxonomy): Bacteria > Bacteroidota > Bacteroidia > Bacteroidales > P3 > Colimorpha. The sequence continues at coordinate 4,701 of JAXFQM010000003.1, read as the reverse complement.
AAAAGGCGGCTATCCTGTGAACTTTGCGGCGTTGCGCAAAAAAGGCAAATGGGCCTTTGTGGACGTGCAGGGGCGCTTTGTTACGGAATTTAAGTACGACGAAGTGCTCATCTTGAACGGTCAATACATCATCCGAATGAAAGATCCCACACGCAAGGGCAAGATGATTTCTGGGCATCTGAACAACGATGGCAAGGAGGTGTGGGACAAGTGAACAAAGTATTACCATCCATGAAAGCCCCTCCCGCCAAAGGACTTTGCTCCAAGCACGCCATGGTGCTGGCAGTTCTGCTGCTCGCCCACTTCTTGCAGCCTCAGGCGAAGGCACAAGTTGTGACGAGTTTTGCCATATATGACATTCCCGCCTCTGCCCGCACTGCAGGGTTGGGCATGGATTTCCTCAGCGTGGCGGGCAACGACATCGATGTCTCTCTCGACAATCCCTCCCTCATCCACGACGGACTGCAACACCACATTAACTTCAATCTTGTGGGGCTTTTTGGCGGCACCAAGGCTGGAAATGCCGCCTATGCCTTCAAGACTAAACACGTTGGCGATTTTGTGGCAGGCCTGCGGTTTTTCTCCTTCGGCACTTTCGAAGGATATGACGAAGTGGGCAGCCCCACGCACGACTTCCGCGCAAACGACATCATGTTCTCTCTTGGATGGTGTTTACACATAGACAGTAACTTCAGCCTCGGCGTAACGGCAAAGCCCGTGTTCTCATTCTACGATAACTACTTTTCCTTTGCCTTCGCAATGGACGTGGCAAGTTCCTACGCCAGCCCCTCTCGCCGCTTCTGTGCCACCATCGTGGGACGCAATATCGGCGCACAATTGGCCACGTACGCCGGCGAAACGGAACACCTGCCGTTCCATCTCGACGCTGGCATAAGTTACAAATTGGAAGAAGCCCCGTTCCGATTCTACTTGCAAGCCGCCGACCTACAACGCTGGAATTTGGCTTATTACGACACGTTGAGCCCCACCTCGCACTTCGACCCCTACACTGGAGAAACCAGCCACCAAAGCGGCATAGCGCGCTTTGCCGACAACTTCTTCCGCCACCTCACGGCGGGAGTGGAACTTGGCGTGGCAAACAAGTTCTTCGCCCGCCTGGGATATAGTTATCGTCAAACCAAGGAGATGGCTGCTGAGTCACGCACCAGCATCAATTTCAGTGGCTTCAGTTTCGGTGCAGGATTTCATGCGCGCCGTTTTGACCTGTCTTATGCACGAAACAACTACCATCTCGGACAGGCGCCAAACTATATCACTCTAAACTTCCATTTTTAACGCCCTGTGCCATATACTATGAAAAAGGAATATCGCATATTGATGATAGCCCGCGAAAGCGACACCATGTCTGCCTTCTCAGCGCAATGCAAACGCTATCATATTTTCATAACCCTATGCGCAACAATAGAAAAGGCCTATTACAACGTGACGCGTTTTCCTTGGCGCTACGATGCCATACTGCTTACTGATGCCGCAAACTATCCGTCCGACCTCTACACAGACACCCCTATAAACCTCCAAGAACTCACCAATGCCATAGAAGCCAGCCACAAGCCCTACTTTGTTTTTGCCCCCGAGCACAGCGATATTGCCTCATCTTTCGACAGGCGCCATTATGTACCTGGTATGGATAATGACGACTTAATCGATGCCCTCATTGCCGCCATAGATCGCATGCCACGCCACCTCCTGCGCAGCGATGCCTTTAGCGACGTGTTCACCTCGCTGGAATTCATCGGCACGAATATGGAGGAGGCCGAGCCGCTCATGATGAGGTTGCTGGCTGGAATATTTTGCCCCGACACAGAGGACCCTTTCGACATCCCCTCCTACTACCAGTGGCAACGTCTGTTGGTGGGCTGCGTGATGGAGGGATGCCACGCTGTGGGACTACTGCCCGAGGAGTGCTTTTCCAAAGAGGTCGAGACCAACATCTTCGACTGCCACAACTACATGGGCGGACGTAACACGCGTTACGCTGGGGTGCGCTTTGGAATAGAGCGAAAGGACAAGAAAGGCCGCGACATCAGCGACCGCATACTCTCCACCACGTCCGACCATCTCCTTGGCGCTCTGCTCCACGTCGGCGACGTGCATTCCAGCACAACGCTGCTTTCAGACGAGGACTACGCCAAATTGTCTGTTTATTTCCAAAACAACAACTGCCGCTACCTGCTATACGGGTACACGTTGCAACTATGCAACCTCGTCAACGAGTTGGCTGCATACGTGTTGACGCACCCCAACAAGGAGGACAATTTGGGGATGCGGCGGCCTTTAGGCGCAAGAAACGACAGTAATGCTCCTGCACACTCCTCGTCAGGTGCAAAGAACAGGGCCGCGAAACCCACCGCCAATCAGCAGCCACCCTTACCGCACGAAGAACCAATAGGAAAGCCTAACGAAAGCCACATACCCGTCTCGGCCAGCGAAGCGCATATCTCTTCCCTTCCCCCTGAGATTGCAGCAAAATACGAAGGAAAGGTGTTCCTTGCCGAACAGGATGGCAATACTTGGCATTGCGGTGAATGCCTTGTGGTGGGACGCTATGGCTTTAAGGGTAAGTGGCTCCGTCTAAAGAACGTCCGCAAGAATGATAATCCAAACACAAAATACCCCTATTTCGCCCATTTCGAAATCGTAAAGCCCGAAGAGAATGGAGAAACCTGATTCTTTTTAGGCCAAATTCCTCCTTATTTTTTTTGGGGGGGGGGCAACCAGTGAAAAGACGCCGCATTTGTTGATGCCACATCCCTCATGGACGTCGATTCCTACGAGAGACGACACTTTGTTCCACACACAACAATAAAAAAGAACTCTTATTATTTATATTAAAGAGTTCTTTTTTTGGTAGCGGGGGCCGGATTTGAACCGACGACCTCCGGGTTATGAGCCCGACGAGCTACCACTGCTCTACCCCGCACTATCTTGAGTGAGTTTGAGGTTCACCCCTTCCTCATTTCTGTTTGCAAAAGTACTAACTTTTTCCGACATGGCAAAATTTTTCTTCATTAAATATCGTTAATGCATGACAACGCACACTATCACACCTCTTTAAAAAACAAACATTTCCCCCTCAAACCGCAAGGCAAGGGTTAAAAAGGGCCATTTTTCACGCGTTACATGGAAAAATCGTGTCCTACGTGCGCAATAACACATGGCACAACTTCAACTATCCCATTACCAAGCATCCACGCGGTTCTCACTCTCCAAACGTCGCTTTCTCACACATCAACATAGGAGACGTGCAGGCAACAACGTCAACACCAGCAGACTGATACGGCCTTTGCTTGGGTTTCATTTTGCCACATAATGGCATTCCAAAAGGGACGCTTGTATCTAAGCCACTTCATGGGACTTCAATACTATTTCTGCCCTTTCCTTGTCTCGCGTCTATTATCTGCCAATGTTCCTTCATGGGATGCCCCGTTTGCCTTTGCGCCACGACTACACGCCATTTAACCCACGAGGGGGCGCCTTCCATCGGCGTCCCCTCGTGAGTTGAAGGCAGAGAGCAGGCAATCCAATCTGTTGCCCGTTCCCTCTTTATGAGTTCTTTTTCTTGTATGAAGACAAGCCACTGTTGAGGAAGTCAATAAACTTCTTCACGTCGCGGTCGTATTTGTAGTTTTCTTTCGTCAGCGTGTTACCCTCGGCATCGATAAGCACGTAGTAGGGCTGGGCGTTCATATTGTACGCAGTTTTTTCATAGTTCAGGTTCTTGCGGCCGAGGGTTTTTAGCGTGCGTCCACGTTCATCTGTAATCCACTCGCTTTCTGGTAGTTCTATGGTATTATCATCCACATAGAGCGACACTATGACATATTCCTCCGTCATAATTTTGCGCACTTCAGGGTCTGACCACACGTAGTGCTCCATCTCGCGGCAGTTGGCACAGGTGTGCCCCGTGAAGTCGATGAAGATGGGCTTGCCAGCCTCTTTGGCGTAGGCCTTGGCCTCATCCAGGTCGTAAAAACCCTCGAACCCTACTGGCAGTTCCAACTTATCTGCATATTTACGGTTGGCGGGCAAGCTGCCTTGCGCGGCGGCATGAGTGCCCGAGGCCTGTATGCTGCGCACGTTGTCGTTCACTATTTTTTCGATGTTAAAGTCTTGGCTGTTCATAGGGGGCATGAAGCCACTGATGCCTTTGAGCGGTGCTCCCCACATGCCTGGAACCATGTAGACGACAAAAGCCAAGTCAATAATAGCCAAAAAGAAACGTCCCACGCCAACATGGTCGGACTTTTCTTCATGCTTGAAACGTATTTTCCCCAGCAGGTATGCGCCCAGTAGGCCAAAGATGACAATCCATAGGGCGAGGTAGACCTCGCGGTCCAATATGCCCCAGCCGCAATAAAGATCGGCTTGCTGGAGAAATTTCAGTCCGAAAGCGAGTTCCAGGAAAGCAAATACTATTTTCACCGTCTCCATCCATCCACCACTCTTCATTTTGGAGAGCACAGAGGGGAAGAGCGCCAACAAGGTGAAAGGCAACGCGAAGCCTATTCCAAAACCCAGCAGGGTGATGAGGTTGACCCAACGGCTGGCGCCAGAGGTGCCAATGCCGATGATGGCCGCGCCCAAAATGGGGCCCGTGCAGGAGAAGGAGACCAAAACGGTGGTGAGGGCTATGAAGAAAGGGGCCAGCAGACCACCTTTATCGGCCTGTTCGTCGCTTTT
>JAXFQM010000164.1:0-7082 GCA_034178965.1 Bacteroidales bacterium | reverse complement strand
TATCGCCAACCCCAACTGCAGCACCATACAGCTGGTGCTGGCCATTTCACGCATGCATCAGCGTTACGGCATTAGGAGCATTGTGGTGAGCACCTACCAAAGCATCACCGGCACCGGCATCAAGGCCATTCGCCAGTTGGAACGCGAAGAACAGCAGGGCTGCGAAGGCAACTACCCCAAGGCCTACCCCTACCCTATACATAGAAACCTTTTTCCTCTGGGCGGCGACTTCCTGCCAAACGACTACACCACCGAGGAACAGAAACTGGTGGACGAAAGCCGCAAGATACTGCGCGACGCGGATTTGCAGGTGTGTCCGACAGTGGTGCGTGTCCCCGTGATGGGAGGACACAGCGAAAGCGTCAATTTGGAACTGAAGCAAGCCTATCACCTGGAAGAGGCAAAACGACTGGTGGCCGAAACACCCGGTGTGACACTCTACGACGATCCCGCCACGCTGAAATTCCCAATGCCTCTAATGGCACAAGGCAAAGACGATGTGTTTGTGGGACGCATGCGTCGCGACGACACTATCCCCAACGGTCTCTGCCTTTGGGTAGTGGCAGACAACCTGCGAAAGGGCGCCGCCACAAACGCAGTGGAAATTCTGCAAGAACTCATTAATAAACGTAAAATATCCACGAAATGAACTCCTTTAGCCTATTTAGGAACTTGGTGCTTGCTGCAGCTGCTTTGTTGCTATGTTCCGCCTGCGGCAAGAAACCCATCTTTGAGGAGACACATTCTTTGAACAATCAAACATGGTTGCGCTTTGAACCCGAGAAATACGAGTTTAATGTCAAAAACATCGACGACTGCTACGACATCACCCTTATAGCGCGTATAGACACCACCCTTGTTTCCTTTACGGAAATCCCGCTCATCGTAGACATGTACAACGAGTCGTCGGAACACCGCATGTTGCCACTCAAGATGCGCACGCGCGACAACCAGGGCAAATGGCAAGGCAAGACATTGGGATGTTATGTGGACATCACTGTCCCTATTAGGAGGTATTTTTACTTCAACGCCAAAGGACTTCAGCGCGTTGAGATTAAGCAAGCCACCAGCAAATACGAATTGCATGGTGTCAGTGCGCTGACTATTACCGTGAAGAAAAGCGACTTGCGTGATAAATAGCAGCATAAACCCCAACATAGAGCGCATCGCGTTGCGACTGAAGACGCTACCCGACACGCCAGGCGTATACCAGTACCTGGATGAGGCCGAGAAAGTCATCTATGTGGGTAAGGCACGCAACCTACGGCGGCGCGTTACGTCGTATTTCCAACGCTACGATGACCACTCACCAAAAATAAAGATGTTGGTGCGCAACATCTTTGATTTACGTATTACCGTCACTCCCTCCGAAGTGGACGCCCTTCTCTTGGAAAACAATCTCATCAAGCAACTGATGCCCAAGTACAACAGCATGCTGAAGGACGACAAAACCTATCCTTATATTGGCATCACCGACGAGGACTACCCACGCATCATCTACACACGCCGTCGCGACAACATGCCAGGACAATACTTCGGTCCCTATCCCAACCCACGCATCCTGCACGAGTTGATGGATGTCATACGCCATCTTTTTTCCTACCGTGCCTGCAACACACGATTCACCGAAGAAAACCTGCTTCATAACCCGCAACGTCCCTGCATGAGCCACCAAATAGGCCTTTGCTGCGCCCCCTGCTGCGGCGAGACAAGCCGCGAAGATTATTTAAAGGAGATAGAAAAGGTGCGCAAGGTGCTGAAAGGCGACTTTGGCGAGACACTGGATGAAATGAAGAAAGACATGTTCGCCCATGCCGACGCATTGGATTTTGAGAAAGCAGAGAAGTTGCGCCGCAGGATACATCTGTTGGAGGAATACCAAAGTCGAAGCACAATAGTGAACACTAACGTGCACGACGTGGATGTATACAGCATCGTAAGCGACGAACATACCGCCTACGTAAACATCATGCGCATCAAGCGCGGCAGTGTCATCTACAGTTTCAGCACCAGCATCAAGAAACAACTTGACGAAAGCGACACGGATATTCTTGCCATGGCCATACCGCAACTGCATGAACGCACGGAAAGCACCGCGCAGGAAGTTGTCGTGCCGTTCCTGGTGGAAGATTTGCCCAGCGAATACATAGCGCAAAATGTGCCCACAAGGGGCGACAGGCTGCATTTGCTGGAACTCTCCACGCGCAACGTGAAGAGTTACCAACACCAAATACTGCAGCAGAAACTCTTGGTAGACCCTGATGCGAACAGCCGTCATCTGCTGGAACGGATACAGAAGGAACTTCACTTGAAGGAACTACCTGTGAATATCGAATGTTTCGACAACAGCAATATCCAAGGCAACTACCCTGTGGCGGCAATGGTTCGTTTCACCAACGGCAAGCCCGATAGGGCGGAATACCGCAAATTCAACATCAAGACCGTAGAAGGCCCCGACGACTATGCCAGCATGGCTGAAGTGATCTATCGCAGGTACAAAAGACTTAGCGAAGAAGGCAAGGAACTGCCACAATTACTGGTGGTGGACGGCGGAGAAGGACAAATGAAGGTGGCACACGAGGTACTAACCAACCAATTGCACTTGGACATTCCTATTGCCGGCCTTGCCAAAGACGAGAAACACCGCACACACGAACTTCTTTACGGGTATCCGCCCCGCACCATAGGGCTGAAACCCACCGACCCTCTCTTCCACCTTTTGGAGCGCATGCAGAACGAAGTACACCGTTTTGCCGTTTCTTTCCATCGCGCTAAACGCAGCAAAGGTACTTTTCGCACCCAACTGACCGACATACCCTCTATTGGCGAGAAAACGGCACAGGCATTACTGTTGAGGTTTGGCAGCGTGAAAGAAGTTAAAGTACAGCCTTTCGAGAGCCTGGCCGCCGTCATAGGAGCTGCCAAAGCAAAGAAGGTGGTGGAGTTTTTTGACACGGGGACGCTTTAACGTGGGAATACTCTTGATTTTACACCAACGAGACTTCTTTCATAGTGTTTCTGCACAGAGAAACGTGTGCAGCCCACATGCAGTGTCTGTCGTGCTGTGATAGAATAAAAGGATTGGTGCACTAACAACCATTGTCTCCACCCCCAAACGCTTTTCATACCTAAATCTTGGCAAGGGCTGTGTCTCACGTCATACGCCTGCTTGGTTGTCAACCGATTGGCTCAAGGCAAGGTAGAAAGTTTTTTAGGGAAAAGAGGTCTGTTTTTTCCCTTATCAAGCAGAACGTCTTAACCGTTGTTAACCATGCAGTCCATGCACTACTGATTTTTTTGCGACGAAGTCTTTTAAGTAATAAGGTTCGTAGTATGCCACATTTTCCGTTTGTCTTGCCGCTATTTTTTGCAAAGCAATAGGGAGCATAAAATTGGCTGAACATTGAAAGTCATCATCGTAGAAAGCATTGACATGCACGCCAATGATGTCCTTTGTCTTCCTCGCCCCATCTCCGATGAAAGCAACGGGCTTTTCATTCAGCCATTGGTCATAACAACCCGCAGTGACAATGTCGGCGCTCGTTGGCTTATGCTCTGCCAAGTCGCGCGAATAGATGGCAGTATAGCACTCCATCCTGCGGGCGTCAATCATGGGACAAACATAACCCTTGTAATCGGGATGGGCAAGGAAATAACCTTCCGCCATGCTCATCAAAGTGGGGACGGAAACGAGGGGGATGCCCAGCGCATAACAGATTCCTTTAGCGCTGCTGGTTCCTATGCGAAGTCCCGTGTAACTGCCTGGCCCAGCCGAGATGCAAACAGCATCCAGTTCGCTCTCCTTCATGCCCGCCATATTAAACAGTTCGTTAATGAATACATTAAGTTTCGACGAATGGGCATTCATTTCTTCGCTATGGATTTCGTTCAACACCCTGTCATTCTTTGCAATAGCAACGGAACAAACAGAGGTGGCTGTCTCTAAAAGCAACAAGTTCATGAGATTCTTTTATTTATTCAAATTATTCGACATGGTGGCAAACACCGCCTTTGACGTTTACCTTTATCACCTGCCGACCCTAACACGTGGGTCAAGCACCCCATACAGAATATCCACCACAATGTTTATCAAAACGAGCAGCACACAGATGAAGAGTATGGTCCCCATTACCACGGGGAAATCGTATTTTTCCAATCCATCCACAATGACAACCCCCATCCCTTTCCAGTCGAAAACGTATTCCACGAATACAGCTCCAGCCAACAATCCTGCCAGCCAACCGCTTGCCGCCGTGACGATAGGATTGATGGCGTTCTGAAGCGCATGGCGGAAAACTATGTAGTGATAGGAAAGCCCTTTTGCGCGTGCCGTACGGATGTAATCCTGTGAAAGGGCTTCAAGTAAAGAATTGCGTGTCAATTCCACCATGACGGAGAGTGGACGGATACCCAATGTGAAGGCAGGAAGGATGAGGTTTTTCAGGTCAAGGTACTCTCCCGAGCCATAATCGTCAACGGTGTAAAGACTGCCAAACATATTCAGGTGCGTTATGTGGCCTAACACGTAGGCAAACAACCATGCAATTAACACGGCAGCAAAAAAAGAAGGCAAAGACATGCCGAGAGTGGAGAAAAACAGAATGAGTTGGTCTAACCAAGTGTTTTTCTTCAAAGCTGCTACCACACCCAAAAGGATGCCCGTAACTATGGCAAAGGCCATGGCCGCCAATGCCAAGATGGCCGTTTGAGGAAACGACGTGGCAATGATTTCAGACACTTTACGCTTGCTTTGGTAACTGCGGCGCAAATAGGGTGCTTTAAGCACCCATGCCATTTCTCCTGCCTTGCAAAGCATACAATAGGGTGCGTATTTTACAGAGTCAAGGAAGAAATAACTGTCCTTATCGACCCTATTGTGAAGAGAAAGCGGCATTAGGTCATTCAAATAGTTCAAGAACTGCACGCCGATAGGCCGATCCCTACCGAGGTCTTTATTGATGATTTCTATGCTTTTAGCATCTGCATGTTGCCCCAGCATCATGCGGGCGGGATCGCCGGGGAGCACGTTGAACAGAAAAAAGACAAACACTACCACTCCCAGCAACACCATAAACCCATATAGCAGCCTTTTTACTATGTATTTTAACATAACGTATTAACGCATATCGATTTCTTCGTAGCCTGCATATCTCGATTTATCAAAAGTGAAAGTGGAAGGATTGGCTGCCGTGGACTTAAAGTCTGTAACGTCAAAGTCTACTTCACTGCCGTCGTAGTTGTGAATAACCATGCGTTTCAACGTCCCGCCGCTGCCTATGATTATACGTATCTTGTAGTAACTTTTACCCTTCTTTGGCGTCATGTCGACCACGGCATCTCCGTTGCTTTCCGTACGGATGTATTTGGCGCGAAAGCCTTTCTGCCAGTTAACCAGCAAATTGGCTGGGTTCGTCAAGTCGTCGTCTTTCTCACTCAAGGCGTTAATTACAACCTCTTTGCTTTTTTCGTCAAGGGTATACACAGTTTTGCCATCGCATATTACCGTTTGTCCGTCAAAAGAGGCACGGTATTTGCCTCCATGGTATTCTATTTGCGCCGTATGCCTCGCCATTTGTTTTTTTTGGGAGTCCTTGGCCAACATGTTTACCGTAAAGCGCACCGGACCTCCATTGAATTTCTTTTCCGCCTTGCCAAGCACTTCCTGCGCGTTCTTATCCAATTCGCCTTGGGCTGTATGCGTTATTTGCGCCACTGCAAAAAAGGGTAACGCCATGCCCACAAAAAATAATAATAAACGAAACTGTTTCATGACAACATATCAATGGAATATTCGTGAACCATAAACATGGAAGCCTATTAAACTCACACTATGCCTGCAGAACTCTTATGTATTATCTGTCATGCAGATTCACTCCAATAAGGTGCATAAACTCTTCTCGCGTCTTGGGGTTCTTCAAAAAAGCGCCCGTAAAGTCGCTGGTTGTGGTGACAGAATTCTGCTTCTGCACTCCTCTCATCGCCATACACAAGTGCTGCGCCTCGATGACGACGGCCACCCCAAGAGGATGCAAGGTATCTTGTATGCAATCTTTAATCTGTTTCGTTAACCTCTCCTGCAACTGCAATCGTCTGGCATAGGCGTCTACCACGCGAGGTATTTTGCTCAACCCTACTAGAGTTCCATCGGGGATATAGGCCACATGCGCCTTGCCAATGAAAGGCACCATGTGGTGTTCGCACATGGAGTATATTTCAATGTCCTTTACCAGCACCATTTGTTTGTAGTCTTCGTGAAAAAGGGCGGCCTTTAGTATGTCTGGTGGATTTAAGTCGTATCCATTGGTAAAAAACAGCATAGCCTTGGCCACTCGTTCCGGAGTCTTTAACAGTCCCTCCCTGCTGGTGTCTTCTCCCAGCAGATGCAAAATGGCTTTGTAGTGCTCCGCCATCTCTTTCACACATTCCGCATCGTATTTGTCTATTTTCTGGTATCCAAGTTCTGGCATATTCATTATGTTTTCGCAATCTTATTCTATTTCGAGAAGTAATCCTTTCAAATATTCCCCTTCGGGATGACAAATGTTCACAGGATGGTCTTTCGCATGTGGCAGTGCGCTCACAATGCGAACCTTGCGATGTGCCGAAATTGCAGCACTAAATATCATTGTTTGGAAGTCATCTTTGCTGACCGCCTGAGAGCAACTGAAAGTGAACAACAGTCCTCCCGACTTAATCGCCGCCATCGCTTTCTGGTTGATGTTTCTATATCCTTTCAACCCTTGCTGCAATGTACGGTGCGTTTTTGCAAAGGCAGGGGGATCAAGGATGATAATGTCAAAGTTTTGCTGAACGTCATCCAAATAATGCAGGACATCCGCTACCACGCCCTTGTGAGGCGCATGGGCGAAGTTAGCGTCAACGTTGTCTTGGCAAAGTTTTATGGCTCGCTTTGAAATATCCACCGTCTCCACATACTCCGCTCCTCCTCGCAAGGCCGCTAAAGTAAAGCCACCTGTATAACCGAAAGCATTTAGCACGCGGCTCCCTTGGGAATAAGAACTTACTACTGCATGGTTCGGACTTTGGTCAAGGAAAGCGCCTGTCTTTTGTCCTTCGAAAAA
>JAXFQM010000153.1:0-4726 GCA_034178965.1 Bacteroidales bacterium | reverse complement strand
ATTATAAGCTGTGAATCAGATAGTTGCATGAAAAAAGAACGAAAAAGGAGCCTTGGAGGCCTTTTCTTGCAGATAATTTGGGCTGTACAAAGCAATGCGGGGGCGACAGTATGCACGGCAGGCGACAGGGATGGCAACGGGGAGAATGGAGGAGGGATTGCCGTTGGCAGCACCGTTTCCCTTCTAAGGAGATGAGGGTCTTTACCCATACCCCTGGGGCAAGGCTGAAAGCGGCAGGCGGTGCCATTGAAGCGCCGTGGAACAAGAATGGCAGCACACATCTCCTACTCATCTCCCACTGAGGCAGGAGATAAGCAGGAGGTGTGTGCTCGCTATATGCTGTCACAGTGCTGTCTTGGTGCTACCATGACCCAACAGTATGCGCCGTGAAAGCGGAAATGGAACGAGTTGCCAAGTTTATTTTCTGTAGACGTCTTTGTAGAAGTATAGCGACACAAGCCCTCTGGATGCCGCCGTCTCCTCAATCGGATGGGTTCTTTGATTTATCCTTTGCTTTTTCTTATTGACTACTCAAACTTGTTGCAGATGCCGCTTCTTATCAATCATAAAACAACAAAGGTGTGCTATCCATTGTGTATTTTATGCAAAAAACAGAACCCTTCCCATATTTTGAGCTTAATCCTTTAGGTGGGTTCAATTAATTGATTTCCTGCGATTCTGATTGAACTGTCGAACAGATTTGCTGTGCGAATCGCGGATACGTTGCGAACTATGCAGCCGAATAACAAACAACAAGAGACCTACAAGGCTTCAACAGCGCGGCAAAGTCAATTTTTGCTTCTGTTCCATTTTCTTGCAAATCGGTGAATTTGTTGAACTCACTCATAAGGAGTATCAAGCAATGGTAATCTTTCTTTTGAGATTTCTTTCGCATCCTCAAGATAGACTCACTTTCCTCGGCCTTGTATGACGATGATAACGGTATAGATGAGGATTTTGATGTCTGTGGCCAGGCTCATGTTCTCCAAATAGAGCAAATCATATCGGAGACGCTCCACCATTTCATCCACGTTTTCGGCATAGCCATATTTGACCTGTCCCCAAGAAGTGATGCCTGGCTTAATCCGCTGAAGCAGCAGGTATTCTGGGGCACGCATAATAATTTGATCGATGAAGAACTGCCGTTCGGGGCGCGGGCCAACAAGGCTCATCGTGCCACGCAGCACGTTCCAAAATTGGGGGATTTCGTCAAGCCGCACCTTACGCATGAAACGCCCAAAGGGGGTAATGCGCGGGTCGTCTTCGCGCGAGAGTTGCGGTCCGCTTTTTTCAGCGTCTATATACATGCTGCGGAATTTGTGCATCTTGAAAGGCCTTCCGTTTTTGCCTATGCGCTCTTGGGCATAGAACACGGGACCCGGCGAGGTGGCCTTGACGATGATTGCCACCACGAGGTAGACTGGGGAGAGGATAATGAGCGCAAAGAGGGAGATGACCACATCGGCTATCCGCTTCACACTGTATTGCCATTCTGGCATGAGGCGTGGGTTTATCTCGATGAGGGGCGAATGGAATATGTTGTTGAGTTTTACGCTGCCGAAAATAATGTCTCGCAGATTAGGTGTGACCTTTATGATAAGGTCGCCGCAGCGGTCGAGGGTGCGGATGATGTCAGTGAGGCGATTTTCTTCGTAGTCTTCTATGGCGATGATCACCTCCTTGACGTGATGTTGTTCTATGATGCTTCTCAATTGGTCCAACTTTCCCATGCAGGGCATGAGGCCGACAAGTTTGTCGTTGACACTGCCGTTTACGGGGATGAAGCCCACAAAAAGGTTTCCACTGTACACTTCTTGATTGTCGAGGTCGAGGTAGGTGTGGTAGGCCTTGTCTTTGCTCCCAATGAGAAGTGTGGGGAAGCCTACCTGTCGCGTATGGATGAGGTTGGCGGTGTGCGTGGTGATTAGGACGCGTGGTGTATAGGTGAACGCGAAGTGCGCACACAGGAGAACAAGGAAGGAGAGATAGTGGTTTGAATAGGTGTACACGTCATCGTCGATGAGGAGCACAAAGAATAATACTAACACACCGATGAGCGTTCCAACCAGCGTTTGCTGTAGTTCCTTTAGGCGGCTCTTGCGATAGACGTCGCGATAGATGCCTTGTGTGGCATACAGGCACAACCAGGCGGTCGGCACTATAATAATTCCCAGCCAAAAATTAATGTCCGAAGCAATGTCTATTGCCGTTCCGTGTTCCAACCCCAGTTTGCGGAAAGCAAAAAGCGCCGCCCACGACAATGCTGCTGCGACAAAGTCGCAAGCCATATATTTCAAGGTTTGTTTGCGGGTATTCAAATCGATGTGGTATTAGTGCTTAAGGTGAGTTCAAAAAATGGCTTTCATGCGATGGGGGGATGAACCCTTGAGCAAATGGCCGTGTGGGACGAGGATGTGCATCGGACTACGTGACTGAATGAAAAGAAGCAAGATGCCGAAATGTTGTCCCCAGTGCTGAATAGTAGGGTTGGTTGGATCTATTAGTGGTTAGTTTCATACGTGAAATAGATAGAACACACCTTACATTATTAATAAACAAGTAGTTTCATGTTGTCCAAGTAGACATTGCCCGAGAGGTGCCCACTATTGAGGATACTGAAATAGAGACGTATGTAGGGGTGGTGATTATAGTAGCTCCATAAGCGTCCCAAATTAATGTAAATCTTTTGCCATCCTTGGTTGGGGTACAGCACGATTGCGCTGTGTATGTTAGACGTTCCGCCCACCATAGTGGGGTTATTGAAACCCACACTGAGGTTGAAGTCGGTCCAATAATCCATCTCAAGATATAAATAACTCTCCGAGCCATAGCGACTCATGTCGATGGTGTCCTTGCTCCAGAAATTCAATGCTTCTTGTGACTGAGAGACATGAACAACCCCGCATCCGTTGTCGCTAAGTATCGTGTCCAAGGCACCCGCCTGGTTGTAGAGCAGACGATGCACTATAGAATCTATATTGAGCCCCTGTGCCCCCGGCTCGAAAAATTCTTCCCACACGCAATGGCTTTGCGCGACGTAGTGAGTGGTGAGACTTCCCAAACTTGTGGTGTCGTTGGGGGCGACGAATACCTTGTCAAGTTCGATGCTGCTATAATAGGGATAGTCTATATGAGTGGCAGCGATGCCGTTTTGCTTTACCACGGGGTTTACAATGACCTTGTCTATGGTGTCCGAGCGAAGTATGGGTATGCAGCAAGGCAACTCATAGACGCCCAAATTTGTTTGGGAGGTGTCGCCGTTAACATAAATGATGACTTCGGCGCAATCTATCAAAGAGGAGAAATAGCCTTGCATTTGGCTGACGCTGTTGCCTGGGGTGTTCTCCACCGTTATTCTGTCAATGGAAAGATAGGCCGGCACCGTTTGTCCGCCCTCGAAAGGTTTGCAGCCCGCCAGCAGCAGCAACGACGCGCACGCCAACCCGATATTTCTTTGTAATCTCATATTAATAATATAACGCGTAAGACGACATATTATTGTATGACACGTCGGCATAATAGCAAAATAGGCGTCTTGTTTTGCCCAAGGGACAACAAGTGACACGGCACAACGTCCCTGCCAGCTCCATCAGGCCACCCTCTAACAAAACACGCGTGCCACTTTCTTTTTTCGCCGGCATGCGGAAGGACTGCTATAGGGTACCTTATACGCCGCGACGGAATGCTTTTTCGAAGAAGGAGACTAATGCTCTGCAAGCCTCGACACCTTCTTTTTAGCACGGCTTTCGCGTTGCGCCAAAAACAAGCCGCCAACAACGACGGCCATGCCGGCCGCTTTCATAGGCGTAAGTCTCTCTTGGCCGATGGCAAGCGCCAGCAACAACGAAAACACGGGAATGAGGTTGTTGTAACTGGCTGCTCTCGTGGCGCCAATGGCTCGATAACCATAGTTATAGAAAACATAAGCAAACGTGCTGCAAAAAATGCCGAGGAAAACTATATCGAAGATAAAACGCGGCGAAATATGGATAAGAGGTAACACCGCATGGTCGCTGACAAGCAACAGGGGAATGAAATAGAAGAGGGCAAACACGTTGGTATAGGCGGTGATGGCAAACGGACTGTAGCGTCCTATGACATGATATAGCAGCATATTGTAAATCAACGCCACTATCACGGCAGAAAACAAAAGCATTAGCCCCTTTGGGGAGGCCAAAAGAGTGAAACCCGGCCCCACTATCATCATGCAAATGCCTAAAATGGATACCATGACCCCTAAAATCTGGTTGCCCTGCAGTTTCTCGTGAAACCTCAGCACCATGGAAAAAGGAATGAAAAGAGGAATGAGAGCAATGATGATGCTGGACAAACTGCCGCTGACGAGTGCAATGCCGCTGGTTTCGCAAAGATGGTACAGGAAGGGCTCCAGCAACGCCATCACCATAAAAAGCCCTACGTCCTTGCCCTGCAAGCGCGGCAAACGGTGCGTGGCGGCAAGATAAGGCATGAAACATAGCGTGGCAACAAGCAGACGCCCTGTTATGATGACTTGTGTGGTGACATGGGGCGTGTTGAGAAATAGGTCTTTGGTAAAGATGAAAGAGGCTCCCCACAGGGCGCTGCTTGACAGCAACAGGACTGCCGCAAACCATTTGGGACGCTCCGTTGGGGCTATTTTTGTTTTTTCATCACACATTATCAAAAAATTAAGTATCTTTGCAATTTGATAAAAGAATTTGCAAAGGTACGTTTTTTTTTGCAAATG